>NZ_JBIVXA010000009.1:339060-404769 GCF_044768965.1 Streptomyces sp. NPDC090798
GGGCGCGGGGAACTGCGCGCCCGGCCCTCACGCACTCGCGGACTATCAACTTCGGGCGGGCGGGGTATTCGGGGCGTAGCCCCGCCCCAGGGGCGCGAGGAACTGCGCGACCGGCCCCCGCCCGCCCGCAGACAAACGACCCCGGACGAGCGGGGATCAGGGGCGGAGCCCCGGGCCAGGGGCCCGGGGAACTGCGCGAACCGTGCCCACCGGCCCGCGGCCGAAGCCCGGCCGGTACAAGGGGCGGCGAGGCACAACCTCGCCAGGTACAGTGCGGAGATCAGCAGACCGTATGGTGAGGCCCCCGCACGTGTTGACCCAGACCACCACCAGGGTCCTCGAACCGAGTGACCTGGACGCCGCGCTCGCCGTCCTCGACCGCGACCCGGTCGCGAACGCATTCGTCGCGTCCCGGGTACAGGTCGCGGGCCTCGACCCCTGGCGGCTCGGCGGCGAGATGTGGGGCTGGTACGAGGACGGCATGCTGCGGTCCCTCTGCTACGCGGGCGCCAACCTGGTCCCGATCTGCGCCACCCCCCGCGCCGTCCGCGGCTTCGCCGACCGGGCGAGAAGAGCCGGCCGCCGCTGCTCCTCGATCGTCGGCCCCGTCGAGGCCACCGCCCAGCTGTGGCGGCTGCTCGAACCCAGCTGGGGCCCGGCCCGCGAGGTCCGCGCCCACCAGCCCCTGATGGTCACCGACCGGCTCCCCGCCGACATCGCCCCGGATCCGTACGTCCGCCGCATCCGCAAGGACGAGATGGAAACGATCATGCCGGCGTGTGTGGCGATGTTCACCGAGGAGGTGGGCGTCTCACCGCTCGCCGGTGACGGCGGCCTGCTCTACCAGGCGCGGGTGGCCGAACTCGTCGGCACCGGCCGCTCGTTCGCCCGTCTCGACCAGAACGGCAAGGTCGTCTTCAAGGCGGAGATCGGCGCCGCCACCCGGCAGGCCTGCCAGGTCCAGGGGGTGTGGGTCGCCCCCGAGTACCGGGGACAGGGGCTGGCGGCCCCGGGCATGGCGGCCGTCATGCGCTACGCCCTCGCCGACGTCGCCCCGCTCGTCAGCCTCTACGTCAACGACTTCAACACCCCGGCCCGGGCGACGTACCACCGTGTCGGCTTCCAGGAGGTCGGCGCGTTCATGAGCGTGCTGTTCTAGGCCCTGTCGCGCTCGCAGGGGCCCGGGGAACTCCTCGACCGACCTCAGACCGGCCCTCGACCGGCCCCACGCCGACTCCCGATCGGCCCCCGACCGGGCCGCACCGGACACAACCTCCCGTAGTCCCGGCGCAATCCGGCTAAGCGCCCCGGTAGTCTCCCCGGCATGCTGCGCTTTCCCGGTCAGGGCCCCCGCAACCCCGACGACGTGGTCGTCGGCCCGCTGGATCTCGCGGCGCGCGTCGACGAGGCGCTCGCCGTGCAGGCCCTCGCCTTCGGGCTCGGCGCCGACGAGATCGCCGTACGCCGTCAGATCGTGCTGCGTCACCTCACCTATCCAGGAGCCCGCGCACTCGGCGCGACGACGGTCGACGGACGGCTCGTCGGCTTCGTCTACGGCATGCCCAACGACCGCACCCACTGGTGGTCCACCGTCGTGGAACCGTATCTGCGCGCCCAGGGACGCGACGCCTGGCTCGACCACTCCTTCGTGATCACCGAGCTGCACGTCCACCCGCACTACCAGAACCACGGCGTGGGCCGGAACCTGATCACCGGCATCACGGACAGCGCCACCGAACCCCGCTCGATCCTCTCCGCCATCGACACCGACAGCCCGGCCCGCGGCCTGTACCGCTCGCTCGGGTACGAGGACCTCGCGCGGCAGGTTCTCTTCCCCAGCGCACCCAAGCCGTACGCCGTCATGGGAGCCCCGCTGCCTCTGCGCAGGCGCTGAGCGCCCGGCCGGAGGGCAGACCCGGGCGCCAACCGATTTCCACCGGGATGGGCCGCCCGGCTAACCTCCTAGCCATCACCCTTACGCAGCAGGAGTCGAGAACCATGGCCCAGGTCCAGCGCATGTCCCGTTTGATGGTCAAGACACTGCGTGACGACCCGGCGGACGCCGAGACGCTCAGCCACAAGCTGCTCGTCCGCGCCGGCTACGTGCGCCGCAACTCCGCCGGCATCTGGACCTGGCTGCCGCTCGGCAAGAAGGTCCTCGACAACATCTCCCGGGTCGTACGCGAGGAGATGGACGCCATCGGGGCGCAGGAGGTCCTCCTGCCGGCCCTGCTGCCCAAGGAGCCCTACGAGGCCTCCGCCCGCTGGGAGGAGTACGGCGACCTCCTCTTCCGCCTGAAGGACCGCAAGGGCGGCGAGTACCTGCTCGGCCCGACCCACGAGGAGATCTTCACGCTCGTCGTGAAGGACCAGGTCGCGTCCTACAAGGACCTGCCGGTCATGCTGTACCAGATCCAGACGAAGTACCGCGACGAGGCCCGCCCGCGCTCCGGTGTGCTGCGCGGCCGCGAGTTCCAGATGAAGGACTCCTACTCCTTCGACACGACGGACGAGGGCCTCGCGGAGTCGTACGCGCTGCACCGCGCCGCCTACCAGAAGATCTTCGCCCGCCTGGGCCTGGACTACCGCATCGTGTCGGCCGTCTCGGGCGCCATGGGCGGCTCGGCGTCGGAGGAGTTCCTCGCGCCCGCCGCGGCCGGTGAGGACACCTTCGTGGACTGCCCGTCCTGCGACTACGCGGCCAACACGGAGGCCGTCACCTTCGCCCTGAAGCCGGTGGACGGTTCCGGCGTCGGCCCGGTCGAGGAGCTGGACACCCCCGACACCCCCACCATCGAGACGCTCGCCGAGCACCTCGGCGTCCCGGCCTCCGCCACCCTCAAGAACCTCCTGGTCAAGATCGACGGCGAGATCGTCGCCGTAGGCGTCCCCGGCAACCGCGAGGTCGACCTCGGCAAGCTGGGCGAGCACCTCGCCCCCGCCGTCGTCGAACTCGTCACCGCCGAGGACTTCGAGGGCCGCGGCGACCTCGTCCGCGGCTACGTCGGCCCGCAGGGCCTGGAGAAGGTCCGCTACATCGCCGACCCGCGGGTGGCCCCCGGCACGGCCTGGATCACCGGCGCCAACAAGGTCAACACGCACGCGAAGAACGTCGTCGCCGGCCGCGACTTCGAGGTCGACGACTACCTGGACGTCGTCGTGGTGGAAGAGGGCGACCCGTGCCCCAAGTGCGGCACCGGCCTCAAGCTGGACCGCGCCATCGAGATCGGCCACATCTTCCAGCTCGGCCGCAAGTACGCCGACACCTTCCAGCTCGACGTCCTCGGCCAGCAGGGCAAGCCGGTCCGCGTGACCATGGGCTCGTACGGCATCGGTGTCTCCCGCGCGGTCGCGGCGCTCGCCGAGCAGTCGGCCGACGAGCAGGGGCTGTGCTGGCCCAAGGAGATCGCTCCCGCCGACGTCCACGTCGTCGCCGCCGGCAAGGCCCTGCAGACCGAGCTGGCCCTCGACGTGTCGGAAAAGCTGGGCGCGGCGGGCGTACGCGTCCTCGTGGACGACCGCGCGGGGGTCTCCCCGGGCGTGAAGTTCACGGACGCCGAGCTCATCGGCGTACCGAAGATCCTGGTGGCCGGGCGCCGCTCGGCCGAGGGCGTCCTCGAGCTGAAGGACCGCCGCACCGGCGAGCGCGAGGAGCTGACCGTGGACGAGGCGATCGCCCGCCTGGCGGCCGAGTAGCAGAACCGGCCGAGTAGCGGAAGTGCTTGAAGTCTGTAACTAAAGGCGTCTCCCCCGGAGACTTCTTCCGAGGCGTACGGGTGCCTCACGGACTTCTCCCAGGCTGCTCCCCGACCGTGGGACGTGACAGAGCGTCATCCGGAGGGGAGCAGCCATGAACAGGCAGCCAGCGGGTGGCCGCCGCGGCGGCGGTCAGAGCCAGCCCGCGAACTCCAGCAGCAGCTCAGCGTCCTGCGGACGCCCGACCCGCCCCGCCCGTACGCCGGACTCGACCGCCCGGAACAGCGTCCAGCCCCGCAGCCGCTCCTGGTCCACCTCCAGGGACTCGGCGAGCCGCTTCACCCGGCGCCGTGTGATCGACGCCCCCGAGGGGGACGCGATCAGGTCCTCCACCCGGTCCCGGACCAGCCGGGCCAGGTCGAAGGCGCACTCGCCGACCACCGGGTCCGGGCCCACGGCCAGCCAGGGCATGCGCTCACCGGCGAGCACCTTGCTCTGCCGGAAGGTGCCGTGCAGCAGCCGCTCCTCGGGCGGGCCGGCGAGGAGCTCCTCGCGGGCCGCGAGCGCCGCGTCGACCAGTGGCGCGACCTCGGTGTCGGCGCTCGCCGCCGCCCGCATCGCCTCGGCCTGCCGCCCGGTCCGCTCGGCGACGGTCTCGAAGACGTGGGTGGCGGGCGGTTCGACCCACAGCCGCCGCAGCGTCCCGGCCGCCTCCAGCAGGGCCTTCGCCTCCGGCAGCGAACGCACGGACAGATCGGGACGCAAGCGCTCCAACAACAGGACGCCGTGGGTGTCGCCCTGTGCGTCGGCGGGGTTGAGGAGCTGTACGGCGCCCCGTCCGTCCCAGTGGGCGAGCGCGGCCCGCTCGCTCTCCGGACGGGCCCGCGGCGGCGCCAGCTTCAGCACGGCGGGCGTCCCGTCGGCCTGCCGGACGAGCAGGACAAGGCTGCTGCGGCCGCCGGGTGCCTGCACCCGCTCCACGGTCAACTCGCGTAGATCGACCGCCTGTTGCGCCAGCACGGGCAGCTTGTCCAGCCACTCGCCCGTCCCGTCGGACCCGCCGGAGCCGTTGGACCCGCTCCGCTGCGTCTCGCCGAGTGCCCGTACCAGGCGCCGCGGCGGTTCGAAGGCCATGCGCGAGTCCATTGCGCGAGGTGTTCCTTTCCAGCTGGTCCAAGTCGTCCTGGTCGTCCAAGTCGTCCTGGTCGTCCAGGTCGTCTCGTCCGGGTCGTCAGGGGCGCGTCACGAGGGTGACGGCGTCGCCGCGGCAGGGGTGGCCGAGGGGGCCGCCCGCTCGGCGAGACCAGGGAAGGCTACGCTCTCCCCGCGCCAGCGCACCGCCCGCACCGCCGCCTCCCGCAGCGCCTCGGCGGCCGTGCGCCGCCGATCGCCCGAGGAGGCGCGTACGAGGTCGGAGTACGCCCCGGCCACGCGTTCCTCCAAGTCGGCCGCGAGCTGTACGGCCGCGGCGGAGTCCTGCACGGCGAACGGCAGCGCGTACGCCGCCGCGGAGACCTCCGGCCTGCCGCCCAGGTCCCGTACGGCGCGCGCGAGTTCGTCGCGCCGCGCCCGATGGGCGTCGTACGCCGACCGGGCCTCGGCCCGGCGCTTCTCGTCGATCCTGCCGCCGACGACTCCGTACCCGTAGACGACGGCGTGCTCTGCGGCGAGTGCGGCCTGCAACGCGCCGAGTTCGGCTTGTTTGGCTCCCTTGGTGCTGTTTGTGTCCTCGGTCGTGCTCACTTGGCACCCTCCGTCAGCAGGAACGCGTGTGCGGCGCCGGCCGCGGCCACCGAGGCGAGCAGCCTGGCCAGCTCGCCCGGGACCGTCAGCAGGGTCTTCGTCCGCTGCTCGGCCAAGGTGCGTTCGGCGGCGGCGAGGTCGGCGAGGGCGTCCTTCGCCTGGGCGGGCACGGTGGGGGAGGGGCTGGGGTGCGCCGGGGCGGAAGCCGACGGTGAGCCGGAGGCGGAGGGCCGGCTGCCGGCGGTTGCGCTGCCCCCGAACGCCTTCGCGTGCCGTTCGACCTCCGTCCGCAGTGGCTTCAGCCGGGCCGCCAGTGGGGGATGGGCGGTGATCACGGCGGCGTAGCGTGCCGCGAGCGACTCGCTGTCGCGGGCCGCACGCGCGCGGGCGCGGTCCGCGGCCGAGGGAGTCGCGACCGTGGTGTCGGTGGACGGCTCGGGGGCGGTACAGCCCACGAGCACGAAGGCGCCCGCGGCGGAGGCGAGCAGGCTCCTTCGGCGCGGCCCCGAGGGGGTGCGCGGCGGCAGGGTGAACGGCACGGCAGACGTCCTCGGAAGGCTCGTACGAAAGGGAGGGCGGCACGCCCGTGATCACGGTACCCGTGCCCCACCCGATCACCCCCCAGGGGCTCGCCACCACGACCCAGCCCCAGGCCCGTCGGGCGTTCATTCGGCTCGCGGGCGGGTGAGGGCTGGTCGCGCGATGTCCCCGCGCCCCGGGCCGGGGGACTTCGCCCCGGATCCCCGTCCGCGTGGGGCCGTTTCGGCTGCGGGCGGGTGGGGGCTGGTCGCGCGGTTCCTCGCGCTCCTGAAAGCCCCGGCCCGCGTCTTCAGCCCGTCCGGCGTTTGAGGACGAGGCCGTTCAGGCCGATGTGGGGGTTCGGGGTTGAAGGGGCGGAGCCCCTGGGGGATGGGACGGGTAGGGGCGGCGGGGGCGAGGGACGGTGGACGGCAACACCCTCTGCGACCGGATACCCTTTGACCAGACACACGACCAACCCACAACAGCACACGCGGCCGAGGAGTCACCCGGATGAGCACCACCCAGAGCGAGAGGCTGCGAGTACTGCTGGAACCGCTCGTCAGCTCTCAGGGACTCGACCTCGAAGAGGTCGAAGTGGACTCGGTCGGACGCAAGCGAGTGCTGCGTGTAGTCGTCGATTCGGACGAAGGCGCTGATCTGGACGCGATCGCCGATGTGAGCCGCGCGCTCTCGGCGAAGCTCGACGAGACGGACGCGATGGGCGAGGGCGAGTACACCCTCGAGGTCGGAACCCCCGGTGCCGAGCGCGAGCTCAAGGAGCACCGTCACTACGTACGCGCCACAGACCGCCTGGTGAAGTTCCAGCTGGAGGACGACGGCGAGTTGGTCGCGAGAATCCTCGACGTGGACGACGAAGGAGTCGATGTCGAGGTGCCGGGCGTGAAGGGGCGCAAGCCCACCGCCAAGCGGCTCGCCTTCCAGGACATCGCCAAGGCCCGCGTCCAGGTCGAGTTCAACCGTAAGAACAAGAACGAAGAGAACGCAGAGGAGGCGTAGCCGTGGACATCGACATGAGTGCCCTGCGGGGCTTGGTACGGGAGAAGGAGATCTCCTTCGACCTGCTGGTCGAGGCGATCGAGTCGGCCCTCCTCATCGCCTACCACCGCACCGAGGGAAGCCGCCGCCACGCGCGCGTCAAGCTCGACCGGGAGACCGGCCATGTGACCGTGTGGGCGAAGGAGGACCCCGAGGACCTGGAGGAGGGGCAGGAGGTACGCGAGTTCGACGACACCCCGTCGGGGTTCGGCCGGATCGCCGCGACCACCGCCAAGCAGGTCATCCTGCAGCGCCTGCGGGACGCCGAGGACGACGCGACGCTCGGTGAGTACGCCGGGCGTGAGGGCGACATCGTCACGGGTGTCGTACAGCAGGGGCGCGACCCCAAGAACGTGCTCGTCGACATCGGCAAGCTGGAGGCCATCCTGCCGGTGCAGGAGCAGGTCCCAGGAGAGACGTATCAGCACGGGCTGAGGCTGCGCTCGTACGTCGTTCGGGTGGCGAAGGGCGTACGCGGTCCGTCCGTCACCCTGTCGCGTACGCACCCCAATCTGGTGAAGAAGCTCTTCGCACTGGAGGTTCCGGAGATCGCCGACGGGTCCGTCGAGATCTCCGCGATCGCACGCGAGGCCGGTCACCGTACGAAGATCGCCGTCCGGTCCACCCGTTCGGGTCTGAACGCCAAGGGCGCCTGCATCGGCCCCATGGGCGGCCGGGTGCGCAACGTGATGGCCGAGCTGAACGGCGAGAAGATCGACATCGTCGACTGGTCGGACGACCCGGCCGAGATGGTGGCGAACGCGCTCTCCCCGGCCCGCGTCTCCAAGGTCGAGGTCGTGGACCTCGCGGCCCGCTCCGCGCGCGTGACCGTCCCGGACTACCAGCTGTCGCTGGCGATCGGCAAGGAGGGCCAGAACGCCCGCCTCGCGGCCCGCCTCACCGGCTGGCGCATCGACATCCGTCCGGACACCGAGCAGCCGTCCGACGAGACCGCTCGGCGCGGCGCGGACCAGCACCGGGAATAGTTCTGAGCCGCAAGTGGCTTAGATCACGTCAGTTATACGCGCGGCAAGTGTTCGATTCCTGCCCCAAAGGGGTGAGGTCGGTGCGGGGAGGTAGACTTAAGGGTGTCTGGCCGGACGCGAGCCCGCGCATGCCCTGAACGCACCTGTGTGGGGTGCCGGGAGCGAGCGGCCAAGACTGATCTGCTGCGGATCGTGGCGGTCGAGGGTGAATGCGTCCCCGATCATCGCGGTACGCTGCCCGGCCGGGGCGCTTATGTGCACCCCGCCCTGGTCTGTTTCGACCTGGCGGTACGCCGCCGGGCGTTCCCACGGGCGCTGCGTGCCCCGGGACCGCTCGACACAGCGGCGTTGCGCCTCTACGTCGAGCAGGTAACACCGTAAGGAGCGTCGTACGGAACCCCCGTGCGGCCCTGGTACCCCGCGAGTTGGAAGTAGGTCGAGATTGCGATGAGCACTCGATGAGCACGCGATGAGTACGCCCATGAAGTAGCGACGGTCCGGACGCAACCCGGACCTAAAAGGAGCGAAGTGGCTAAGGTCCGGGTATACGAACTCGCCAAGGAGTTCGGGGTTGAGAGCAAGGTCGTCATGGCCAAGCTCCAAGAGCTCGGTGAATTCGTCCGTTCGGCGTCCTCGACGATCGAGGCGCCCGTTGTACGCAAACTGACTGACGCCCTCCAGCAGGGCAGCGGTGGCGGCAAGCCCGCCCCCGCACGTAAGGCTGCCCCGGCGAAGCCGGGTGCCCCCTCTCCGGCGCAGGCTGCCCGTCCGGCCGCCCCGCGCCCGCCGGCCCCGAAGCCGGCCGTGGCCGAGCGCCCCGCCGCTGCTCCGGTCACTCCGGCGGCTCCGGTCACTCCGGCTGCGCCGGGTCCGCGCCCGACCCCGGGTCCCAAGCCCGCCCCGAAGCCCGCTCCGGCGGCTCCGGCTCCGGTCGCGGCCGAGTTCACCGCGCCCCCGTCGGCTCCCGCGGCTCCCGCCGCAGGTCCCCGTCCGGGCGCTCCGCGTCCCGGTGGCCAGGCCCCGCGTCCCGGCGGTGCCCGTCCGGCCGGTGGTCCCGGCCAGGGTGGTCAGGGTCGTGGCGACCGTCCCGAGCGCGGCGACCGTCAGGGCGCCCCGCGTCCCGGCGGCCAGGCCCCGCGTCCCGGCGCTCGTCCGGCCGGCCCGCGTCCGGGCAACAACCCGTTCACCTCTGGTGGCTCCACCGGCATGGCGCGCCCGCAGGCGCCCCGTCCGGGCGGTGCCCCGCGTCCCGGCGGTGACCGCCCCGGCGGCGCTCCGCGTCCGCAGGGCGCGGGTCAGGACCGTGGTCCCCGTCCCCAGGGCGGTCCCGGCGGCGCTCCGCGCCCGCAGGGCGGTCCGGGCGGTGCCCGTCCGACTCCGGGCGGCATGCCTCGTCCGCAGGGCGGCGCTCCGCGTCCCGGCGGTGGCCCCGCCGGTAACCGTCCCAACCCCGGCATGATGCCGCAGCGTCCCGCTGCGGGCAGCCCCCGTCCCGGTGGTGGCCCCGGTGGCCGCGGTCCCGGTGGCGGCGGCGGTCGTCCCGGTGGTCCCGGTGGCGGCGGCGGTCGTCCGGGCGGCGGCGGCTTCGCCGGTCGTCCCGGTGGCGGCGGTGGCGGCTTCGCCGGTCGTCCGGCTGGTCCCGGCGGTGGCGGCGGCGGTTTCGCCGGTCGTCCCGGTGGTCCCGGCGGTGGCGGCGGTGGCCGTCCCGGCTTCGGCGGTCGTCCGGGTGGTCCCGGTGGCCGTGGTGGCACGCAGGGTGCGTTCGGCCGTCCCGGCGGTCCGGCGCGTCGTGGTCGCAAGTCGAAGCGGCAGAGGCGCCAGGAGTACGAGGCCATGCAGGCCCCGTCGGTCGGCGGCGTGATGCTGCCTCGCGGCAACGGACAGTCCGTCCGCCTGTCGCGCGGTGCGTCCCTCACCGACTTCGCGGAGAAGATCGGCGCCAACCCGGCGTCGCTCGTCGGCGTGATGATGAACCTCGGCGAGATGGTCACTGCCACGCAGTCCGTCTCCGACGAGACGCTGAAGCTCCTCGCGGACGAGATGAACTTCGTCCTCGAGATCGTCAGCCCCGAGGAGGAGGACCGCGAGCTGCTCGAGTCCTTCGACATCGAGTTCGGCGAGGACGAGGGTGGCGAGGAGTTCCTCGTCGCGCGTCCGCCGGTCGTGACCGTCATGGGTCACGTCGACCACGGTAAGACCCGCCTCCTCGACACCATCCGCAAGACGAACGTCGTCGCGGGCGAGGCCGGCGGTATCACGCAGCACATCGGTGCGTACCAGGTCACGACCCAGGTCAACGAAGAAGAGCGCAAGATCACCTTCATCGACACCCCGGGTCACGAGGCGTTCACCGCCATGCGTGCACGTGGTGCGAAGTCGACCGACATCGCGATCCTCGTGGTGGCGGCCAACGACGGTGTGATGCCCCAGACGATCGAGGCGCTGAACCACGCCAAGGCGGCCGACGTGCCGATCGTGGTCGCGGTCAACAAGATCGACGTCGAGGGTGCCGACCCGACCAAGGTGCGCGGTCAGCTCACCGAGTTCGGTCTGGTGGCCGAGGAGTACGGCGGCGACACGATGTTCGTCGACATCTCCGCCAAGCAGGGCCTCAACATCGAGGAGCTGCTGGAGGCCGTGGTCCTGACCGCGGACGCCTCGCTCGACCTGCGGGCCAACCCGGAGCAGGACGCGCAGGGCATCGCGATCGAGTCCCACCTCGACCGTGGCCGCGGCGCCGTCGCGACCGTCCTGGTCCAGCGAGGCACCCTGCGGGTCGGCGACACCATGGTGGTCGGCGACGCGTACGGCCGTGTCCGCGCGATGCTCGACGACAAGGGCGAGAACGTGGAAGAGGCGGGTCCCTCGACCCCGGTCCTCGTCCTCGGTCTCACCAACGTCCCGGGCGCCGGCGACAACTTCCTGGTTGTCGACGAGGACCGCACGGCGCGTCAGATCGCCGAGAAGCGCGCGGCGCGTGAGCGCAACGCCAACTTCGCCCGCCGGGGTGTCCGGTTCTCCCTGGAGAACCTGGACGAGGCCCTCAAGGCCGGTCTGGTGCAGGAACTCAACCTCATCATCAAGGGCGACGCGTCCGGTTCGGTGGAGGCTCTCGAGTCCTCGCTGCTCCAGCTCGACGTCGGCGACGAGGTCGACATCCGTGTCCTGCACCGCGGTGTGGGTGCGGTCACCGAGTCGGACATCAACCTGGCGACCGGCTCCGACGCGATCGTCATCGGCTTCAACGTCCGCGCTGCGGGCCGCGCGGCGCAGATGGCGGAGCGCGAGGGCGTCGACGTCCGGTACTACTCGGTGATCTACCAGGCCATCGAGGAGATCGAGGCGGCCCTCAAGGGCATGCTCAAGCCGGAGTACGAGGAGGTCGAGCTCGGCACGGCGGAGATCCGCGAGGTCTTCAAGTCGTCCAAGCTGGGCAACATCGCCGGTGTCCTGGTCCGCTCGGGCGAGGTCAAGCGCAACACCAAGGC
Organism: Streptomyces sp. NPDC090798; assembly: GCF_044768965.1. Lineage (NCBI taxonomy): Bacteria > Bacillati > Actinomycetota > Actinomycetes > Kitasatosporales > Streptomycetaceae > Streptomyces > Streptomyces sp. NPDC090798. The sequence continues at coordinate 350,552 of NZ_JBIVXA010000009.1, forward strand.
GCGCCTCGTCCGCGACGGCAAGGTCATCGCGGAGAACCTCAACATCTCCGGGCTGCGTCGCTTCAAGGACGACGTCACCGAGATCCGCGAAGGCTTCGAGGGTGGTATCAACCTCGGAAACTTCAACGACATCAAGGTCGACGACGTCATCGCGACGTACGAGATGCGCGAGAAGCCGCGGGCGTAACGCAGTGGCTTGAGCTGGCCGACGGTGACTACTCACCGTCGGCCAGCTTGCCGTTTGGAAGATCGCGCAGTTCCCCGTGCCCCTTTTCAGGGGCGCGGGGAACTGCGCGAACGGGCCCCACCGGTGCGGGGGCGGAAACTCCGTCGAGCGAGCCAGGGGTTCGTTGTACGGTTCTGATGTCCCTGCCAAGTGCCTTGGCAGGCCATCTACCCCGTACCGGCGGGACATCCGGTTACACATGTATGTGGGGACGCTGTCCTTCGATCTGCTCCTCGGCGATGTGCACTCGCTCAAGGAGAAACGCTCTCTCGTCCGGCCGATCGTCGCTGAACTCCAGCGGAAGTACGCGGTGAGCGTGGCGGAGACGGGCAACCAGGACCTTCATCGCAGGGCCGAGATCGGCCTGGCGGTGGTCTCCGGAGACACCGAGCACCTCACCGACGTACTGGACCGGTGCGAGCGGCTCGTCGCGGCGCGACCGGAGGTGGAGCTGCTGTCGGTACGGCGCAGACTTCATACAGACGAAGACTGACGGAACAAGCAAGGCGAAGAAGGAGACGGACCAGTGGCCGACAACGCGCGTGCCAAGAGGCTGGCGGACCTCATCCGAGAGGTGGTGGCCCAGAAGCTGCAGCGTGGGATCAAGGACCCGCGGCTCGGCACCCATGTCACCATCACGGACACCCGGGTCACCGGGGACCTCCGGGAGGCGACCGTCTTCTACACGGTCTACGGGGACGACGAGGAGCGCGCGGCCGCGGCCGCGGGCCTGGAGAGCGCCAAGGGCGTGCTCCGCTCGGCGGTCGGCGCGGCGGCGGGCGTGAAGTTCACGCCGACGCTGACCTTCGTCGCGGACGCCCTGCCGGACACCGCCAAGACGATCGAGGACCTGCTCGACAAGGCGCGGGCCTCGGACGCGAAGGTGCGCGAGGTCTCGGCCGGTGCCACCTTCGCCGGTGACGCGGACCCGTACAAGAAGCCGGGCGAGGACGACGAGACGGACGGCGACGCCGCGGAATGACGCAGAAGACCAAGACGCCCGACGGGCTTGTCATCGTCGACAAGCCGTCGGGCTTCACTTCGCACGACGTGGTCGCCAAGATGCGCGGGATCGCCAGGACCCGCCGCGTCGGACACGCCGGCACTCTCGACCCCATGGCGACGGGCGTGCTCGTCCTCGGCGTCGAGAAGGCGACCAAGCTCCTGGGGCACCTCGCGCTCACCGAGAAGGAGTACCTGGGGACCATCCGGCTCGGCCAGGACACGCTGACGGACGACGCCGAGGGCGACATCACCTCGTCCACCGACGCCTCCAGGGTGACCCGGGAGGCCGTCGACGCCGGGATCGCCAAGCTCACCGGCCGGATCATGCAGGTGCCGTCCAAGGTCAGCGCCATCAAGATCGACGGCGTGCGCTCGTACAAGCGGGCACGCGAGGGCGAGGACTTCGAGATCCCGGCCCGCCCGGTGACGGTCTCCTCGTTCGCGGTGTACGACATCCGGGACGCCGTGGCCGAGAACGGCACGCCGGTGCTCGACCTGGTCGTCTCCGTGGTCTGCTCGTCCGGGACGTACATCCGGGCGCTCGCCCGGGACCTGGGCGCGGACCTGGGCGTCGGCGGTCACCTCACCGCCCTGCGCCGCACCCGCGTCGGCCCGTACAAGCTCGACTCCGCCCGCACCCTCGACCAGCTCCAGGAGGAGCTGACCGTGATGCCGGTCGCCGAGGCCGCCGCGGCCGCGTTCCCGCGCTGGGACGTGGACGCCAGGCGGGCCAGGCTGCTGCTCAACGGCGTACGCCTGGAGATCCCCGAGGAGTACGCCGGCGCCGGCGCGGTGGCCGTGTTCGACGCCGAGGGCCAGTTCCTCGCGCTGGTGGAGGAAGAGAAGGGCAAGGCGAAGAGCCTCGCCGTGTTCGGCTGAGGCCGACGCCCGTTCATGCTCGGGCACCTGTCCGTGGAGCGGCGGTCACGGGGTTTCGTGCCCGCCGCTCCACGGTCCCCCCTCGGTTCCCCCACCCAAGGGTGTATCCATCCGCCCTGCCCTATTCACCCCTTCGGGCAGGCGCTCGGAGTGAACCGAGGGAGCGGAAGGGGGCGCGTTTCTCACGTGATCTGTCCCGCTGATCATTTGGCGCCTACCGTCGGGAGAAGGAGCACGGCGGGGAGGTTCGAGCATGGCGGGACGGGGCCCGCGGACCGGGAACGAGCAGACACCGGACGACGACCGCCGCGCGCGGGACGAGAGCCTGGTGCGCGTCTGCGACCTGGCCGGACGTCCACGTGGCACGGGTTTCGTCGCCGACCACCACGGCACGGTGATCACCAGCCACGAGGCCGTCGACGGTCTGGCTCGCCTCGTGCTGCACGCCCCCGGCGGCCGCAGCTGTGTGGTGACCGCCGACGCCGTGACCCACCTCCCCGAAACCGATCTGGCGCTCGTACGCACCGAGGGCCTCGGCCTCGACCCGCTCCCCGTCACCGTGCGCGAGAGGGTCGGGACCGGCACGTATGTCAGGATCCCCGCGGGCGGCTGGCGCGAGGCCCGGGTGCTGGGCAGCACCACCGTGACGTACACGGCGACCGATCGCTTCCATCTCCTCGACGAGGCACTGGAGTTGGCGATCGGCACGGCCGGCGCGGACGCGCTCCGGCTGGGCGGCGGGGCGGCCGGGGGACCGGTCCTCGACGCCTCGACCGGGGCGGTGATCGGGGTGCTCGGCACCGCGCTGCACACCGAGCACCGGACGGCGGGTCTCGCTGTCCTCCTGCGCACCCCCGGCGTCACGGGCCCGCTCGCCGAACTCCTCGACCGCAACGCCACCACCGTCCCCGTGTACGGGGCCGATCTCAATCCGGCAGGCGTACTCGAACTCACGGCGACCTCGCTGGGCTCGGACGGCCCCGGGGCCGCGACCTCGGCGGGCACCGGCGGCGCGGCGCCCGCCGCCGTCGAACGGGCCGCCGTCGTAAGGGAGTTCGCGGCCTTCGAGCGCGGCCCGGCCGCCGTCCTCGGACTCGTCGGCCCACCCGGCAGCGGCCGTACGACGGAACTCGCGGCGCTCGCCGCCCGCCGCACCCGCGACCCCGAGCCGGCCCCCACGCTCTGGCTGCGCGGCGCCGACCTCCGCGCCACGGACACCTCCGTCGCCGACGCGGCCACCCGGGCGCTGGAGCGGGCGGGGCGGATCGTGGCGGCCCCGGAGGAGGGGGCGCGCCGGGAGCCGGGGGTGCTGCCGCCCGGCGGGTACGACGGAGAGCTCGGCGACATCGGTCCCGACCGGCTGGCCCGGCTGGCGAGGGCCGCCGGACGGCCACTGCTGCTGCTCCTCGACGGACCGGAGGAGATGCCGCCGGACCTCGCCCACCGGCTGCCCGAGTGGACCGCGGGCACGGCCGAGTGGCTGCGGGCCGGCGGCGCGCGGCTCGTCGTCGCCTGCCGCGCCGAGTACTGGGAGCAGGCCGGATCCCAGTTCCCGGCGGAGTCGCTGCACCGGGCCGGCGCCGACCCGGAGCCGTCGCTTCCGCCCTGCGTCCGGCTGGGTGAGCTGACCGAGGAGGAGGCGCGGCGGGTCCGGTCGCGGACCGGGATCCCCGAGGACGCGCTGGTGGCCGCCGACGCGCGGCATCCGCTGACGCTGCGGCTGCTGGCGGAGGTGCGCGCCGCGCTGCCTGACGCGCCGACCCGGCCACTCGACCGGGACGAGGTCTTCGCCGCCCATCTGGACCTGATGTGCCTGCGCGTCGCGGTCCGGCTCGCGGCGGCGAACGGGCTGCGCGGCACGGCCGTGCGAAGGCTCGCCGCCCAGGTCTCCGGCCAGGTGCACGAGGCCGCGCGGCGCTGTCTTGGGCCCGGCCAGGGCCAGCTGGACCGCGTGTCCTTCGAGGCCGTCTTCCCCTGGGGGCCCGCCCCGGGACGCCGCCCGGGCCGTACCACCGGCTGGGCCTCCGCCGTCCTCACCGAGGGCCTCCTGGTCCCCGCCGGGAGCGGCTACCGGTTCGCCCACGAGGAGCTCGCCGACTGGATCCAGGGCACCCACCTGGATCTGGACCCGGCCCTGGACGCCCTGGTCCACCAGCGCCGCGCAGCCTGGCGCACCGAGCGGGTACCGGCCCAGCGGACGCCCGCTCGCCCCTCCGTCCAGAGCCGTTCCGTACCCGTCCCGCGCCACCGCATCGGCCCCGTCGTGCAGGCCCTCCTCCTGCTGGCCCGGCACCAGGGCGCCGGTGCGCTGGCCCGCCGCCTCGAAGACCTCGTCGAGGCCGTCGACGACCTGCTGACGGAGGAGTCCGCCCCGACCGGCGACGGCACCCCGGCCAGAGACGGTGCCCCGGCCAGAGACGGCACCCCGACCGGGGACGGCACCTGGTGGGCCACCCACCTCCTGGCCGACGTCCTGGTGCGCGTGCCCGACGCGACCCCGTACGTCAGGGTGCTGCGGCTGCTCGCCGAACGGATCGTGGCGTGGCGGACCGAAGGCCGGGGTGTGCCGGCGGAGTTCGGGCCCCCCTTCTGGGAGGCGCTGCCGCTGCCGGAGTCGGAGCGGTTCGATCTGCTCAGGCGCCTGGTCGTCGTGGACGGGGCACCGCGACAGGCGAGCCCGGCCGAGGCGTCCCGCACCGCCTCCGGCGCCCACCGCCGCCGCCCCCCGGAGGCCCCGCGCTACCTGGACGCCGTCGCCCGACTCCTCGCCGCCGACCCCACCGCCGTACAACCCCACCTCACCCCCTGGTTCGACGACGACCGGCCGCTGCCCGCGACGCCCCACGCGACCGTGGCGACCGCCGCTCAGGCCCTGCTCTACGCGCACCGGCGGCGCGCCCTGGACGAGCTCGCCGAGGCCCTGGTCGACCGCGCCCACCGGCGTGGGGACGAGTTGCTGGCCGCGCTCGCCGAGGAGGAGCCCTCGGCCGTGTGCAGGGCGGTGGACCGGTGGGCGCACGACGAGCGGCCGGCCCGGCGGGTGGCGGCGATGACGTACGGGCTGCGCGCCGCGCCGCATGTGCGCACCGAGGCCGACCGCGAGCTGCTGCGCTACGCGGCGCTGACCCTGCTCGCCCGCCCCGCCGACTGCACGCTGCACGGCGGCGCGCTCGGCCTGCTCGTACGGGACCCGTGGACGCGGGCCCGGTACCTGCCGCAGGCGCTGGAGCGCTTCGCCGCGGGCGATCCGCAGCTGCCCGCGAGCGCGCTGGTCACTGCCCTGAACACGCATCCCGACCCGGTGCTCGAAGCCTTTCGGGTCCGGCTGCGACAGCCGGGCGCGGACACCTCGGAGGCGCTGCGCACGCTCGCCGACGTCACGACGCCCGCGCTCGCCCGCCGGGTCGGCGTGCTGGTCAGGGAAGTCGTGGAGCTGTGCCCCGATGCAGCCGCGCACGTGGCCGCGTACGTCGACCGGCGCCTCGAACACGGATCCGCGGCACGATCCGTCCTCTTCCCGCTGGTCACCGGTCTGCTGGTCGGCTGTCCGGCTACGGTGCGGGCGGCTCTCGCGGCCGTCCTGGCGGCGCCGGGCAGACGGGACTGCGGCCCGTTGCGGCGCGAGCTGCTGGACCTGCTGCTCGCGCACGAGCAGGACCCGGCCGTCCTCGACACCCTGCTGCGGGCCGCCGCCGACGGCGCGGCCCGCCGGGGCGAGGAACCCACCCGTGAGCTGGTGCACCGCACGGGCCTGCTCCTGGTCCGCACCCCGGCCGGAGCCACCGGATTCGACCGCGGCCTGGTCGAGCTGGCCCGTCAGGTTCCCGGCTTCGCGACCCTGGTGGCGCGCTGGCTGACCGGCTCCCCCGACGAGTGGGCCGGGGTGGTCGGCCCGAGCGCCCGCCGCATGATCGAGAACCTCGCCGGGATACGGGTTCCGGCCTGAACCGTGCGCGATGCGTCACACCCCGATGCCGATGCGAACCGAGCGCACTCGGCATGGCACCCTTAGAGCTGCGAATGAGGCAATCACGGACACGGGTTCGACAAGGAGCGGTCACAGTGCAGCGCTGGCGTGGCTTGGAGGACATCCCCGAGGACTGGGGGCGCAGCGTCGTCACCATCGGTTCCTACGACGGGGTGCACCGCGGACACCAGCTGATCATCAAGCATGCCGTGGACCGCGCCCGTGAGCTGGGCGTTCCCTCCGTCATGGTGACCTTCGACCCGCACCCGAGCGAGGTCGTGCGCCCCGGCAGCCACCCTCCGCTGCTCGCCCCGCACCACCGCCGCGCCGAGCTGTGCGCCGAGCTGGGTGTGGACGCGCTGCTCATCCTCCCCTTCACCACCGAGTTCTCGAAGCTGTCGCCCGCCGACTTCGTGGTGAAGGTCCTCGTCGACAAGCTGCACGCCAAGGCCGTCGTCGAGGGCCCGAACTTCCGTTTCGGCCACAAGGCCGCCGGCAATGTCGATTTCCTGCGCGAACAGGGCAAGACGTACGACTTCGACGTCGAGGTGGTGGAGCTGTACGTGAGTGGTTCCGCCGGGGGCGGCGAGCCCTTCTCCTCGACCCTGACCCGGCGGCTGGTCGCCGAGGGCGATGTCGAGGGCGCGCGCGAGATCCTGGGCCGCCCGCACCGCGTAGAGGGGATCGTCGTCCGCGGCGCCCAGCGCGGCCGCGAGCTCGGCTTCCCCACCGCCAACGTCGAGACCCTCCCGCACACCGCGATCCCCGCCGACGGTGTCTACGCCGGCTGGCTGCACGTCGGGGGCGAGGCGATGCCCGCCGCGATCTCCGTCGGCACGAACCCGCAGTTCGACGGCACCGAGCGCACGGTGGAGGCGTACGCCATCGACCGCGTCGGCCTCGACCTGTACGGCCTGCACGTCGCCGTCGACTTCCTCGCCTACGTCCGCGGCATGGCCAAGTTCGACTCCATCGAGGCGCTGCTGGAAGCCATCGCCGACGATGTGAAGCGCTCGCGCGAGCTGATCGAGGCGTACGACGGGGAGTGACTCGTCGTACGGGGCAGGGGCGCCGGTGCTTCAAAGGCACCGGGCGCCCCTTTTCACGTACTGAGGGCCCAGCGGTACGCCACCTGCTTCACGTACTGACTGCCTGACTGCCCAGCCGCACGCCACCTGGCTTCACGTACCGAGCCGCGCCCAGTGGCACGCCACCTGTGCCTCGCCGCTGCCGTTCAGTACCTCCAGGTCCTCGCCCCGGCACGCGTCCGCGACGCCCGCCCGTTCGGCCTCTCCGCTCGCCAGGATCTGGCAGCGTGCGTGGAAGCGGCAGCCGGCGGGGATGCGGGAGGGGTCCGGGGGTTCGCCGGTGAGGACCACCGGGTCGCCCGGGGCTTCCGGCAGGACGGACAACAGGGCCTGGGTGTACGGATGCCGGGGCGCGGTGAGGACCTTCTCCACCTCGCCCGTCTCCACGATCCGGCCCAGGTACATCACCGCGACCCGGTCGGCGATGTTCCACGCCAGCCCCAGGTCGTGGGTCACCACCAGGGCGGACAGGCCGAGTTCGGTGCGCAGCCGCAGGAGCAGGGCGAGGATCTCGCCCCGTACCGACGCGTCGAGGGAGGCCACCGGCTCGTCGGCGACGATGAGTTCGGGCTCCAGGACCAGCGCGCCCGCGATGACGACGCGCTGGCGCTGGCCGCCGGACAGCTCGTGCGGGTAGCGCAGGAAGAAGCGCTCCGGCGGGCGCAGACCGGCCCGGGAGAGGGCTTCGGCGACCGCCGCCCGCTCGTCGCCGCCGTACCTGTGGATGCGCAGTCCCTCGGCCACCGCGTCGTACACCGTGTGCCGGGGGTTGAGCGAGCCGCTGGGATCCTGCAGGACCAGCTGGACGCGCTTGCGGTAGGCCTTGAGGGCGCGTGCGGAGTAGTCGAGCGGCCTGCCGTCGAAGGTGACGCGGCCGTCCGTCGGCGGGACCAGACCGAGCAGGGAGCGGGCCAGTGTCGTCTTGCCACAGCCCGACTCGCCTACCAGGGCGACGATCTCGCCGGGGCGGATGTCGAGGTCGACCCCGTCGACGGCACGCGCGCGAGCCGCGCCGTGACGTCCGGGGAAGGCGATGTGCAGGCCCTCGGCCCGGAGCAGGGGAGCCGCGGTCACGGGGGGCGAGGTCACAGGGGTGGTGGTCATGGGGCGCTGCTCCTGGCTTCTTCCGCCGGGGTGCCCGGCTCGGGGACGGTCGCGCCGGCGTGCACACAGGCGGCCCACCGCCCCGCACCCGCCTCCCGCAGTGCCTGATCCTCGGTCGCACAGCTGTCCAGAGCCACCGCACACCGGGGGTGGAACGTACAACCGGACGGCAGCGCCGACGGGTCCGGTGGATCGCCCGGCAGTCCGCGCGGCGCGAACCGCGAGGCGGCGTCGCCGATGCGCGGGAACGCCGCCGACAGCGCCTTGCCGTACGGGTGCCGGGCCGCCTCGTACACCTGCCGGGCCGGGCCCTCCTCGACGACACGGCCCGCGTACATCACCGCGAGCCGGTCGCAGGTGTCGGCCAGCACGGCGAGGTCGTGGCTGATCATGATCAGGCCCAACTCCTGCTCGGCGACGAGCTGTTCGATCAGGCGCAGGATCTGGGCCTGGATCATCACGTCGAGGGCGGTGGTCGGTTCGTCGGCGATGACGAGCCGGGGGTCGCAGGCCAGGGCCATGGCGATCATGACGCGTTGGCGCTGCCCGCCGGACAGCTCGTGCGGGTAGGCGTTCGCGCGGGCGGCGGGCAGACCCACGTGCTCCAGCAGTTCGCCGGCCTTCGTCTTCGCGCCCGCCGGGGTCGCCTTCTTGTGGAGCACGATCGGCTCGGCGATCTGGTCGCCGATGCGGTGCACGGCGTTGAGGGAGTGCATTGCGCCCTGGAAGACGATCGAGGCGCCCGCCCACCGGACCGCCCGTACCCGCCCCCACTTCATGGTCAGCACGTCCTCGCCGTCGAGCAGGATCTCCCCGCTCGTACGGGTGCCCGTGGGCAGCAGCCGCAGCAGCGCGAGCGCCAGCGTGGACTTGCCGCAGCCGGACTCGCCCGCGATACCGAGCTTCTGGCCCGCGTCGAGGGAGAGGTCCACGCCGCGCACCGCGGCAGCCCCGCCCGCGTACGTCACCTCGAGGTTCCTGACCTCCAGCAGACGCCGCTTCACCGGAGTGCTCATCGGGTCACCCCCAGCTTGGGGTTGAGGACCGACTCGACCGCGCGTCCGCACAGCGTGAACGCCAGCGCCACCACCGCGATCGCGACCCCCGGCGGCACCAGGTACCACCACTTGCCCGCGCTGACCGCGCCCGCCTCCCGTGCGTCCTGGAGCAGCCCGCCCCAGGACACGACCGTCGGATCGCCGAGACCGAGGAAGGCGAGGGTCGCCTCGGCGAGGATCGCGGAGGAGATGATCAGGGTGGTCTGTGCCAGCACCAGCGGCATCACATTGGGCAGCACGTGCCGGGACATGATGTGCCAGTGGCCGCCGCCGAGTGCCTTCGCCCGCTCGATGTAGGGCCGCGACTCCACGGCGAGGGTCTGCGCCCGCACCAGGCGGGCCGTCGTCGGCCAGGTCGTGACGCCGATCGCCAGGATGATCGTGCCGATCGAACGCGACATCACGGTCATCAGCGCGATCGCGAGCACCAGCGTCGGCATCACCAGGAACCAGTCCGTGATCCGCATGATGACGGTCGCGTACCAGCCGCGGAAGTGGCCCGCGGTGATCCCGATGAGCGCGCCGATCGCGACGGAGAGCACGGCCGCGAGCAGCCCGACGAGCAGCGAGACCCGGGCACCCCACACCACGAGCCCGAGCAGATTGCGCCCGAACTGGTCGGTTCCGAGCGGGAATCGGGTACTGGGGCTCTCCATCGGGCCGCCCGGCGCGTCGGTCACGCTCTGCACGTCGGAGCCGACGGTCAGCGGCGCGGTCAGGGCGATCAGCGCGAAGAGGGCGAGGGCGGCCAGTCCGAAGACGCCCGCCCGGTGGGTGCGGTACTGCCGCCAGAAGCGGGCGGCGGAGTGGCGGCGGCGCTGCCGGGCGAGGGTGCGCGGGCCCTTCGCCGTGGTCGCGGCGGCGGTCTCGGCCGCCGTGGATTCGGTTGTCATCGGCCCACCCGTGGGTCCAGCAGCGGATAGATCAGATCGGCCAGGGTGTTCATCACGATCACCGCCGAGGCGAAGACGAAGAACAGCCCCTGGACCAGCGGCAGATCGGGCACGCTCAGCGCCTGGTAGAAGAGCCCGCCCAGGCCCGGCCAGGAGAAGACGGTCTCGACGAGGATCACTCCCGCGACCGTCCGGCCGAGGTTGATGAAGATGAGGGTGACGGTCGGCAGCAGCGCGTTCGGCACGGCATGCCGGCGGCGGACGAGATCGTCCCGCAGGCCCTTCGCACGCGCCGTCGTCAGATAGTCGCTGCCCATCTCGTCGAGCAGCGCCGAGCGGGTGACCAGCAGGGTCTGCCCGTACTCGACGGCGACCAGCGTCACCACCGGCAGGATCAGATGGTGGGCGACGTCGAGGACGTAGGCGAAGCCCTCCTTGCCCCCCGACTCCATGCCGCCGGTCGGGAACAGGCCCGGGATCGGGCCCATGCCCACCGAGAAGACGATGATGAGCAGCAGACCGAGCCAGAAGGACGGGATCGAGTACAGCGTCAGGGCCAGACCGGTGTTGAGGCGGTCGCTCGTGCCTCCGCTCCGCCAGGCGGAGCGGGTGCCGAGGAAGATGCCGAGCGCGGTGTACAGCACGAACGCCGTGCCGGTGAGCAGGAGGGTGTTCGGCAGCGCTTCGGAGATCTTGTCGATGACGGGGGCCCGGAACTGGTACGAGGTGCCCAGGTCGCCGGTGAGCGCCTTGCCGCAGTAGTCGGTGAACTGCTGCCACAGCGGCAGGTCGAGCCCGAACTCCTCGCGGTAGTGGGCGAGTTGCCCGGCGGAGACCTGACGGCCGCCCGTCATGTACTTCACCGGATCGCCGGGGATGAGCCGGAAGAGGAAGAAGCTGGTGACGAGGACGGCCAGCAGCGAAACGGCGGCGCCGCCCAACTTGCCCGCCACATACCGTAGATACGCGGTGGTGGTGCGCGCCCGTGGCCCGCGGACCGACGGCCCGGCCTGAGCCGGACCGTCGGTCGCCTCGACCAGCGAGGGTGTTGCCTCAGCGGTCATGAACTACTCATTCGCTCGTACGTTCATGGGGTGCCCCGTGGGTGACGGGAGACGCGTGTCGGGGGCGGGGGAACGGGGGACGGGGAGGTCTACTCGCGGTCCTCGGCCGTGGCGCGGCGTCGCATCGCGAAGAACGCCCCGACGCCCACGAGAACGACGACGCCCGCGACGATGCCGATGATGACGCCCGTCGAGCTCGAACCGTCGGAGGACGCACCGGAGGCGTCGGCCGGAACCGCAGACCACCAGCTCCAGTAGCCGTCCTGGCCGTAGATGTTGCCCGCGGCCCTGGGCATCGTCTCGATCGACTTGATCTGGTCGGTGCGGTAGGCCTCGACCGCGTTCGGGTACGCCATGACGTTCATGTACCCGGTGTCGTAGAGCCGCGACTCCATCTGTTTGACGATGTCCGCCCGCTTGGCGGTGTCGTATTCGGCGAGCTGCTGGTCGTACAGCTCGTCGAACTTCTTGTCGCAGATGAAGTTGTCCGTCGCGCCCGTGTCCTTGGGGGTGGCGGGCAGCGCCCCGCAGGTGTGGATGGACAGCACGAAGTCGGGGTCCGGGTTGACGGACCAGCCGTCGAAGGCCAGGTCGTACTTGCCGGCCAGCCAGGGGTCGGTCACGTTGTCGAGGCAGTTGAGGGTGACGCCGATGCCGAGCTTGCCGAACCATTCCTTCACGTACTGCCCGACCGCCTTGTCGTTCGGGTCGGTGGCGTGACAGAGGATCCGGTAGTTGATCGGCTTGCCGTTCTTCTCGACGCGCTTGCCGTCGGCGTTCTTCTTGTAGCCCGCCGTGTCGAGGAGCTGGGCCGCCTTGGCCGGGTCGTACGCGAGCTCCTGGCTCGCCGACGGCTTCCAGTAGTACGTGGAGAAGCGCGGCGGGATGTATCCCGCGCCCTCGACGGCGTGGCCCTGGAAGACCTTGTCGATGATGGTCTTCCGGTCGATCGCCATGAAGAGCGCCTGGCGCACCTTTTGGTTCAGCAGCGACTCGGCGCCGTCACCGAAGTGCTTGCCGTCCTTGGACTGGGCGCCGGGGTTGGTGGCGAGGGCGTAGAAGCGACGGCCCGGAGCGTCGTTGACCTTGATGTTCGGCTCGCCCTTGAGGGACGCCGCCTGGGCGGGGGTCAGCGCGGGGGAGCCCGCGACGAAGGAGACCTCGCCCTTGCGCAGGGCGGCCACCGCGGCGTCCTGGTCCTTGAAGTACTTGAAGACCAGCTCGTCGAACTTGGGGGCGCCGCGCCAGAAGGTCTTGTTCGGCTTCAGCCGCACGTAGCTGTCGGCCTTGTAGTCGGTCAGGACGAACGGCCCGTTGCCGACGATCGGGAAGCTCTGGTCGTTGTTGAACTTCGAGAAGTCCTTGACCTTCTCCCAGATGTGCTGGGGGACGATCGGCACGTCGAGCGCACCCATCGTGGCCTGCGGCTTCTTCAGCTCGATGACGAGCTGGGTGGGGCTCGGCGCGGTGACCTTCCTGAAGTTGGTGACGAAGCTTCCGTTGGCGGTGGCCGCGCCCTGATCCGTCATCATCTTGTTGAACGTCCACGCCGCGTCCTCGGCGGTGGCCTGCCGGCCGTCCGACCACTTGGAGTTCGAGCGGATCGTGTAGGTCCAGGTGAGCTTGTCGGCGGACGGCTCCCACTTGGTGGCCAGGCCCGGGACGGTGTGGTTGTCCGCGGGGTCGTAGTTGGTCAGGTACTCGTACATGAGCCGGTGGATGCTCGTACTGAGCAGGCGCGAGGCCAGGAAGGGGCTCAGCGAGTCGACGCTCTGCGCGACCGCGACGGTGAGGACCTTCTTGCCTTCCTTCTTGCTCTCCGTGGCCTGCTGGCTCCCCTTGGCCTGGGCCTGTTGCGGGGCCGGGTTGAGCGGGGTCGCGAGACCGGCGGTGAGGGTGAGCGCGGCGGCGGCTGCGGCGGCGAGGAGCCGGGGGCGCAGACGTCCTCTGTTGGGCTGATCGTGTCTGTTCATGGGTCGGTGACCTCGCGTCATCGCTCGCACAGGGATGGCTGGTTGACCTACTGGATCAGGGTGATCGGGGGACGCCGGCGGGATTGATGTGTGTGTCTATCAGCGGCGGTCTCGGCGCGTCAACGGCGCGTGGACCCCGTGTGGCCTGCGGAAATAACGAGTTGGCGCGGATTTTTCGCTCATTGGTTCAGACCGGTGAAGCCCTCCTGGCCAGGGGGTGACGCCCTGTTTCGTGCCTGGACACGCGAAGGCCCGCGTCCTGGAGGAAGGGCGCGGGCCTCGGCGAGAAACGGTGCCCCTGAAGGGCCCGATCGGGTTACTGATGTCCGGTTACTGCTGTGGGGGTGCGGGCGGGGGAGGGGTCTGAGGCGGCTGGCCCTGGTACGGCGGATAGGGCTGACCGGGCTGGCCCGGCTGACCGGGCTGGAACTGCGGGCCCGGCTGCGGAGCCCCCGGATAGGGCTGGCCGGGCTGCGGAGGCGCCGCGTACGGCTGGCCCGGCTGCTGGGGAAGGGGCTGCTGCCCGGGAATCGGCGCTCCCTGGCCCTGCGGGTAGGGGTACTGACCCGGCATCGGCGGGGCGGCCACCGGCGGTGGGTTGCCGTCGTTCGTCCACAGGCCGTGCGACTGCTGGTGGCGCACGATGTCCTCGGCGACCATCGCGGAGAGGTTGAAGTACGCCTCACGCACCTTGGGCCGCATCATGTCGAGGTCGACCTCGGCACCTGCGGCGAGATGCTCGTCGAAGGGCACGACCACGACACCGCGGCAGCGCGTCTCGAAGTGGCTGACGATGTCCTCCACCTTGATCATCTTCCCGGTCTCGCGCACACCGGAGATGACGGTGAGGGACCGCGACACCAGGTCCGCGTACCCGTGCGCCGACAGCCAGTCCAGGGTCGTACTGGCACTGCTCGCACCGTCGACGGACGGCGTCGAGATGATGATGAGCTGGTCGGCGAGGTCGAGCACACCGCGCATGGCGCTGTACAGCAGTCCGGTGCCCGAGTCGGTCAGGATGATCGGGTACTGCTTGCCCAGCACGTCTATCGCGCGCCGGTAGTCCTCGTCGTTGAAGGTCGTGGAGACGGCCGGGTCGACGTCGTTGGCGATGATCTCCAGACCGGAGGCGGCCTGCGAGGTGAACCGCCGGATGTCCATGTACGAGTTGAGGTACGGGATCGCCTGCACCAGGTCACGGATGGTGGCCCCGGTCTCGCGGCGCACCCGGCGCCCGAGCGTGCCCGCGTCCGGGTTGGCGTCGATCGCGAGGATCTTGTCCTGTCGCTCGGTGGCGAGCGTGGAGCCGAGCGCGGTGGTGGTCGTCGTCTTGCCGACACCGCCCTTGAGGCTGATGACGGCGATCCGGTAGCACGACAGCACCGGCGTCCGGATCAGCTCCAACTTCCGCTGCCGCTCGGCCTCTTCCTTCTTCCCACCGAGCTTGAACCGCGAGGAGCCGCCTGAGGGGCGACCGCTCTTGGCCTTCTGCTTCTTGTTGTTGAGCAGTCGGTCGGAGGACAACTCCACCGCGGCCGTGTACCCGAGCGGGGCGACGGCCGGGTTGGTGGGCTGACGCTGGTCGTGCTGGATGGGCTGCGGCCAGGCGGCTCCGGTACGGGGGTCCACCGGCGGCTGGGGCTGCGGCTGCGGTCCCGGGTGGGGCTGCTGCGGGAAGCCGTAGCCGCTCTGCTGGGGGGCGTTCGGAGCCGGGGGCTGCGGGAAGCCGTAGCCCGACTGCGGGCCGGGGGCCTGCGGTACGGGGGGCTGGGGCGGGTTGGCCTGCGGTGCGTTGGTCTGTGGCGCGTTGGCCTGCGGCGGGATCGGCTGGGGAGCGGGGGCGCTCGTCTGCGGGAACCCGTAGCCGCTCTGCTGCGCTCCCGGCTGGGGCGGGACGGGCGCACTGGGCTGCGGGAACCCGTAACCGGTCGGCGGGGCCGGGGGGTTGGGCGCGGCGGGAGCCGGGATCCCGGGGTGCGGGAAGCCGTAACCGTCCTGCGGCGCGGGCGGCGCGGGTACGGGAGCGTCGGCGGCCGGAGGGGCCACGGGGCCCGGCGCGGGCGGCGGCCCCTGCGGATGCCAGGCGGCGGGCGCGGGCTGCGGAGCCTGCGGCTGGAACGGCGGCTGCGGTTGGGCCACCGGCGGTTGCGGCGGCACCGACGGCTGGGCGGGCGGCGGTCCCGGGTGGGGCTGCTGCTGAGGCTGCTGGGGCTGCTGAGGGGGGAAGCCGTAGCCACCCTGCTGGGGCGGCAGGGGCGGCTGTCCCTGCGCGGCGGTGGACTGCGGCGGGACGGGTGCCTGCCCTTGCGCGGCCGTCGGTTGCGGCTGCTGCGGGGGCCCGGGCTGCGGTGGCACGACCGGCTGGGGCGAGGGCCACTGGGCCGCCGGGGCCGGGGCGGCGGGCTGGTAGGCGGGCGGTAGCGGCGGCAGTCCGCTCTGCGGCATCGGCGGGGGCGGGGGAGTCCAGGCGGGTGCGGCCGCCTGCGCGTCCTGCGATACGTGGGTCCCGGCGTCCGGCGAGGTGTCCGGCGCGATGTCCTGGGGCCAGTCGTCGAAGACATCGGCTTCCTGCGCCGCCGCGTCCTGGGATACGGGAGCCTCAGGAGTGGAGTCCTGAGGCGCGGTCTCCGCCGTCGCGGCGGCTACGGGCCGTTCGCCCTCCGCGTCGGCGGCGCCCTCGGCGCCCTCGACGTCGCCGTCAGAGGCACTCGCGGGCTCCTTGAAGCCACCATCAGCTGAGGCTGAGGCTGAGGTTATGGCTGCGGCGTCCTCGGAGTCGTTGTCACCCGCGTCGGCCGGAACCTCCGAGGCCTCGACCTCACCGTGCGGGCCGTCTTCGCCACCGGTCTCGTCCGTCACGTCGGTCGCGGCGTCCGTGGACTCCTGCCCGTGTCCCGCGGCGGAGTCGGAGCCGTCGCCCACGGGGCTGTTGTCGGAGTCGTCGCCCACAGGAGCGGCGCCGGCGCCGACGTGCTCGCTGGTGCCCGCGTTGGCGCCTTCAGTCGGCGAGGGCGCCGCCCCGCCTGCCGCGGCCTCACCGGAGGCATCGGCGGACTGCTGCTCCCCGGCCGGCACGGCGGGCGCGCTCAGCTCGAAGTCACCGCCGGTCGTGTCCTCGCCGTCCGGTCCGTCACCGACGGGCGCGCCCTCGGCGACAGCAGTGTCCGCGGCAGGGCCGGCGGACGTTTCCTCGGCGGCTCGGGCCGCGGCCTCCCGCTCCGCGAACTCCCGCTTGAGCGCGGCGGCGGAGAACCGCATGGTCGCGCCGCTTTCGATGTCACCGTTCCCGAGACCCGACTCGTCGGCCGCCACGGTCGGCGGCGTCCAGGCGGGCTGCGGTCCGGACGCGGGCACGTCCGCAGACACCGGCACGGCCGGGGCAACGGGCGCCGCCGGAGGAACCGGTACGGCCGGGTCGAACGACACCGGCGCAGCGGACGGCGCGGGCGGAGCGGGGGGAGGCGGAGTCTGCGAGGCCTGGGCCGAATGGCCCGACGCGTTCTGCGTGTACCAGGCGGGCGGCGCGTAGTCGATGGTGAACTCGCCCGTCGCCTCGACGGCGGACTCCGCGTCGGACTGGTCATCGCCGGGTGTGGCCCAGCCCCCGCGGATCCCGTCCCGATCGCTGTTCACAATTCCTCCTGGTGTGGTCAAGCACCCTCAATGCCGTGCTGACGCGACCGTTCGCTTCGCGTCTGACTTCGCGTCTCTTCGTGCGAAGCGCGGGCGGGTCCGTCGACGGGTGGGTCGAGGGATACGGGTCGCGCCCGGTCCCAGCCTAATCACCACGAGCGCCACGACGGCAGGCCCGTCCGCCCCTCCGCACGGGTCCGCTCCGTCACACCTTGCCCAGAAGCGGCGTACGCACGCATCAAGCGAGTGAACAAAACGGGCAATCGTGGTGAACAAGCCGGGCACGACAAGGGGGAAATCGTTCCCAAAGGTCCAATTGTGGACCGGTGTTGAGTCGGCGACGCTCGGGGACGCTCGGTCAGTCCATCCTGCGCGGCGTACCGAACAATCCGGTCTCGGCGTCCGTGGGCTGAGTCATCACGTACTGCCGGTCGCGGTCCGCGCACCAGAGCGTGACCCCGTCGGCGAGCGTGGGCAGTGAGTCCACATCGCCTCGGGGCAGCGCCAACGCCCGCCCTATTTCGGCGGCTTCGTCCGGTGAGACCCGCTGCACGCCGACGAGCCGCGCCTGCCGCAGCAACCGGGGGGCCACCGGGCTGAGATAGGGCAACAGCGTCAGCACCGACTGCCAGGGGCCGGAGACCACACGCCCGCGCGGCGGCCGCATCCCGCAGTCTCGCACCACCAGCACCGGGTTGCCGGCCGAGGAGCCCTGCGGCGGAACCCGCCCCACGTCGTGCACGCTCATGCCGTTCTGCCCGCCGCCCATGGCGTGCACCATCTGCATCCAGGCCGGCGCCCGTCCCGTCTCCACGGCCACGCGCGCCCCCGTGGCCGCCGCTCTCAGCGCGAGCACCTGCGCGGTCCAGAGGCCGCCGATCAGGACGACGTCGTACGGCGTCGGCCGGTTGAGGCCCAGCACGGCGGGCTGCCCCTCGGCGTCCACCCCGATGACGACCCCGTCGTCCCCGATGGGCAGCGCGAGCGAGTCGACCTGCTCCACGGACAGCGAGTGCCGCCCGTGCCGAGGCCCGATCAGCCCGAACCCGCTGCGCAGACGCCCACGCCCCCGCTCCGCGACCGAGTTGGGGGAGCCGGCCGATCCGGCCCCCGAAGCTCCACGAGCTCCCGGATCCCCTGAGGCCCCGTACGGCCCCGAAGCCCCGAACCCACCCGAGTTCCCGTTCCCGTACGCCCCCGAGGCGGTGGCTCCACCTGTGGTCATGGCCATCAGCGAACACCCCCGAGAGGCAGCGTGGCGAGCACACCGGGCAGCTGCTCGCGATCGAGCCGGGCCAGCCCCGTGCCGGCCTGGCGGGCGGCGTGCTCCAACGAGCGGCGCGCCGCGACCAGTTCGTCGTCGCTGCGGCCGGTCACCCGCATGTGCCCGCACACCGACACTTCTTGGCGCTCTCCGCGCCGCAGCGTCAGGCTGAAAGTGGTGGCCAGCGCGGGCACGGCCGTGAGCAGCGCGACGAGTTGCGGCAGGGAAGGCCCGCCGCCGCCCAGTTGGGGCCAGCGTCGCACCCAGTACGTCGTGTGTCTGCGGTTGTCGCAGCGCCAGCTGCGGCCGGACTCCTCGGTCCGCCGCGCGGGCAGGTCGGTGCGTCCCGCCTCGGCCGTCACCAGAGGGTTGGCACACGCCGAGGTCGCCACCGCGGCCGTCAACTCCTCCTCATTGAGCACCGTGGTACGAAAGCCCGCCCCCGTGAGCCGACTCGCGAGGTGGTCCGCGGCGCGCACGACGCACTTCTGCGCGCCGACGAGTCCACCCCCGCGCGCGGCCACCGCCTCCGGGCACAGCTCCGGATCGAGCTTCAACGCGATCCAGGTGATGCGCACGGCGGGCGCCCCGGTCTGCTCCTGGAGCGGTGCGTAGTTGCTGACGGCCACGGACTGCTGCGGCAGGTGCAGCGCGGGCGCGGGCTGTGTGTGCAGCACGATCTGCGCCGACTCCAGGTGGATGTCGTCCACGTCCAGCGTGTCCCGCACCAGCCCCAGGGGGAGCGGCTGGCGGCTCCGCTCGGCGCGCAGCGCGGTCGCGTCGGCCTCCACCTGAAGGACGGCGGTCACGAACGTACCGTCCCCGATCACGCCGACGGGTCGCCGGTCCTGCGCGCTGTACGCGGAGGTCCGCAGGCCCGGATCGCACTCCACGGCCGGGGCGAGACCGGGCTCCGTCCCGGGCGGTATCGGCGTACTCGCCGCGCGCCGCTGGCGCGCCCGCAACGCCCGTGCCGTGGCGAGCCATTCGGGCAACGAGCGGCCCCGGCGCCGTACGAAGGCGAGGAGGACGAGTGCGACCGCGACGACAGCGGCAGGCATCAGCGCGAACGGACCGACGATCCATCCGACGAGCAGCGCGGCGGCGGCGATTTCCAACAGAACGATCCGTTGCAACCGGAACGACCCCGACTGCCCGGGACGCACCTTGAGATGCAGCGCCCCCGTCTGTCCCTGAGCCCTCGCGGGTGCCGCGGACCGCTGCGACCGGGGTGCCGAGGAGCCCTGCTCCCGCGACCGGTCACGCGACCGGAACCGCGTTCCGGAAGCCATCACTGCATCCCCCCGTTTTCCTCACAACTCATTGGAACAACGCCACCACACAGGGCCCTTGAAGGCCCCGATACCCTACCCGCTCCACAAGACCGATCCCTTACCAGGCATAGTAGGGGGCCGGTCTGACAACGGAGGGCGGGGGACGTTGTACCCCCGAGCGCCGCCAGGCGATACACGGGGAGAAACAGGCACACATGGCATCTCGGCGGGACCAGCTCAACGCCTACACCTTCGCGAAGCGACGCATGCTCGCGTCCTTCGTCCAGTCGTCTCCCGACGGTTCGGAGGAAGGGGCGCCGCGCCCGTTGCGGGCGGTGCTGCCGGGCACCCTCGTCGGCGTGATCATCATGGCCGCGTTCGGGGCGTGGGGGATGTTCAAACCGACTGCCCCGCAGGGCTGGAACGCCGTTGGCGAGAAGGTGATCATCGCCAGCAAGTCCACCACCCGTTACGTGGTCCTCAAGACCGACGGCAAGGTCCAACTGCACCCGGTCCTCAACATGGCGTCCGCGAAGCTCCTCCTCAAGACGGGCAAGGGCGACGTCGTCACCGTCGACGAGTCCATCCTCGACAGGGGCACCATCCCGCGCGGGGTCACCATCGGCATCCCCTACGCTCCCGACCGGCTTCCCGCCGCCTCCGAGGCCGGCTCCGCGAAGCGCTGGGCCGTCTGCGAACGCCCGAGCGCGGGCGGCAGGTCCATCCAGAAGGCCGCGTTCGTCCTGGCCTCACGCGACATGGACAAGACCGAGGGAAGCAAGCAGAAGCTGGGGGGCGGCGAACTGCTGTACGTCGTGGGCCCGGACAAGACCCGCTACATCGTCGACGCGAGCGGCACGTCGTACGAGGTGGACAAGAACGACGAGTTGCTGCTGCGCACGCTCGTCGGCTCCGGCCGCGAACCACAGCGGGTGTCCAAGGAGTGGTTGGAGACCCTGCACACGGGCGACCCCGTCACCTTCCCGAAGGTCGAGGGGCAGATCGGCACCGCCGCGGGTGTCCAGGGCAGCCTGTCCGCCGCGGCGAACAAGGTCGGCATGGTACTCAAGGCGCCCAACGGCGCGACCGAGCAGTACTACGTCGTCGAGCGGGGAAAGGTGGCTCCTGTCTCGGACTTCACCGCCAAGCTGCTTCTGAACAGCAGCGACCTGGTCGGCCTCGGCCAGGCCGGCAAGGCTCTCGACGTCAGCGCCGGAGCCTTCGTGCCCAGCACGGCCGGGTTCGCCACGGACCACACCTGGCCGAGCCGCATGCCTGTTCCCGTCAACGAGGCGGACGCAACGGACGGGCACCGCAACACCGTGTGCAACGTCCTGCGCGACGTCGACAAGGGCAAGGGCGGGACGACGCTCAGCACTTGGGCGGCCACGGATTTCCCGGCCACCCTCCCGACCGGTTCCTCCAGCGCGTACGTCACTCCTGGCTCCGGTCAGCTTTACCGCCAGTTCCAGGGCGAGGAGACGACGGCGGGCGGTGTCTTCCTGGTCACCGACACCGGCCTGCGCTATGCGATGCAGTCCAACGACGACAGCGCCACGAACGCCCCGGGCGTCGGCACCACGGCCAAGGAGCGCAAGCAACTCGAGCAGGAGGCCCACCTGGCCCAGATCAGCCTGGGCTACTCCGACGTGGACCCGGCGCCCATCCCGGCTGCCTGGTCCCAGTTCCTGCCCACCGGCCCCCGCCTGTCGACATCGGCGGCACGCCAGCCGCAGGGCTCGTAAGGGGGAGTCCATGTCGTACGCACCGGCCGCAAGGCCTCTTCGTACCGTGGTCGTCATGGCCGCGACGCTGCTCGCTTCCACTGCCACCGTCGCCCTCGCACCGCTCGCGGCCGCGGACACGTCCACGGACCAGTGCACCTTCCCGAACAAGAAGTACGCGGGCCGCCCTTGGGCGCTGCAACGCGTCCTGCTGGACGAACTGTGGAGCCAGTCAAAGGGTAAGGGTGTACGGGTTGCTGTGATCGACACGGGCGTGGACGTGAAGAACCCGCAGCTCACCCGCGCCGTGGACACGGCGGCCGGTCTCAACCTCCTCCCGAAGAAACTGAAGGACGACAACGGAGACCCGATCGCACGGGGCAAGGAGAACGGCACGACGGACACGGTCGGCCATGGCACCCGCGTGGCGGGCATCATCGCGGCCCGGCCCATCTCCGGCACCGGATTCGTGGGCCTGGCTCCCGAGGCGACGATCATCCCCATCCAGCAGAACGACGCCGAGGGCCACGGCACGGCGGAAACGCTCGCCACGGCGATCCGGGACGCGATCCGGGCCAAGGCCAACGTCATCAACATCTCCCAGGACACCTCGAACGCGGTGGAACCGGCCCCGGACCTGAAACGGGCGGTGGACGAGGCGCTTGCCGCCGGCGTCGTGGTCGTCGCGTCGGCGGGCAACGACGGCCTGGGCGGCAACGACAAGGACACCTACCCGGCCTCGTACCCCGGCGTCCTGGCGGTCGCCGCCTCGGACCGCAACAACGAACGCGCCTCCTTCTCGCAGTCCGGCGATTTCGTGGACGTGGCGGCCCCCGGCGTGGACATGATCTCCACCGTCCCCAAGGGTGGCCACTGCTCCGACAACGGCACCAGTTTCTCGGCCCCGTACGTCGCCGGAGTCGCCGCTCTGATCAAGGCGAAGCACCACGACTGGACCCAACAGCAGATCGTGGCCCAGATCGAACAGACCGCGGAACGCTCGGTGGCGGGCCACGACCGCCTGGTCGGCTGGGGCGTGGTCGACCCGGTCCGAGCCCTGACGGAGGACGACCACCCCATCGAATCCCCCGACCCTCATGAGGGTCTCTCGAAGGCCGAGGCCCCGACCCCGGCAAAGCTGCAACTGGGCGAAACCCCGGACGAACGGAACGCACGACTGGCTACGTATGTGGCTGTGGGGGCGGCGGTCTTGCTGGCGGGGCTCAGCGGGGTGGCGGTGGCGGTGCGGGACGCGCGGCGGAGGAAGCGGCGGGTGGCGGTGGCGGAGTGACGGCCTGGACACATGGCTGTTCTCAACATCTCCGATGCCTGGCCACTGACTGGTCAGACATCCATCGCGGTCATCGAAAGGACCTCTCCGCGTGAGCTTCGGCCCACCTCCTTCCATGTACACACAGTCCGCTCTGACAGCGGACGGCAGACAAAAGAAGCGCCGCTGGAAACTCTTCGGTGGCGTGGCGATCCTCCTGATCGGGGCGCTGAGCGTAGGCAGTTGGCTCCTCTGGCACGGTGGCAGTGTCTCGGCGCAGACAGCCGGCAAACCGTCGGCCAGTGCCGAACAGGGTCCGCGCGACATCCGGGAGACGGTCGAGAGCCGTCCCGCGAACGCGGCTGGACGCATGGCCTTCAGGTTCTCCGCCGACGACATGCGGGCCGGCGAGTCGCACGCCATGCCGGGCATGTGGGCGACGGACAAGATCCTCGCCAAAGGCATCAACAGAACCCTCGTGGGCTTCAAGGTCGGCAAGGATGCCACCACGGGCGACGAAAGCTGGCGCATCAGACTCGCCGGACCGATCTGCGGTACGACGCGTCATGTGACCGTTGGGGACCGCACTGCGGTCCTGTTCCGGTCCGGTGTCGACACCCACGCTCCGTGCGATCACGTGGCCTTCGTCGACCTCGACACGGGCAAGAAGCTTTGGGAGGCCCGGTTCTCCAAGGTGAACGCCCTCTACGACACGCCGAGTGTGACCATGACGCGTGCCACGGTCGCTGTGGCGTGGGGCAAGGGTTCGCAGGCGTATGCCATGGACCAGGGAAAACTCCTCTGGACGAGTACCCCTCCCCCCAAGTGCAAGGACGGGGGCCTGGCCGGCGGACGTGCCCTGCTCATCCGGACCGACTGCTTCGACGAGAAGAGCCTCGCCGGGTCGTATCGGGTCCGGAAGGTCGACCCCCGCACAGGCAAGGTCGATTGGACGTATCAGGTCGCCAAAGGTGTCCGGAGCGTCTACCTGGTGTCCGCCGAACCCGCCGTCCTCGCCGTGGCGGCGGGCGACGTCGAGATCACCGACCTGATCTCCCTCGACGAACACGGCAAGTACCGCGTCACGATACGCGTCGAAGGGGGCCACTACGTCGCCGACTGTGTCGATGACGAGGAGGACGGGGCGGTGGACAACTGCCCGACGATCGTGGTCGGAGACGGCCAGGTCTTCCTGACGAGCAGGGAGGACCCCGACGGAACCATCGTGAACAACTCCAACTGGATCATCGGATTCGACCTCGCGACAGGGAAGACGGTCAAGAAGTTCGAATCAGGTCACGACCAATTGCTGCATCCCCTGCGGATGAGCGGTGACCAGCTCCTGGCACTTCGCGAGAGCAGCGACCACATCACGCCCATGGGACTCGTCAGCCTGAACCCGCGAACCGGCAAGGAAACCCCGTACCTCTACTTCGATCTGCCCACCGAAGCCTGGACGCTCACAGACCCGACGCTGAACGACATCGTCGTGCAGAACGGACGGATCTTCTTCGGCACGAAGCAGGCGAGCGGGCCGAGCCATGCCAAGGAGAAGGCCTGGGAGTGGCTGGTTCTTGGGGTGGGGAGTGCGGGGTAGATCGTCGAACGGGTGCCCGTCCCTTGCCAGTTCGCAATGGCTACACAGCAACGCCGAATGAGTAGGAGTACTCAGGTCCGCGGCCCTGTGGGCCACGTAGTGTCGAGTGGCGGCACGGGCTCAGGCGAGCGCGAGGGCGCGGTGAAGAAGCAGTGAAGCTTCGCTGGGTGGTAGCACAGCTGTTGCATATAGCAGTTGGGGCTGTCATAGGAAACGACTAGAGTGATGTCGTTGCGGATATGAACGCTTGAGGGGTGCAGTCGCCCGGAGCGGGCGACAAAACGGGGAGGGAAGGCGTCATGCTTCCTGCGGACATGACAGGCGGGGCGTCGCCAAGCACAGCTGCGGACCTGAAGGTCGGCGCCGGCGTGCTGATGACGTTCAAGCAGCGCATCGACAAACTCCTGTCCGAGTTCGGGGACTCGGCGGGCAGCGCTTCCAAGGTGGGTGCGCACCGCGTCTCGCGGACTTCTCTCAGCGGGCACGGCAGCCCCTTCCACGAGGCGGACGCCCTGTTCGCTCAGTACGAGCAGGTTCACGAGCACATCACACAGCTCTCCAAGACGCTGGGGCTCCAGATCGAGGCCATGGGCATCGCGACGCAGGGCGCGCAGAACGGCTTCGACAGCCTCGATGACGACCAGCGCCGCCGTTTCTGGGAGATCCAGATCGAGACCGACCGCCTGTACAGCGAAGCCCAGCAGGAGAAGTCCGGCGAGGGTGAGAAGAAGCTGAGTGACGCCAAGAAGTCCACGAAGGGACTCCAGTAGTGAGCGGCGACGACAAGGCGCCGAAGGAGTTGACTGACCAGCAGCGCGTCGACGTTCAGGTCGGCCAGGTCGACGCGGTGTCCGGGGTGTCGAACGTGATGCACGACGCGTTCGGATTCAAGCGCGTCCGCCTCCTGACGTACGGGAAGGTCACGGACTTCGAGGACCACAAGCTCAACGCCATGATCGACCTGGTCCATCAGGCGAACCCCGCCGACCTGGAGCATGCCGGCGAGACGTTGGCGAAGGCGAGCAAGGCGATCAGCGACGCCGCCGTGGAGCTCAGACGTCACCTCAAGCATGCGGGTGAGGACTGGCAGGGCGAGGCCGGCAAGGCGTTCCAGACGTGGGGAGAGGGCCTCGCCACGCACACCGAGAGCCTGGCCACGTACGCCGACGGCGCCGGGGTGCAGGTCACAGCCGCCGCGACGGGGCTCGCGTCCGTGCGCAGCTCGCTGCCACCCCGGGACCCGCGCCCTGCCCTTGACCAGAAGAAGCCGGGGCAGCTCCCGGTACTCCAGCAGTTCGAGGGCAACAAGCAGTATGCCGAGGCGGTCCGGGTCGAGAAGGACCGGCAAGAGGCGATCAACCAGATGAATCGCCTCGCCTCCTTCTACTCGGTGTCCGGGTCCGAACTGGCGAAGCTGGACCCGCCGGCTTTTCGGTCGATGCCGGATGTGGGGATGCCGCCTGCGTCCGAGGCACCGAGTGGAGGTGCCAATGAGCACACGCGCCACTCGAACCTGAGCTCAGTCCACCAAGCGGCTGCGGGTGCGAGCGAAGGCAGCCATGTGTCCCACAGCGAGGGCGATTCCGGGAACGGCCGTCTTCCCTCTGCGCATCCAGCCGTGGACACAAGTGTCGATCTGCATCGCCCCACTGTCGGTACGGAGATCAACAGCGTTGGCACGCTGCCGCCAGAAACCGCGAAGCCGACGCCAGTTCTCCCCCCTTCCACAGCAACGGGACCCAGTGCGCCTTCTGGGGGAATGCTCCCGCCCATGGGGACCGGCGTGGTACCTCCCGCCTTCGGAGGCCCGGTCGCGCGCGCTGTCGGACTTGGCGGAGGAGCGGGCGGCAGGACTCCCGGATCGACTCAAGGGCGGGTTAGCACCTCTGAGGGAACCACTGCCGGAGGCCGTACGGGACGCGGTCCCGCGGGACCGCTGGGCCGCGCATCCGCGGTTGGCCAGCAGGGTGCCCGTGGGCCTGCGTCCGCGACGGGCAGGTCGCCCATGGGGCGGGGTGTCACCGGCGGCATGCCCAGAAGCGGGGGTACGACTGGTTCACGCACCGGCGGCACGCCGGGCGGGCGTGTGGGCGGCGTGCCCGGTCAGCCTGGGGCACGGACGGGCCCCGGAGCCACGGGCGCTGCGCGTACGGGCGGCGTGGTCGGAGGCAGGCCCACTTCTGAAGCGGGCCCGAGTGGGACTGGTGCCAGAGTTCCACGCGGCACGGTCATCGGCGGCGAGGGCGCAACCGGCGCTCGCGCAGCGGGTGAAAGGCCGGGGCAGCGCGGAGTGATCGGTGCGAACAACCCGGCGTCGGGCACGGGGCAAGGACAGTCTCAGCGCCGGTCTCCAGGTAATGCGGACCGTGTGGTCGGCGCGCCCGCGAGTCGGGCCGGCGGCAGGGGCAACGGAGCCGCGTCCGGTGGTTCTGGCCTGGTGTCCGGTTCCGCGGAGGGCCGCAGCCCTGATCGTGCCGCCGGTGGGAGAACGCAGCGTCAGCAGCACTCCGCCGAGGACAAGGAGCGCTCACGTGATGACGCGCGGCGCGGCGATGCGCCGTCGGCGACCGACTGACCGAAACGACCGAGGACGTACAGAAGCATGAAGTCAGGGACTGGCGTACGCCGTGTGCGGGCCGCGCTGTGGGCTGGGCATGCCCGGAGACATATGACCACCGTGGGCGCGACGCTGGGTGCTCTGGCCGTCATGTCTGTTGGGCTGGCCCCTGCCGCGGCTGCCGACGACATCCAGGCGCAGCAGTGGTACTTGGACGCGATGAACGCCCAGGGGCTGTGGAAGGTCAGCACAGGCAAGGGCATTTCGGTCGCGGTCGTCGACACTGGCGTGAACCCGGACACGAATTCGTTGAAGGGCCAGGTGCTGCCTGGAGTCGACGCCACGGGAACCACCGGCGATGAAACGGACGACTACACCGGTCACGGCACGTCGATGGCCGAGTTGATCGCAGGGACCGGCCGGGGTGGCGGGCTCAAGGGAGTGGCGCCCGGGGCCAAGATCATCCCAATCCGCACGGTACTCCTCGGAATCGGCAAGAAGGGTGAGGAGCAGGGTGATACTTCAGCGAAGGCCATCCGAGCTGCTGCCGATTCCGACGCAAAGATCATCAGTATGTCGTTCGGTACGTATTCTGAGGACGACGGTGAACGTGAAGCCGTGCAGTACGCGCAGAGCAAGGGGAAGCTGCTCATTGCCGCTGTGGGTAACGCTGCCGATATCGCAAAGAACTACATCGGTTATCCCGCCAAGTACCCCGGTGTGGTCGGAGTCTCGGCGATCAACGAAAATGGCGAGGTAGCCAAGTTCTCGCAGGACGGCGCGTACGTGGACCTGGCCTCGCCAGGCGTGGACGTACCGACCTGGTGTGACAAGACGTTCAAGTCCTACTGCCCCCAGAGCAATGGCACCAGCCAAGCCACCGCCATCACTTCCGGTGCCGCCGCCCTCATCTGGGCCGCCCACCCCAAGTGGACCGCCAACCAGGTCCTCCGCGTGATGATCGACACCGCCGGCCGGGACTGGCCGAAGAGCACCCCGAGCCGGTACCTCGGGTACGGCACGATCCGTCCGGCGCAGGTTCTCCTGAAGGGCAAGGGGGTTCCCGGAGCCGCCGACGTCGACCCCGTCACGAACAAGAAAACGCCCGGCCTGTCCGTCGGCACCGGCACCTCGCCCTCGGCTTCCGCATCAACCTCGTCACAAGCCGCGAACTCCACTTCAGGCGGCCAGACTTCAGCGGCAGGATCAAGCTCGAATTCGTCCGGCAACACCACGCTGTGGGTCGCTCTCGGAGCCGCGGCGGCGGTCGTGGTGATCGGCGGCGGGGCCTTCGCGGTGATTCGCTCACGACGAGGCGTATGACTGTCATGGCCCACCTCCCGTGAGGGACAACGGGTCGCGCAATGAACGAGCGCCTCACCACCCGGTGTAGCGCCAGGAACACAAATCCTTCTCACGAAAGGCAGTGCCGAGATGGCTGACGGCCGCAAGCTAGACGACGCACACGTACAAAAGCTCCAGACGAACGTCATCGACCGGTACGACAACGTCAAGAAGCACCTTCAGCAGCTCCAGGGATGCATCGACATGATCGAGGCCAACTGGACGGGCTTCGGCGCCAACGCGTTCAAGACCAAGCAGCACGAAATCAACGAGCACATGGCCGGGATCGGCCGTATGCTCGACGACTTCCTGAACGGAATCCACCTCACCAAGCAGGACAAGGACAGGCTCGAGGACGAACTCCACTCCACGATCTCCAGCATCGAAGTGGACGCCGGCGCGAAGACCTCGGCGCTCAACCTGTACTGACGGGTTCGAGTCGCACCCCCGGACCGTGAGGTCCTTCTCACATCGTCAAGGAGATGAGGAAACATGACCGGCACGCCACACCTCCAGGATCTTTCCGTCAAGTACGGCGTCCTGGACGCGCTCGCCACTGAACTCGGCGGCCTGGCCAAGCAACTCGAGAGCGATCTCACCCAGTTGAAGCAGGGCGTCCACAACGCGGCAGAGGGCTGGGCCGGCGACGCCTACGACGCCTTCCAGCGGAAGTCGAAGGAATGGGACAACCACACCAGCGCCATCCATCAGGCGCTGCTCTCCATCACGCAAAAGGTGCACCAGGCCGGCGGTGACTACCGCGGCGGCGACAAGAAGGCGGCCAGCTTCTTCGAGTGAGACGGGCTGGCTGGAGGCACCGGGGGTGGGCACGCACGGGAGGTGCCCACCCCGCGTTGCGACATCGAGGCCCCTTCCGGACTAGCCGTCACCTTCGAAACGTCATGAGGATCCACACGTGGCTTGGGACGAGTGGGAGCAACTGAAGAAGCAGGCCGCTGAGCGCGCCGAACCCGCCCCGGACCATGTGACCGGGGCCATCCGGGAAGGCACCGCCCAAGAGCCCGGGGACGCCCGGCGGCAGCCGGAGGCGCACCTCACGGGCGACTCCCCGGAGGCCGAGACAGCCACCGGACCCGTCCGCTCCGACACGGCCGAGCCCGACGGATTCGGGGCTGCGCGGCGGATGGACCGGATCAGGCACACGATCGACCGCTTCCGGGACACCACGGTCCTGGTCCCCCTCGTTCCGCTCGACGTCGGCGGCCAGGGATTCCTGACTGCCGACTTCGGCGGCGTGCGGTGGATCCATGTCTTCACCGACGAGTTGGCCGCCGCCCGGTTCGACGAGGCGCAGGACGCCCTGAAGGGCCGGCGAGACTTCATGGCGGTGCGGGGGTGGCGTCTGCTGGACGTGGTGATCCCGGCCATGGGCGTGCCGTGCGGTGTCGCCCTGGACGTAGGCAGCGGCGACGACGGCGTGCTCCTGCCGCCGGTGGTGGGGATCGTGCCGGACGCGGCGGCGGTGGACGCGGAAGCGAACGGAAGCGGTGAACGACCGTGGTGAACAACGGCGCCGGCAAGGACATCAAGGCGACCGGGCTGGACGAGATCGCGCAGGGCATCACGCTGACCCTGAGCGAGCTCAAGGGACTGGGCGTCGACAGCGCGGCCGGGTTCGGCCGAGGCTTCTCCAACCTGGAGCTGTCCGGGCTGGAAGTGGGCCACGACGGGCTGACGTCGGCCTTCAAGTCGTTCTGCGAGCGTTGGGAATGGGGTGTGCGGGCGTTGGTGGGTGAGGGCAACTACTTCGCCCAGGCCGTGGATCTTTCGGCCGGCACCTTGTACGAGACTGACCAGTACGTCGAGGGCACGCTGAAGGTCGGCGCGAACTCGCTGGTGGGCAACCCGAACGCCTCCGAGGACGAGATCACGCGGATGAGCTGGGGCGAGCTGGCCCGGAACAACGCGCTCGCGCACGCCGACTACAGCAAGGATTCCTTCGATCAGGCCCTGCAGAACAGTGAGCAGGGCTGGAAGGACGCCGGCCGGGACGTGATGACCTCGCACACGCTGGGGCCGATGGGACTGAACCCTGAGAACCTGCACAGCGCGTTCGGGGTGAGCGACAGCGAGTACAACCAGGTGCTCGACGACACCTTCGGCCCGTCGCCCGAGGAACGGGCCCAGGCGGCGGCTCAGCAGCAGGCACAGCAGGGCGGGAGCGCCGGCTGATGGGGCTCGGGGATCTGGTCAACGCCGGGCTGGGCAAGCTCGAGGACGGCGTCGACGCGGGCAAGAAGCTCGTCGGTGAGGGCGTCGAGTGGGGCGCCCACAAGGTCGGAGACGGTCTGGAGGCCGTCGGGGCCGACGGCTGGGCCGACAAGGTCGAGGACATCGGCGACAACATCGCCTCCGACCTGGGCGCGAGCGTCGGAGAGCAGCAGCTCGGCCAGACCGACCAGGCGAACGAGCTGGTGCACGGCAATCCGGCGTCCATCCGGGCCGCCGCCAAGCACCTGACGGGCTTTCACACCGCCTTCGACTCGGTCGGCCAGGGCATGCGCTCGCTGGACTCCTCGCACTGGAAGGGCGAGTCTGCCGACACCTTCCGCGAGAAGTTCGCCATGCATCCCCCCAAGTGGCTGCACGCCGCGGACGCCTGCGAGGCCGCGGGCAAGGCGCTGGACAGCTACGCGGACACGGTCAAGTGGGCGCAGGGTCAGGCCCAGGACGCCATCGACCTGTACAAGAAGGGCAAGAAGGCCTCCGAGCAGGCGGTGGAGGCGTACAACAAGCGCGTCGACGCGTACAACGCCGCAATCAAGGCGGACAAGGACCCCGGACCTCCCCTGGAGCAGTTCAAGGACCCCGGCCGCGGCGACATCCAGAGCGCCCGCCAGATCCTGGCGGACGCGCGCCGCCAGCGGGACGAAGCCGGTCGGGTCGCCACGCAGGCGATCACCGCGGCCTTGAAGCACGCCCCCGCCGAGCCGCCGCCGCTCGACAGGCTGGAGTCCGACGCGCTCGACGGCTACGGCGCGCTCAACACCGAGGTCCTCCACTTCGCAGGCGGACTGATCAAGGGGAGCGCGGGGCTGATCAACTTCGTCCGCGGCCTGAACCCCGAAGACCCTTACAACATCACTCACCCGGCCGATTACCTGCAGCACGTCAGCATGACTTTGTCGGGTCTGGTCTCGACGGTCGCGCACCCGGAGCGCGTTCCCGAAGCCCTCATCGACAGTTTCAAGAAGGACCCCTCGGAAGCCCTCGGCAGGCTCGTTCCTCAGCTCATCGGCACCGACGGCGCGGGGCTGGCGGTAGGTGGCCTGCGGACCGCGGTCAGGGAGGGGGTGGAGACCGGTGCGGCGAACATGGCCACCAATGGGCTGAAGTACGGCGACGAACTCGCCGCCGCGCCGAAGGACTGGAGCAATCTCGCCCGCAGCACGGACCATGTGTCCGAAAAGGCGATCCACGCCGACTCGGTGGATCCGAAACTCGCTCAGGAATTCACCGACGATCAGTTTCCCTGGCTCAAGGATGTCAATCACACGGGACATTCCGGCTACACCCAGAACTGCAGTCACAATGTGGATGCCGTGAACAGGAACCTGGACGGCGAACAGGTCAGCGCGGCCCCGAAGCAGAGTCCCGATCACGTGCCGCCGGAGGTGCTCGGGCTCAAGGACAGGCCCAAGGGCCACTACGACATGGTCAAGAGCTACGATGACATCATTCGCGACCTGCAGGCCAGGGGAGAGGGCTCGAGGAGCGTCATGTACATCAGCCGTCCCGATGGTTCGGCGCATGTGTTCAACGCGGTGAACACCCCGCACGGAGTGGTTTTCCTCGACGGCCAGTCCGGGACCCTGGGAGTACTCGAAAAGAATGTGTCGTCGATCGGCCATATTCCATATCGCGACGGAGTCAAGTAAATGTTGAGCAAGTCCGAAGCAGTCGAATTGGCCGCCGAATTCGTCAAGGCGATGTATCCGGACAAGGTGGCTTCCTTGGTGATGCTCCCGGACAAGTGCGAGGAACACGGCTTCGGCTGGGCCATTCGGTTCGACTGGAAGGAGCACCTCGAGAGCGGGAATCCCATGGACGCGCCGTTCACCTCCGTCGTCGTCGTGCCGCACCATGGTGAGGCGGCGCACTGGCCGCCGACCGCACTTCCCGTCGCGGAGTACATGCGCCGACGCGAGGTGGGCGACTGGCCGGGCGCCGACCGGCGCTCCGGGGGCTGCTGACATGGACCGCCCCGACCAGCGGGCCGCGGCCTGGCTGGCCCACACCTACCGCGGCCTCGTCGAACTGTCCGTCCCCCATCCGGTGCACGAGACCTCCACCGCCTGGATGTTCGCCTGCCGCACCCTGGCCCAGCCGGGCTACCCCGGCACGCCCATGCTGGCGGCCTCGGTCGTCGTCCCGAGGGACGGGAGTTCGCCGTTCCACCCTTCGGCCAGCGACCCCCTGGCGGACCTGGACCCGGCCGGCCCGCAGAAAGTGGCCGCGAGGGTCGCCGACCAGGCCCGCAGGATCAACGCGCGCGGTTGCGTGGTGACCGTGCACTCCGCCATCGACGGCGCTCAGTCGACCCCGTTGCCCTGGCAGCCGTCCGACGAGGCCCCCGGCTGGTGGGCCAGGCTCACGCGGCGCTACTTCCCGGCCTTCGAGCAGGTGGCGGTGAGCGACTGGGACTCGGTGATCAGGGCGGTGGCCGAACCGGGCCCGGACACCCGAGGCCTGGTCTGGGTCCGCCGGGAACTGGGCGGCGCCGAGGCGACCGGCAATCTGCTGTACGCGCACAATCACAAGGGTCAGGTCGTGTTCCTGGACGCCCAGGTAGGGGGTCTGGCGAAGCTCGACCCGTCCGGGCTGCGCGAGTTGGTCCTCATGCGAGCCGTGCCTCGGGCACACCCCCCGCGCTGGCCCTGGGAAGCGGAGGCATACGACTACGCGTCCGCGCTCCGCAAGGCGCAGCTCTGGCTGGACCAGGCGTATCACGGAGAAGCCGAACTGGTCGATCCCGCACCGCAGGACGAGATCCGGCGAGGCTGGGTCTTCGCGTGCAACACAAAACGCCATCTGCGCGACGGACGCTGGCAGGACGCCATGCTCGACGCCGCGCTGGTCGTACCCAGGGAAGCAGCCGCTCCGTTCGGCCTTCCCAACTCCGACCCATGGAACTGGCTGCAACGCTGGGACGCCGGCGAGACTCCCGGATCCGCGGGATTCCCCGTCTCGCCGCCTCCCGGTCACGCGGCATGGTTCGAACCCACGCTGTCCGGCCTGGGGCCCGTGCTCTCCGCGACCGAACACGCGGACTGGGCAACGGTGATGGACGAACTCTCGGGTTTCCCGGTCGAAGCCCGAGCCGTCATCTGGGTCCGTCGAGTCGACGCGCGCGGCCGGGAGTCCGTCGGCCGGCTGCTGAACGCGGTGCACACGGCGCGGGGCGTGATGCTGGTCGACGGTTCCACGGATTCTGCCGTGGCGTTCGACCAGGTCGGAATCCGTGCTCTGCACGTCATCCGCTATCGCTGACGCCCACAGCGGCAGCCACCGGCGCTCACACGCACACAGCCGAGATGGGTCCTGTGGCCAGGGCGAATTGCTGTGACCTGCGGTGACACCCAGGTGAACACGGTGTACGTGGACGACGGAGAGATAAGCGGTGACGTCGGCCGTGGGGGCGCGGCGCCACATATGGCGTCCTTCGAAGCGTGAGTCGTGGTCACTCGCGGCACTTCGCGCGCTCCGCTACCGGCATCCCTGCTTCTCCGTGGCCTTCGGGAAATAGGAACGGAGGAAGGAGCGCAGGGCATTGCGCCGTTCGGAAACCTTCTCAGGAACGTTCTTCTGAAGCTGAATCAGCACGGCGAACTTCTGCCGTTTTCCCTTGTAGGTGCAGTCGGCGACGGCCATCGCTCCACGGTCGGCGATCACGGCGTCGTCGCCGATGTCGGCAGCGGCGGGACTCCCAAGGCGTACGAGTGCCTGGTCCTGGACCTTGATGGGGTCGGTGTCGCCGGCGACGACGTCTCCCGAAAGGTAGACGACCAGCTTCTGGTCCACCAGCAGGCGGCAGCGCGGACTCTCCGGGCCGGCGTCGTATGACTTCTCGGTGAGTTTCTTGCCGTTCGGAAGGAGCGTGGACAGCGAGTCGGAATCGACGGCCACACCGCATGCCTTGTCCGGGACCGCGTAGTCGCGAGATCCCGAACATGCTGTCGCCGCCAGAAGGACTACGGTCACAGCGGCAGCGGCATGTCGCGTACGGCGTCGCGATCCGCCCGTATGTACCGCGAGCCGCCCCAGAAGCAGAGAAGTGCAGTTGTTCACTGATCGCCTGCCAGTCCCTGAGCACGGCCATTACCGTCGAAGGCGGCGCCGTTGATCTCGGATGTAATCGTGTACCGGTTGTTGTTGTCGTAGTTCGGGTTGGCGTCCATCCACAGGTCGGCCAGTTTCTGCAGTTGGTTCTCCCGCGCGGTGAAGACTTCGCCGTTCTGCCGGGCGGCCTCCTCGTTGATGCGTGCCTGCTCGTCCAGTTGCCATTGGTAGGCAAGGGCGTCGACGCCTCGCTGTGCGGCATCACCGACAACCGGGATGAAGTTCACGGCACCGCCGAAGCCGTGATACAGCCACTTGGCGTCCCACGAGGGGTCGTGCTTGTCCGTCTTCAAGGCCTGGTAGCGGGCTTCTTCGAGGAAGCCGACGGTGTGCCCCGCCCGGAGCAGCGTTTCCTTCGGGTCGCTCGGATGGTCCGCGTAGATGTCGCGCACCATTTCCCGGTTCAGGCCGTCGTTGAGGATTCCGTAGGCGTTCTGATCACGTGACACCTGCTTCGTCACTTCCAACAGCTGATGCCGATCGAGCTGTCTTGGATCGCTGTGGTCATCTGCGAGAGAACTTGCGGTGTGATTGACCTCGTCGCCATAGTTCACCAGCACTTTGGCCATGTCATCACGCATCTCGGGAGCGAAGTCGTCGCCCACACCCGAGATGATCTTCAGTGAGCGATCGAGGACGTGCCGGTTCTCGGCCGTGTGCTCCACTGGAACGGCGTGGGGGTCGTTGGGGTTCACACCCGTGGCCGCGGCGACGAGAGCGTTCCCTGTCGCGTCACGCGACTGGTTTCCGTCGTCGCTGTTCAAGGGGGTGTCGTCGAAGGTGGGGCGATCCTTGAGGACCCATTCGGCGTTGTCCTGGGGCTCAGTCCTGTCGAAGAAGTCGGTGGCGGCGTCAGGGCTGTTCGAGAGAGCTGTCATGAATCCGGTCATCGGATCCCGGCCGAAATCGTCGCCCATGAAGTTCATCTTGGGCATCGGAGGCCCGCCCACGCCACCGTTCCAGTAGTGGTCCGGTAGCTTCATCTTCTTCTCGGTTGACACCAGGGCGTCACCGTACTTGTTCAAGAACGCGTCATTGTAATCCCCGACTCGCATAAGGTTGCTCATCAGCTGGAAACCGTAGACCTGTGTTCCGCGGGTCTGGATGCGATCGTCACCCAGCTGGACCATGTCGTCCTCCCAGTGCCGCATCGCAGGGGAATCCGACTGTGTCGCTCCTGCGAGAGTGAGACTGAGATTCTTCTGGAATTCGCCGAGCTGATCGAGGCGCGCCCGCTGCAGATCGCCGCCGTCAGAGGGATCGGAGAGGTCGGCCCAGAAGTCCAAAGTCCCCTTCGGGCCGAGCGTGGTGGCGAACCTCTCCTGGAAGAGGGGGTCGTTCTTGTATCCGGCGAGATTCCGGTTGAGTTCATCAAATTCCTGAGGAGACATTGAATCTCCCTTGTTCTTGATGAGATTCGCGTACTTCTCGGCGTCCTCCAGGGCCTTGGTCGCCGAATCCCTGTCACCGTACGAGGCGCCGGAGAACCCGTACTCGGCCAGCTCGACGATTGCGCGGAGCGCCTCGGACGCTGTCTCGTCGCTGTGCGTGGCTCTGCCGAGAATGCGCTGAACGTCGTCGCGGAGCTCGGTCACGTCCTGTTCGCTGTGATCAGGGACCGTGGTTCCCTTGGCCGCGCGATCGGGATGGACGTTCATGGTGACGGTGAAGGAGCCGTTGCCGGTGTCCATCACCGTGAGGTTCTTCCTGAGCCCACGAGATATCGCCTCGTTGAGCTGCTCGTGGTAGCTGACGAGCTCCTCGTGGGTGTCCTTGAGGATGTTACGGATGGTGCTGGCCTCGGTGTGGGCGTCAGTGAACTCGCCCGCCGTCCTGGTGATGAACTCGCGCGAAACGGTGGCGTTCACGCCGGCCCAATTGGCCTTGTCCGCCAGGCCTTTGAGTCCTTCACGGGCGTTCTTCTCGAGGGTCTCCAGGTTCCCCACAACCCGAGTCCAGTCGGCTATGGCGGTACTGAGCGACGCGAAGTTCCCGAAACGGAGCGTATCCAGATCCATCAGTGCCCCTTCCCCCCGTCGAAGCCCTCGTCGAGCGTGGAGATGCTGCTGATCTGGCCGCCGATGTAGTACTCGTCGCCCTGATGGGCCTTCTTCGTGAAGTCCATATGGTTGGAGATATGGGCGCAGGCGTCGAGGAGCGACGTCAGTTGTTCTTCCCAGCGGATCTGCACGCGATCGACAGCCCCACCCAGTTCGAAGCCCTGGGTCTTGAGGTCCGACGCCGCTGTCTGGCTGCTGGACCAGGCGTCACGCCCATACCGGCCCAAGTCTTCCCACAGCTTGAAGGCTCGGTCGCCGATCGCGGCGAGATCCTTTTGGTCAACGGTCAGATCACCCTGCGGGGTGCTGCCACCGCCACCGTCGGCCGGCAGCTGATTGAGTTGCATGCGCGCGGATCGCTTCTGTGTTGCCTGGTTCTTCAGCCGCTCCCATTCGTCCCAAGCCACGTTCGAATCCTCCCCGTTGTCCCCGTGCGCGCGGCCGTCGCGCCGACGGCCGCCGGGCTACTTCAACGTACCAATGGAGCAGATCTGTCGCCTCGGAGCTGTCGAGTGCGAAGACTTTCGCGTGCGCTTCATCAGTACTCCACACTCATCAACCCGGTCTGAACCAGAGGCTTTCCCCGCCTACGAGAGACAAAGACGCCCCGCCCGGCAGGCATCGGCCGAGGCCGCACGCCGCCCAGCACGTCTCCCTCGCCCGGATCGCCGGCGAGCACCACACCTTGCGCACCCAGCTCCCTCATCCGCTGCATGAACGGCTCGTACGCAGCGCGCCCCGCGCCGGCACTCGACCGGGCGATGATGAACCGCACGCCCACATCCCGTGCGAACGGAAGCAGTTCGGTCAGCCCGCCCAGCGGGTTCCCGCTCGACGTGGACACGAGGTCGTAGTCGTCGACCACGACGTACACCGTCGGGCCGCGCCACCAGCTCCGCTCCCGCAGCTGCTGTGCGGTCACGTCTGCCGTCGGTGTCCGGCGTTGCATCAGCTCCGCCAGCGCGCTCATGTGGTGGTCCATGGCGTTGGACATGGGGATGTACTCGGCGAGGTGCGTCGACGGTGTGACATCCAGCAGTGAGCGCCGGTTGTCGACCACGAACAGCTTGCAGTCGTCGCCCGAGTAGCGCTCGGTCAGCTGCTTGATCAGCAGGCGCAGCAGGTTCGACTTGCCCGACTCGCTCTCTCCGAAAACGAGGAAGAACGGGTCCTGCTCGAAGTCCACGAAGACGGGTTCGAGATTGTCCTCGTCGAGCGCGAAGGCCACCCCACGCCGCGGGGAGTGGCCGCCCGGAGGCAGTTGCTGCGCCGGGAACTCCCGGGGGAGCAACCGGACTTCGGGTGCGCCGGGCGCCTGCCAGTGGCGGGACACCTCCGTCGCCAGCGCCGCCGTCGCGTCGGCGAGGTCCGTGTCCGACGTCAGACCGTCGATGCGCGG
This sequence comes from Streptomyces sp. NPDC090798, assembly GCF_044768965.1. Classification (NCBI taxonomy): domain Bacteria; kingdom Bacillati; phylum Actinomycetota; class Actinomycetes; order Kitasatosporales; family Streptomycetaceae; genus Streptomyces; species Streptomyces sp. NPDC090798. Next base: position 388,291 of record NZ_JBIVXA010000009.1, read on the forward strand.
AACGGCGCCCATGAAGTGCAGCTTCCCCGGCGCCTGGCCGCGGCCGGGCACGCCCGTGGGGACGTTCACCGCCACCTTGCGGTCCAGCTCGGAGTCCATCGTGTCGCCGAGGCGCAGCTCCAGGCGGTTCATCAGGTGGTCCTTGAGGTTCGCCCGGACCTCCATCGACCTGGACGCGGTCAGGACGAGGTGGATGCCGTAGCCGAGGCCCCGTGCGGCGATGTCCAGGACGACGCTCTCCACGGCCTCGTAATCCGCACGGAAGTTGCCCCAGCCGTCGATGACCAGGAAGACGTCACCCCACGGCTGGTCGGTCACGGAGATCTGACCGCGCGCCCGCTTCGTGCGGAACTCGGCGATCGACGAGATGCCGGAGGAGCGGAAGTACTCCTCGCGGCGCGTCATGACGCCGTACACCTCGGCGACCGTACGCCGCACCTTCTCCGGGTCGAGGCGCGAGGCCACGCCGCCGACGTGCGGCAGTCCGGCCACCGCCGCCATGCCGCCACCGCCGAAGTCGAGGCCGTAGAACTGCACCTCGTGCGGGGTGTGGGTGAGGGCGAAGGAGGCGATCAGGCTACGCAGCAGCGTCGACTTGCCGGACTGTGGACCGCCGACGATCTGCATATGGCCGGCCGCGCCCGAGAAGTCGACCCACAGCGGGTCGCGGCGCTGCTCGTACGGCTTGTCGACGAGACCGACGGGTACGACGAGTCGTCCTGCCCCCTCGTAGCCGGGCTGGGTGAGCCCGCGTCCCTGCACCGCGGCCAGTCCCGGGAGCAGGCCGTCCAGCGACGGCGGGCTGTCCAGCGGCGGCAGCCACACCTGATGAGCCGCCGGGCCCTGCGCCTCCAGACGGCGCACGATCACGTCGAGCACGGTGTCGGCCAGGGCGTCGTCCGTCTCCGGCGTCTCCTCGCGCTGCTGGGGCACGGCGACGTACCGCACCGGCACCTGCGCCGCGGTGAACAGCACCGGCCGCCGGTCCACCGGCAGCGCGCCGCCGAGCGAGGACCGGGTCGGACCCGTGCGGTACACCCCGGAGACGTACGCCGCCTTGAAACGCACCATCTCGTCGGTGCCGAACTTCAGGAAGCCGGAACCGGGCACGTTCGGCAGTTCGTACGCGTCGGGGACGCCCAGTGCAGCACGCGACTCGGCGGCGGAGAACGTCCGCAGGCCGATCCGGTACGAGAGGTATGTCTCCAGACCGCGCAGTCGGCCCTCCTCCAAGCGCTGCGAGGCCAGCAGCAGATGCACGCCCAGCGAACGGCCGATGCGGCCGATCTGCACGAACATCTCGATGAAGTCCGGCTTGGCGGTCAGCAGTTCACTGAACTCGTCGATCACCAGGACGAGGGACGGGATCGGCTGGAGCGGTGCCCCGGCCGCCCGCGCCTTCTCGTAGTCGTGGATGTTCGCGTAGTTGCCCGCGTCGCGCAGCATCTCCTGGCGGCGGTTGAGCTCACCGCGGATGGAGTCGCCCATGCGGTCGACCAGCGTCAGGTCGTCCGCCAGGTTGGTGATCACGGCTGCCACGTGCGGCATCTGCGCCATCCCGGCAAAGGTGGCACCACCCTTGAAGTCCGCGAGGACGAAGTTCAGCGTCTCCGACGAGTGCGTCACCGCCAGACCCAGCACCAGCGTGCGCAGCAGCTCCGACTTGCCCGAACCCGTCGCGCCCACGCACAGCCCGTGCGGGCCCATGCCCTCCTGCGCGGCCTCCTTGAGGTCCAGCATCACGGGCCGCCCGTCCTCGCCGACACCGATCGGCACGCGCAGCCGTTCGGCGAGCGAACGCGCCCGCCAGGTGCGCTTGGTGTCCACCGAGGCCGCGTCTCCGAGGTTCAGCAGATCCGTGAACTCCAGGTTGGCGAGCAGCGGTTCGTCGTCGTCCCCGCCCGAGGCCACGCGCAGCGGCGCCAGCTGCCGCGCCAGCGCCTCCGCGGACTCGTAGGAGAGGGCGTCCGGTGTGCCCTCGTAGACGATGCCGTGCCCGGACTCCAGATGCAGCGCGTGCGGCTGCACGACGATGGAGAGGTCACCGCGGGCTCCCGACAGGTCGTCGGGGACGACCTCGACGACCGTCACCCCCTGCAGTCCCTCGGGGGCGGCCAGGACGGAGTCCGGCGGCAGCGACAGGCCATCGAGTACGACGACGATGTGTGGTTCGTCCGGGAGCGGGGTGGCGTTCGGGTGGAAGCGTGGGCGCCCCGTCAGCCGGGTGGCCAGCAGCTGTTCCAGCTCGCGCGAGTCACTGCCGATCAGCCGGCGGCTGCCCGCGCCGTCCACCGCGTCGGAGAGCTGCACGTGCGGCAGCCACTTGGCCCACTCCCAGTGCGAGAGCTCCTCACGCCCGGCCGCGACCACGATCGTCAGGTCGTCGGGCGAGTGCAGCGAGGCCAGCGAACCGGCCAAAGCACGCGCCGAGGCACGTACGGACTGCGGATCACCGCTGACCGTCACGTGGTAGAAGGCGCGCAGCGAGACTGCCATCGGCAGCGAGTCCAGGACGCCGTGGGTGGCCACGAAACGCTGCATGGCGCCTGCGGTCAGCGGCTCGAGCTGTTCGACCGGACCTGTCTCGGGGGAGACCAGCGGGGTGGCCAGCGACTGCGGTCCGAGGCCGATGCGCACCTGGGCGAAGTCCTCGTCCCCCGGCCGCCGTTCCCACACCCGGCTGCCCTCGGCGACCAGCGCCCACAGCTGCTCGGGGGAGGGGTGCAGGTAGTACTGGGCGTCGCGCTGCGCCTTGCCCGTGTCCAGGGCCGTGCGTCGGATCTGCGACAGATAGCTCAGATAGTCGCGGCGCATGTCCGCGAGCTGGCCCTGGGAGCCGCGACGGAAGCGGACCACCATCGCGATGGACATGGCCACCGTCGACGCGATCATCACCATGCCCATGATCTTCATGAACGGCTGCCCGTTCGTGAAGAAGAAGACCACCGAGCCGCCCATGCCGAGCGTCGGCAGCAACTGCATGAGGACGCTCTCCTGATGCCCGCGCGGAAGCTCCGGCGGCGGCTGCAGGACGACCTCTTCCGTGGGCACTTCCGACGGCAGCGCCCGAGGTGGGCGCTTGACGATGATTTGGCTCACTGCTCACCAATTCCCTTGCCGGCCCCAGGGTCTTCCGCCCGCCGCCCCGTGTCAGGCGGACGCAGGCCGCCGCGTGATCCTACTGACTTACTACTGACTTCATGGGAGACGGGTGGGCGGTAAGGTGCCGGATGTTCGCCCGAGCACACGCGAACGGGGCCGGAAAAACAGGGCATTCCGCGCGATGTGGTGGGGTGCGGAGCCCAAGAACCGGCCGCACGGACCTCGTTCCGCCGCCTTGCCGCACCGCCGGCCGGGCGGTCCGGACAAAGAGACGCAGGACCTTCACACCGTGTCCGCACAACCACCGCAGCCGCGGCGCCATCACGTCCGCGGAACCGGCGCGGACGCGAGAGCATGACCGAGATCCCAGACGCAGGACCATCATTGAGGGGGAGCAGCAGGTGAGCATGACGGCCTCCGCGACAACCACCGGAGCCGCAGGGCCGGGACCCGGGGCCCCTCACGGGGCGGGCACGGGCCTCGGCTTCTGCCGGGTCACCATCGTCGCGCCCGACAGCCGGATCGACGTGGCGCTGCCCGACGACATCCCGGTCGCCGACATCTATCCGGAGATCCTCAGGCTCTCCCAGCAGAGTCCCGCCCAGGGCGCTCCGGTCGGATACCACCTCGTACGCCGCGACGGCGCTGTCCTCGACAGCTCGCGCTCCTTCGCCGCGCAGCGGATTCTCGACGGCGAACTCCTCACCCTGCGCCCCTTCTCCGAGTCGCTGCCCCCCGCCGTCTTCGACGACGTGTCAGAGGCGGTCGCATCCGCGGTCACCCGTGAACGCACCCTGTGGAGCGGCGACCTGACGCGCGCCGCGGGGCTCGTCGGTGGCGGTGTCCTGCCGACGCTGCTCGCCTTCGTCGCCTGGACCGCCGACCCGCGCCACGACATGCACAGCCTGCCCGGCATCCTCGCGGGCGTCACCGGTGTACTCCTCGTCGTCCTCGCCGCGATCCGTGCGCGGATCTACGACGACCGGGCCTCCGCCGTCGCGCTGGGACTCGGCGCGCTCTCGAACGTGGGCGTGGCGGGCTCCGGGCTGCTGTCACTGGCGGGCGGCGAGGGCATCGGCAAGCTGCAGTTCCTGCTCGCCTGCGCCGCGGTGCTGGTGGCCTCGGTGGTCCTCACCCTGTGCTCGCCGCGCGGGGACGGCCCCTTCGTCGCCTTCGTGTTCGCCTCTGCCATCGCCCTGGTCGTGGTGTTCGTGGCACTGCTCGTGCATTGGACGCCCACCGAGATCGCCGCGCTGTGCGCACCCGTCGCCGTGGGAGCGCTGGCCTTCCTGCCGGGCATGTCCATGCGCTTTGCCCGCCTGCCGATCGGCTTCGACCCGCCGAACGCCACTCCGCGCAGCGCGTACGCCGCCGATCCCGCCCCGCCGGAGCCGGTCGACGCCGAACGCATCGAGGCGCAGGCCCGCCGCGGCCAGGAACTCCTCGTCGGGCTCGTGGGCGGCTGCGCGCTGCTCGCCGTCGGCGCCTCGGCGGTACTCGGCTTCTCCGACGACGTCTGGGCACAGCTGCTCGCCTTCGCCACCGGCGTCGCCATGCTGATGCGCGCCCACCTCTTCCGCTACACCACCCAGGTCGCGCCCGTCCTGGCCGCAGGCCTCGGCGCCCTCGTCCTGCTCGGCCTCGGCCTGGCGCTCAACCCGCCGCACGCTCTGATGCGCGACGCCCTCACCGGCGACCGTACGGACCTCGACATCCGCACGATCTGGCTCGTCGCGGCGATCGCGGCGGCGGCAGCGCTGGTCACCGCACTCGGCCTGATCCTGCCGCGCGGTGGCCTCACCCCGTTCTGGGGCCGCTTCCTGGAAATCGCCGAAGGCTTCGTACTGCTCACCCTGATTCCGCTGGCCCTCGCCGTCTTCGACGTGTACGGCGCGGCCCGGTCCATGACCAGCTGATCACCGAGCCGAGAACGGGGAGGGGGGGGGGGGGGCCCACCCCCCCCCCCCCCCCCCACCCCCCCCCCCCCCCCCCCCCCCCCCCCGTCTCCGTCCCTCAGGACGTCATCTACTGCGCCGCGAGCCCCCCGTTGTGCGGCCCCGGCTCCAGATCGAACTCCCCGTCCCGCGCGCCCAGCACAAAGGCCCGCCACTCCGCCTCCGTGTACCGCAGGACCGTGCCCGGGTCGAGGGACGAACGCATGGCCACCGCGCCCTCGGGGAGGTACGCGATCTCGACCCGCTCCTCGTGTTCCTCCGTACCCGGCGCGCTGTGCCATTCGACGTCGGAGATGTCCAGGGCGTAGAGCTCGTCCTTCTCCCGCTCCTTGCGCGCCTTGACGTCGGCGTCCGTCTCCGCCGCGATGTCCTTGTCCGCTACGCCCGCTGCGTCCGCTGCCTCGGCCATGTTCAAGCGCCCCTTCCCCACGTACGAATGACCTGTGCGGTCACCCTAGTGGCCAGGTCCGCGTCACCAGGAAGGTTCGGGGACCCGGACAGACGCATCCGGCCAGGCTGGTACGCTGTGTGACGGCCGTTTGTGTACGCACCCCCGGAGCCCATGGCTCTGGAGGCCGCGCCCAGCGGATCCCCGCCTCCCGAGTAACGGAAGCTCCCCTGAGATGTGGACCAGGGGCACTCGGTGGCACATCAAAGACTACGAGGAGTACGCGTGTCGCTCGACGCCGCTACGAAGAAGCAGCTCATCAGTGAGTTCGGCCAGAAGGAGGGCGACACCGGCTCCCCCGAGGTCCAGGTCGCCATGCTCTCGCGCCGCATCTCGGACCTGACCGAGCACCTCAAGACCCACAAGCACGACCACCACTCCCGTCGTGGTCTGCTGATCCTGGTCGGTCAGCGCCGCCGGCTGCTGCAGTACCTGGCCAAGAAGGACATCCAGCGCTTCCGTGCGCTGGTCGACCGCCTGGGCATCCGCCGCGGTGCGGCGGGCGCCAAGTAAGACGCCGTGAAGGGAGCGGTTCCCACCTCTTGGGAGCCGCTCCCTTTGCCGTACGTGCCGCTGCCGTGAGCATTGCCGCAAGCACTGCCGTACGTCTCTGTACGTGCGGAGTGTCACCGACGCTTTGTAGTGTGGTAGCACAACGCAATACGCAGGACACAGCACGTACGACACAGCGTGATGACTCCGTACCCGCCGGGTAGGGACCGTCACGTCAACGAACGAGGAGACGCGCACCTCGCCGCCGCCGGTCCTCGGTAGTGGCCCCCGGGGGAATGAGATCCCGGGTGCTTCGATCGAAGACCGGCCCGCACCAGACGGAGCGCCTCTCCGCCACCGTCCCCCTGCCACACGGGCAGGACGGGACGAAGACGAGGAGAAAACGCTAGTGGAGAACGAGACCCACTACGCCGAGGCCGTTATCGACAACGGTTCCTTCGGCACCCGCACCATCCGCTTCGAGACGGGCCGCCTGGCCAAGCAGGCCGCCGGCTCCGCCGTGGCGTACCTGGACGACGACACCATGGTGCTGTCGGCCACCAGTGCTTCCAAGAAGCCCAAGGACAACCTCGATTTCTTCCCCCTCACGGTGGACGTCGAGGAGCGGATGTACGCCGCCGGCAAGATCCCCGGCAGCTTCTTCCGCCGCGAGGGCCGTCCTTCCGAGGACGCCGTCCTCACCTGTCGTCTGATCGACCGCCCGCTGCGCCCGTCCTTCAAGAAGGGCCTGCGCAACGAGATCCAGGTCGTCGCCACGATCATGGCGCTCAACCCCGACCACCTGTACGACGTCGTGGCGATCAACGCCGCCTCCGCGTCCACGCAGCTGGCCGGTCTGCCCTTCTCCGGCCCGGTCGGCGGCGTCCGCGTCGCGCTGATCAACGGCCAGTGGGTCGCGTTCCCGACGCACACCGAGCTCGAGGACGCCGTCTTCGACATGGTCGTCGCCGGTCGCGTCCTGGAGGACGGCGACGTCGCGATCATGATGGTCGAGGCCGAGGCCACCGACAAGACCATCCAGCTGGTCAAGGGCGGCGCCGAGGCGCCGACCGAGGAGGTCGTGGCTTCCGGCCTCGACGCCGCGAAGCCCTTCATCAAGGTCCTGTGCAAGGCGCAGTCGGACCTCGCCGCGAAGGCCGCCAAGCCGACCGCCGAGTTCCCGATCTTCCTCGACTACGAGGACGACGTCCTCGAGGCCCTGACCGCCGCGGTCAAGAGCGAGCTCGCCCAGGCGCTCACCATCGCCGGCAAGCAGGACCGCGAGGCCGAGCTGGACCGCGTCAAGGAGATCGCCGCCGAGAAGCTGCTCCCGCAGTTCGAGGGTCGCGAGAAGGAGATCTCCGCCGCGTACCGCGCGCTGACCAAGAAGCTGGTCCGCGAGCGCGTCATCAAGGACAAGGTCCGTATCGACGGCCGCGGCGTCACGGACATCCGTACGCTCGCCGCCGAGGTCGAGGCCATCCCGCGCGTGCACGGCTCGGCGCTGTTCGAGCGTGGCGAGACCCAGATCCTGGGAGTCACCACCCTCAACATGCTCCGCATGGAGCAGCAGCTGGACACCCTCTCTCCGGTGACCCGCAAGCGCTACATGCACAACTACAACTTCCCGCCGTACTCCGTCGGTGAGACGGGCCGCGTCGGCTCCCCGAAGCGCCGCGAGATCGGCCACGGCGCGCTCGCCGAGCGCGCGATCGTGCCGGTCCTGCCGACCCGCGAGGAGTTCCCCTACGCGATCCGTCAGGTGTCCGAGGCCCTCGGCTCCAACGGCTCGACCTCCATGGGCTCGGTCTGCGCCTCCACCATGTCGCTGCTGAACGCCGGTGTGCCGCTGAAGGCCCCCGTCGCCGGTATCGCCATGGGTCTGATCTCCCAGGAGATCGACGGCCAGACGCACTACGTCGCCCTCACCGACATCCTCGGTGCGGAGGACGCCTTCGGCGACATGGACTTCAAGGTCGCCGGCACCAAGGAGTTCGTGACCGCCCTCCAGCTCGACACCAAGCTGGACGGCATCCCGGCCTCCGTCCTGGCCGCGGCCCTCAAGCAGGCCCGCGACGCCCGCCTCCACATCCTCGACGTGATGATGGAAGCGATCGACACGCCGGACGAGATGTCCCCGAACGCCCCGCGGATCATCACCGTCAAGATCCCCGTGGACAAGATCGGTGAGGTCATCGGCCCCAAGGGCAAGATGATCAACCAGATCCAGGAGGACACCGGCGCCGAGATCACGATCGAGGACGACGGCACCATCTACATCGGTGCCGCCGACGGCCCGGCCGCCGAGGCCGCCCGCGCCACGATCAACGGCATCGCCAACCCGACCATGCCGGAGGTCGGCGAGCGCTACCTGGGCACCGTCGTGAAGACGACGACCTTCGGCGCGTTCGTGTCCCTGCTCCCGGGCAAGGACGGTCTGCTGCACATCTCGCAGATCCGCAAGCTCGCCGGCGGCAAGCGCGTGGAGAACGTCGAGGACGTCCTCGGTGTGGGCCAGAAGGTCCAGGTCGAGATCGCCGAGATCGACTCCCGCGGCAAGCTCTCCCTCATCCCCGTGATCGAGGGCGAAGGCGACGACGACAAGAAGGACGACACCGACCAGTGACGTCTCGTAGCTCCACGGCGACGGCCCGCACCTCTTCGGAGGCGCGGGCCGTCGCCCGTACCCAAACCCTCATCAAGGGCGAGAACGGCATCGGTACGGTCCGTAAGACCACCCTCCCCGGCGGCCTGCGCATCGTCACCGAGACGCTGCCCTCCGTCCGCTCCGCGACCTTCGGGATCTGGGCCCACGTGGGCTCCCGCGACGAGACGCCGACGCTGAACGGCGCCACGCACTACCTGGAGCACCTGCTCTTCAAGGGCACCTCCCGGCGCAGCGCCCTGGACATCTCCTCCGCCATCGACGCGGTCGGTGGCGAGATGAACGCGTTCACGGCCAAGGAGTACACGTGCTACTACGCGCGTGTGCTCGACACCGACCTCCCGCTCGCCATCGACGTCGTGTGCGACATGCTCACCGGCTCGCTGATCGAGCAGGGCGACGTGGACGCCGAGCGAGGCGTGATCCTCGAAGAGATCGCGATGACCGAGGACGACCCGGGCGACTGCGTGCACGACCTGTTCGCGCACACCATGCTCGGCGACACCCCCCTCGGCCGCCCGGTCCTCGGCACGGTCGACACGGTCAACGCCCTCAGCGCCGACCGCATCCGCCGCTTCTACAAGAAGCACTACGACCCGACGCACCTTGTGGTCGCCTGCGCGGGCAACGTCGACCACAACAAGGTCGTACGCCAGGTCCGCGCCGCCTTCGAGAAGGCAGGCGCCCTCAGGGAGAGCGCCGTCGAGCCGATCGCCCCGCGTGACGGCCGCCGCGCCATCCGCACCGCGGGCCGCGTCGAGCTCCTCGGCCGCAAGACCGAGCAGGCCCACGTCGTGCTCGGCATGCCGGGCCTCGCCCGCACGGACGAGCGCCGCTGGGCCCTGGGCGTCCTGAACACCGCCCTGGGCGGCGGCATGTCCTCCCGCCTCTTCCAGGAGGTCCGCGAGAAGCGCGGCCTGGCCTACAGCGTGTACTCGTACACCTCGGGCTTCGCCGACTGCGGCCTCTTCGGCGTGTACGCGGGCTGCAGGCCGAGCCAGGTCCACGACGTGCTCAAGATCTGCCGTGACGAGCTCGACCACGTCGCCGAGCACGGCCTCTCGGACGACGAGATCGGCCGCGCCATCGGTCAGCTCCAGGGTTCCACCGTCCTCGGCCTGGAGGACACCGGCGCGCTGATGAACCGTATCGGCAAGAGCGAGCTGTGCTGGGGCGAGCAGATGTCCGTCGACGACATGCTGGTCCGGATTGCGTCGGTCACCCCGGACGAGGTCCGTTCGGTCGCCCGCGACATCCTGGGACAGCGGCCCTCGCTGTCGGTCATCGGCCCGCTCAAGGACAAGCAGGCCTCCCGTCTGCACGACACGGTCGCGTAATTCCCGTCTCGGTAAGGAACGAAGCAATGAGCAAGCTGCGCGTGGCGGTCCTCGGTGCCAAGGGCCGGATCGGGGCCGAGGCGGTACGAGCCGTCGAGGCCGCCGAGGACCTGGAACTGGTGGCCGCGCTGGGCCGCGGCGACGAGCTGGAGGCGCTGGTCGCCACCGGCACGCAGGTCGTGGTCGAACTGACCACCCCGGCCTCGGTGATGGGCAACCTCGACTTCTGCGTCCGGCACGGCATCCACGCCGTGGTCGGCACCACCGGCTGGACCGACGAGCGGCTCGCGCAGCTCAACGCCTCGCTGGCCGAGTCCCCGGAGACCGGCGTGCTCATCGCGCCCAACTTCTCCATCGGGGCCGTACTGACCATGAAGTTCGCCGAGGTCGCCGCGCCGTACTTCGAGTCCGTCGAGGTCGTCGAGCTGCACCACCCGAACAAGGTGGACGCCCCCAGCGGCACCGCCACGCGCACCGCCCAGCTCATCGCCGCGGCCCGGGAGCGCGCGGGCAGCGCCCCGCAGCCCGACGCGACGGCGACCGCCCTGGACGGCGCCCGCGGCGCGAACGTCGACGGCGTCCCGGTGCACGCGGTCCGCCTGCGCGGGCTCCTGGCCCACCAGGAGGTCCTGCTCGGCGGCGAGGGCGAGACCCTCACCATCCGCCACGACTCCCTCCACCACAGCAGCTTCATGCCGGGCATCCTGCTCGGCGTCCGCCGCGTGGTGACCACCCCGGGCCTCACCTTCGGCCTGGAACACTTCCTGGACCTCGGCTGAGCCGAGGGACGCACAACAGATAGCCGGCAGACATGCGTGCGAAGATCACCTACGCCGTCACGGCAGCCGTCCTGGTCGTCTATTTCGTCCTGGTCGGCAGCCGAGGCGTGCTGCTCATCCGGAACGGCACCCTGATCACCGTCACCTTCGGTGTCGCGGTGCTGATCCTGCCGGTCATCGGCATCTGGTTCCTGTGGAAGAACACCCAGTTCGTCCGCAAGGCCAACCGGCTCGCCGCCGAGCTCGACGCCGAGGGCGGCCTGCCCGTGGACGAGTTGAAGCGCACCCCGGGCGGCCGTATCGACCGTGACTCGGCCGACGAGGTCTTCGCCAGGCGCAAGGCCGAGACCGAGGACGCCCCGGACGACTGGCGCAGCTGGTTCCGCCTCGCGGTCGCCTACCACGACGCCCGTGACACCCCGCGCGCCCGCAAGGCGATGCAGCGGGCGATCGCCCTGCGCGAGGGCAGGTCCCCCGCCGAGGCCTGAGAGCCACGGCGCACACGAGAAGTGCGGCAGGTGCGACCGGCGGCACGGCGAGAAGGACGTCGAAGGGGCCGGCCCGCGGAGTGCGGACCGGCCCCTTCGCCCTGCTACGACGCCCCTGCTATGACGCCCTGCTACGACCGCTGAGGGCCAGTTCATCCCCGCCGGTACTCGTCGGCCCACACCTCGACGGCGTCCGCCGCCCGGTCGAAGGCCTCCGTGCGCGCCAGGAAGTCGGAGTTGTGCGAGGTGAGCAGCGGCGGCACGCTGTCCGCCGCACGACCCTTGCGTACGAGAACCAGCGCCTGTCCCTGCACGGTGCGCGGCAGCCCGAGCCAGCGCACCGGCTGCTGGACGGTGCGTACAGCGACGACCTGCTCCCAGGGCGCCGTACTCGTGTTCAGGAAGCCCACGCGGCGCAGCCCCCGCGCACTCACCCAGACGCCCATCCGCAGCAGCCGCAGCGCGCTCAGGATGACGAGCACGGAGCCACCGAAGCAGAGCAGGGCGGCGGAGCGGCTCCCCGTGAGCGCGACGAGCACGGCCGCGACGAGCACGTAGGAGGCGAGCAGCAGGACGAGCGCGGCGAGGGCCACCCGCCACGGCCCGGGCCGGTAGGGGCGCCGCCAGCGGCCGCGGTCGTCGAAGGGCAGGGCGAGTTCGTCCGCCACCTCGTCGAAGTCACGGTCCGCCGTCAGGAAGGGCAGGGGCACGACTGATCCTCACTCAATCCACGCATGGGCTGTGCCCGGTGAGGCTATCGAGCGGGGTCCCCGCTCACCACCCTTGGGGGGCCATGGGGGTGCCCCACGCCATTTGGGCAGCGATCGGGAGAGTCAGCGGCCGTTGGAGGCTTCGGAATGCTGGGTCGTCGCGGACGTCTGGTCGAGCGACAGGGACGGCATCCCGATGATCAGTGCGCCCACCAGCCCGGCGACCACGGTGAGCCCCACGAGCCAGCGGCCGAATATCTCGCCGGCCGACGAGCGTCGGCGGGGCGGGGGAGTGACGTTGCTGCGGAACTGGTCGGCTTCTGCGACGAAGGCGAACGGTACGGGCTCGCGCCGACGGAACATGGGGGTTGCTTCTCCTCTGGAGGCTCGAACGGGTCACTGTCACCAATACAGACGAGCGGATGCCCCAAGAGGTGCCCGGAATCACCGAATTCGCTGAAGTTCGCCGACGAATGTCGCGGCACGGCACCGAACGCCCCGTTGTCAGTGGCGGCCCGTAGAGTGGGCGCCGCCCGAGAGATGTGATGGGAAGGACCCTCCGCACCGTGACCGACACCCCCGCCGACGACCTCAAGCCCAGTTTCCGCAGCGATGTCACCGTCGAGCTGGTCAAGCACACCGCGTCCGACTCGGACGTGCTGTTCGCCGCCCGCGTCTCCACCCTCGGTGAGCAGTCCCTCGACGAGCTCCAGAAGGACCCGGAGCGCTCCAAGGGCCTGCTGAACTACCTGATGCGGGACCGGCACGGCAGCCCCTTCGAGCACAACTCGATGACCTTCTTCATCAGTGCCCCGATCTTCGTCTTCCGCGAGTTCATGCGGCACCGAGTGGGGTGGTCGTACAACGAGGAGTCGGGCAGGTACAGGGAGCTCGAGCCGGTCTTCTACGTCCCGGACGAGTCCCGCAAGCTGGTCCAGGAGGGCCGCCCCGGCAAGTACGTCTTCGTCGAGGGAACCCAGGCGCAGCAGGAGCTCACGGGCCGTGTGATGGAGGACTCCTACCGACAGGCGTACGAGGCGTACCAGGAGATGCTGGCCGCCGGCGTTGCCCGCGAGGTGGCCCGCGCCGTCCTCCCCGTCGGCCTCTTCTCCTCGATGTACGCCACCTGCAACGCACGCTCCCTGATGCACTTCCTCGGTCTGCGCACCCAGCACGAGCTGGCGAAGGTCCCGTCCTTCCCGCAGCGGGAGATCGAGATGGTCGGCGAGAAGATGGAGGCGGAGTGGGCCAAGCTCATGCCGCTGACCTACGCGGCCTTCAATGCCAACGGGCGCGTGGCGCCGTAACGCGCTCCCGCGCGCCGTTCGGCACAGATGTGCGGATCAACCGAGCGAGGTGTCCGTATTGCGGCATTTCGAGAAGTTCATCTAGCCTGATCAAACGGACCCGGCACTGCTTGAACCCCCGAGCAGGCAGTGCCGGGCTCCGCATTTGTCGCGCTTTGTCGTGTCCCCCGAGGGCAGACCGCGCCTTGAGCAGCGAGTAGCGTGTTACCCATGGCTCCGACCTCCACTCCGCAGACCCCCTTCGGGCGGGTCCTCACCGCCATGGTCACGCCCTTCACGGCGGACGGCGCACTCGACCTCGACGGCGCACAGCGGCTCGCCACCCACCTGGTGGACGCAGGCAACGACGGCCTGATCATCAACGGCACCACCGGTGAGTCACCGACCACCAGTGACGTGGAGAAATCGGATCTCGTACGAGCCGTACTCGAGGCGGTCGGCGACCGCGCCCACATCGTCGCGGGCGTCGGCACGAACGACACCCACCACAGCATCGAGCTGGCCCGCGCCGCCGAGAAGGCCGGCGCGCACGGCCTGCTGACCGTGACGCCGTACTACAACAAGCCCCCACAGGAGGGCCTGTACCGTCACTTCTCGGCCATCGCCGACGCGACCGAGCTGCCGGTGATGCTGTACGACATCCCCGGCCGCAGCGGCGTACCGATCAGCACCGAAACCCTCGTGCGGCTGGCCGAGCACCCGCGTATCGTCGCGAACAAGGACGCCAAGGGAGACCTCGGCCGAGCCAGCTGGGCCATCGCCCGCTCCGGACTCGCCTGGTACTCCGGCGACGACATGCTGAACCTGCCGCTGCTCTCCGTGGGCGCGGTCGGCTTCGTCTCCGTCGTCGGCCACGTCGTCACCCCGGAGCTGCGCGCCATGCTGGACGCGTACGTCTCGGGCGACGTACAGAAGGCCACCGAGATCCACCAGAAGCTGCTCCCCGTCTTCACCGGCATGTTCCGCACCCAGGGCGTCATGACGACCAAGGCCGCGCTCGCCCTCCAGGGCCTGCCCGCCGGACCGCTGCGCGCCCCGATGGTCGAGCTGTCGCCCGAGGAGACCGCCCAGCTCAAGATCGATCTTGCTGCCGGCGGGGTAGAACTCTAAATACGGACTTCACAACTGAATATGCACGACAACGCAGGCCAGGGGCCTGCACCCCACACAGACAACTGCTACTGCACGAACGTCATGCGCGCCACGTGCCTTGCCAGGTACGTGGCGCGTGTGGTGAGGAGAGTCTTTTGAGTCATCCGCATCCTGAACTTGGCCCGCCGCCGAAGCTCCCCCAGGGAGGCCTGCGGGTCACCCCGCTCGGTGGCCTTGGCGAAATCGGCCGGAACATGACGGTCTTCGAGTACGACGGCCGACTGCTGATCGTCGACTGCGGAGTGCTCTTCCCCGAGGAGGAGCAGCCCGGAATCGACCTGATCCTGCCGGACTTCACGTCCATCAGGGACCGCCTCGACGACATCGAGGGCATCGTCCTCACACATGGGCACGAGGACCACATCGGCGCTGTCCCGTTCCTCCTGCGCGAGAAGCCGGACATCCCGCTGATCGGCTCCAAGCTGACCCTCGCCCTCATCGAGGCGAAGCTCCAGGAGCACCGCATCCGGCCGTACACCCTCGAAGTCGCGGAGGGCCACCGCGAGCGCATCGGGCCCTTCGACTGTGAGTTCGTGGCGGTCAACCACTCCATCCCGGACGCCCTCGCGGTCGCCATCCGCACCCCCGCGGGCATGGTCGTCCACACCGGCGACTTCAAGATGGACCAGCTCCCGCTGGACAACCGCCTCACTGACCTGCACGCGTTCGCACGTCTGAGCGAGGAAGGCATCGACCTTCTCCTCTCCGACTCCACGAACGCCGAGGTTCCGGGCTTCGTCCCGCCCGAGCGCGACATCTCTAACGCGCTGCGCACGGTCTTCGCCAGTGCCCGCAAGCGGATCATCGTGGCGAGCTTCGCCAGCCACGTTCACCGCATCCAGCAGATCCTGGACGCGGCCCACGAGTACGGCCGCCGGGTCGCCTTCGTCGGCCGCTCGATGGTCCGCAACATGGGCATCGCACGCGACCTGGGCTATCTGAAGGTCCCGCCGGGCCTCGTGGTGGACGTCAAGACGCTCGACGACCTCCCGGATCACGAGATCGTCCTCGTCTGCACGGGCTCGCAGGGCGAGCCGATGGCGGCCCTGTCGAGGATGGCCAACCGGGACCACCAGATCCGGATCGTCCAGGGCGACACGGTGATCCTGGCCTCGTCGCTCATCCCGGGCAACGAGAACGCGGTCTACCGCGTCATCAACGGCCTCACCCGCTGGGGTGCCAACGTCGTACACAAGGGCAACGCCAAGGTGCACGTCTCCGGCCATGCCTCCGCGGGCGAACTGCTGTACTTCTACAACATCTGCAAGCCGCGGAACCTGATGCCGGTCCACGGCGAATGGCGGCACCTGCGCGCCAACGCCGAGCTGGGTGCCCTCACCGGCGTCCCGCACGACCGCATCGTGATCGCCGAGGACGGAATCGTCGTCGACCTCATCGAGGGCAAGGCCAAGATCTCCGGCAAGGTCCAGGCGGGTTACGTGTACGTCGACGGCCTCTCGGTCGGTGACGTGGGCGAGCCGGCGCTCAAGGACCGCAAGATCCTCGGTGACGAGGGCATCATCTCGGTCTTCGTGGTGATCGACTCGAGTACGGGCAAGATCACCGCCGGCCCGCACGTCCACGCGCGCGGTTCGGGCATCGACGACTCCGCCTTCGCGGATGTCATCCCGAAGGTCACGGAAGTCCTGGAGCGCTCGGCCCAGGACGGCGTGGTCGAGCCCCACCAGATGCAGCAACTCATCCGCCGCACGCTGGGCAAGTGGGTCTCGGACAACTACCGCCGCCGCCCGATGATCCTGCCGGTCGTCGTCGAGGTCTGACCCCCCTCACACGTGCCAACTCCGGAGCGGGGCCCCTCGATTTGCATCGGGGCGCCCCGCTCCAGTACGTTTACGGCTCCGCCTGAACGGGAACCCGGCACGACCGTGTGCCAGGGACCACCCGGAGCGGGACGGAAATTCCGACTCAGAATCTCTGATAAAGTCGGAACCGCCGGAAAGGGAAACGCGAAAGCGGGAACCTGGAAAGCACCGAGGAAATCGGATCGCGAAACGGTCTGATAGAGTCGGAAACGCAAGAACAA
>NZ_JBIVXA010000010.1:0-368057 GCF_044768965.1 Streptomyces sp. NPDC090798
CCCGACCGGCCTGAACGGCCTCGGGGGGGGGGGGGGGGCGGGGGGGGGGGGGGGGGGGGGGGGGGGGGGGGGGGGGGCCCCGGCCCCCCCCCCCCCCCCCGGGGGGGGGCCGGGGCGGGGGGGGGGGCCCCCCCCCCCCCCCCCCCCCCCACCCCCCTTCGCTCACTTCCGGCGGGACAGCGCCAGCGTGCGGCGGGCGCCCGCCACGACCGCCGCGTCCACGAAGCGGCCGTCGGGCAGGGCCTGGGCGCCCGGCTCGGTGGCCGCGGCCTTGACGATGAGCTCGGCGGTCTCGACCTCGGCAGGGGTCGGGAGATAGGCGTGTTCGATCACCGGGAGCTGGCGGGGGTGGATGGCCGCGCGGCCGAGGAAGCCCAGGGTGCGCCCGTGGGCGCAGGAGGCGGCCAGGCCTTCGAGGTCCCGGATGTCCGGGTAGATCGACTGCGTGGGCGGCGCGAGGCCGGCGGCCCGGGCGGCGACCACGATCCGGGCGCGGGCCCAGTCCAGGCCCGCGTCCTCCCGTACGCCCAGGTCGGCCCGTAGATCCGCCTCCCCCAGCCCGATGCCGCGCACCGCCGGGTGGGCCGCGGCGATGGCGAAGGCGTGTTCGACACCGAGGGCGGTTTCCAGGAGGGCGTACAGGGGGATCGCGCCCCCCTCGGAGGGGGCCGAGCGTTCCGCGACCCGGATGACATCGGCCGGGGAGGTCACCTTGGGCAGCCGGAGGCCGGAGAGGCCCGGGAGCGGGGCGAGCGTCCTCAGGTCGGCCTCGGCGAGGGGACCGCCCAGCGCGTTCACGCGGACGTGGACCGGGACCGGGGAAGGGTCCGAGAGCAACTCGGCGGTGGCGGCGCGGGCGTACTTCTTGCGGTGCGGGGCGACCGCGTCCTCCAGGTCGATCAGGACGACGTCCGCGCCGGAGACGAGGGCCTTGGCCACCACCTCCGGGTGGTCTCCGGGGGCGTAGAGCCAGGTGAGCGGGAGGGCCGGGATCCTCATAGGGCGCCTTCCGATCTGAGGGTGGTGATCTCGGCCTCGGACAGGCCGAGTTCGGTGAGGACGGCGTTCGTGTCGGCGCCGTGGGGGCGGCCCGTCCAGCGGATCGCGCCGGGGGTGGCGGAGAGCCGGAAGAGCACGTTCTGCATGCGCAGGGGGCCGAGTTCGGGGTCGGTGACGGTGGTGATCGTGTCCAGGGCCGCGTACTGCGGGTCCTCCATCACATCCCGTACGTCCTGGACCGGGGCCACCGCCGCCTCCGCCTTCTCGAAGGCGTCCAGGACCTCGGCGCGGCGGTGGCGGGCGATCCAGGTGCCCACCGCCTCGTCCAGGACGTCCGCGTGGCGGGCCCGGTCGGCGCCCGTCGCGAACCACGGTTCCTCGATCAGCTCCGGGCGTCCGACCAGCCGCATCAGCCGCTCGGCGATCGACTGGGCGGAGGTCGAGACGGCGACCCAGGAGCCGTCCGCGGTGCGGTAGGTGTTGCGGGGCGCGTTGTTCGCGGAGCGGTTGCCGGTGCGGGGCTGGACGTAACCCAACTGGTCGTACCAGACCGGCTGGGGGCCGAGCACGGTGAGGATCGGCTCGATGATCGCCATGTCGACCACCTGGCCGCGGTCCGAGGCGTCGCGGGCGCGGAGCGCGGCCATGACGGCGTACGCCGTCGCCAGGCCCGCGATCGAGTCGGCCAGGCCGAAGGGCGGGAGGGTCGGCGGGGAGTCCGGTTCGCCGGTGATCGCCGCGAAGCCGCTCATCGCCTCGGCGAGGGTGCCGAAGCCGGGGCGGTGCGCGTACGGGCCGAACTGGCCGAAGGCGGTCACGCGGGCGAGGACGAGGCGGGGGTTGGCGGCCGACAGCTCCGCCCAGCCCAGGTCCCACTTCTCCAGGGTGCCGGGCCGGAAGTTCTCGATGATCACGTCGGCGGTGGCGGCGAGGCGCAGGAGGGTGGCGCGGCCGCCGGCCCGGGACAGGTCGAGGGTGATGGTGCGTTTGTTGCGGCCGAGGAGTTTCCACCACAGGCCGACGCCGTCCTTCGACGGGCCGTGGCCCCGGGACGGGTCGGGCTTGGCCGGGTGCTCGACCTTGACGACCTCCGCGCCGAAGTCGCCGAGCATGGTGGCGGCGAGCGGTCCGGCGAACAGGGTGGCGAGGTCGAGGACGCGCAGCCCGGTGAGCGGGCCGTGTTCCGTCCCCGCCTCCGATCCCGGATGCCCGCTCATGAGGTGTGCCCGGTGTTCGAGGAGGCCTGGGCGTCGATCTCGGAGCGGTACGGCATCGAGGACGAGGCGCCGGCGCGCTGCACCGACAGGGACGCGGCCGTCGACGCCCACGCGAGGGCGGCGCGCATCGGCCGGCCCTCGGCGAGTGCGACCGCGAGTGTGCCGACGAAGGTGTCGCCCGCGCCGGTCGAGTCCACGGCGGTGACCCGGGGCGCGGGCACGGTGAGGGGTTCGGCGCCGCGGGCCGCGTACAGACTGCCCGCCGCGCCCAGGGTGACCACGACTTCCGGTACCTGGTCCAGCAGGGCGGTGGCCGCGTCGCGGGGGTCGGTGACGCCGGTGAGTGCGGCGGCCTCGTGCTCGTTGGGCACCAACAGGTCGATCAGGGCGAGGAGTTCGGGCGGCAGGGACTGTACGGGGGAGGGGGTCAGGATGGTCCGGACGCCGTGGCGGCGCGCGGCCTCGGCGCCCGCGAGGACGGCGGCCAGCGGGATCTCCAGCTGGAGCAGCAGCGCGTCGGCGCCCGCGATGAGGACCTCGTCGCCGGGGGCGAGGTGGTCGACGGTGGCGTTGGCGCCGGGGACGACGACGATCGCGTTGCCGCCCTCGTCGTCCACGACGATGTGCGCGGTGCCGGACGGGCCCTCGGTGGTGCGCAGGTGGTCGGTGTCCACGCCCGAGTGCTCCAGGGTCGTACGGAGCTGGGAGCCGAAGGCGTCGGCGCCCACCGCGCCGATCATCGAGACGTCGGAGCCCGCGTGGGCAGCGGCCACCGCCTGGCCCGCGCCCTTGCCGCCGGGGATCGTACGGAACTCCCGTCCCGTCACGGTCTCTCCGCGCTGCGGGGCCTTCGCGACGTAGGCGACGAGGTCCATGTTCGTGCTGCCGAGCACGGCGATATGGGTCATGGGTGACGGGTCTCCCGGTGTGTGAGCTGGTGGGTCAGCCGGTGGGTCAGCTGGGCGAGGGCGTCGAAGCCAATGCCGTCGAAGTCGGCGACGGAGGTGGCGAGGCGGTTCTTGAGAGGGGTGGTCCAGCGGTCGGGGAGGGCTGCGGGGGCGCCGGTGAGCAGGCCCGCGACGCTGCCCGCCGTGGCGCCGTTGGAGTCGGTGTCCCAGCCACCGGACACCGCGCGGCAGATGGAGCCGGAGAAGTCGCCGTCCGCGTGGGTGAGGGCGGCGGCGATCAGGGCGGTGTTGGGGAGGGCGTGGACCCAGTGGTAGGCGCGGTGGGTGGTGTGCAGTGCGTCGACGACCGTGTCGAAGTCCTCGGTGGTGCGGGCGAGGTGCACGGCGTGGCGGATCGCCTCGGCCAGCCGGGAGGCGGGGGGCACGACGGTGAGGCCGGTGCGCAGGCAGGCGTGGATGTCGCCGTGGCCGGTGGCCGCCTCGGCGATGGTGGCCGCCGTGAACATCGCGGCGTACACGCCGTTCGCGGTGTGGGTGAGGGTGGCGTCCCGGTGGGCCGCTTCCGCGGCGGCGGCCGGATCGCCCGGGTTGGTCCAGCCGTGGACGTCGGCGCGGATCAGGGCGCCGATCCATTCACGGAAGGGGTTGCGGTGGTGGGCGGTGTGCGGGGGTTCGATGCCGGTGAGGAGGTTGCGGTAGGCGACGCGCTCGGCGGTGAACGTGCGGCCCGCGGGGAGTTCGTCCAGCCAGAGGCGGGCCACGTCGGCGGTCGTGAAGTCCCTGCCGTACCGCTGGAGCAACAGGAGGTTCAGGAGGGGGTAGTTGAGGTCGTCGTCCTCGGGCATGCCGTCGATGTTCTCGGCGAGGGAGGTGGGGGCGGAGCGTCTGTTCCAGGGGTGGGCCCGGAGGAGGCCGTCGGGTACGTCCCGGGCGGTGAACCAGGTGTGCAGGGGCCAGTTTCCGGCGGCCCGAGCCAACTGGCGGATGCCGGCCAGGGGGAGCTTCTCCACCGGTTTGCCGAGCAGACAACCGACCGCTCTACCGAGCCAGGCGGCTTCCAGGTGGGCCTGGGTGGGGGCTGGGGTGGGCGCGGGTCGGGCGGGCCAGTTCGGGCAGTGGGCCTTGATCTGCCCCAGGTCTGTCGGCTCTGTGTCCGCCAACTCGGCTGGCAGCTCCGCCAGTTCGTCCAGGAGGTCTTCCGCCAGCGCGCGCAGGTGCCGCGAGGCCGGAGCCGGGGACGCGCCCGCGCGCGGTGGGGCCTCCGGACCGCCCGCCGCGTGCCAGCGGGCGGCGATCGTCTCCGGCGCGCGGCCGTCCTGATACGCCTGGGCGAGTTCGTGGCCGAGGAGGTCCTCCGGTTGGACCCAGGTCAGTCGGAGCATCGCTGGGTCCCCGTCAGCTCGGCGTACGCGGACTCGTGGGCGCGGCGACGGCCCACGTCACGAGCGAAGATCTCGCGGGTCACCCCGGTGAAGGTGGCCGCCGGGGCGTGCAGGTCGAGGCGGCTGGACTCGGCGACCGTCTTGGCCCAGTCGTGGGGGACCTCGGAGCCGAGGGCACCGGCGAGGGCGCCGGACATGGTGGCGATGGAGTCGCAGTCGCGGCCGTAGTTCACCGAGCCGAGGACCGCGTGCCGGTAGTCGCCGCCGGACACCACCAACATGCCCAGGGCGACGGGGAGTTCCTCGATCGCGTGGAGGCGGGAGGGGCGGCGGGCGGCGAGGGAGGGGGAGCGGTAGTCGGGGCCGACCGTGTCGTAGGGGGTCACCGCCTCGCGGAGCGGGGTCAGCGCCGACTCGAAGTCCGTGTGCCGGGCGGCGACTTCGCAGACCGCCTCGATCGCCGCCCGGGTGCCGTCCTTCGCCAGGGACAGGCAGGCCGCGACGACCGAGTCCGGGCTCGCCCCGGGCGCGCACGCCGCCGCCACCCCCGCCGCGAAGACACCCGCCGCCTCCCGCCCGTACGACGACTGGTGGGCGCCCGCGACGTCGAGCGCCTCGGCGTACGCGCCCGCCGGGTTGGCCGCGTTGACCAGGCCGACCGGCGCCATGTACATCGCGGCGCCGCAGTTGACGATGTTGCCGGTGCCGGCCTCCCGGGGGTCCACATGGCCGTAGTGGAGGCGGGCCACCAGCCACTTCTCCGCGAGGAAGATCCGCTGGAGGGGAATGGCCTCGGCCTCCAGTTCCGGGATCCAGCGCGGACCCGTCATGAGGTCGGGGACCAGATGCTCGGCGACGGCGTACGCGTCGAGGTGGTCGCGGACGGTGGCGTACACGCGCACCAGCGCGTGGGTCATCAGGGTGTCGTCGGTGACGTGTCCGTCGCCCTTGTGGTACGGGGCGATGGGGCGGGCGGTGCGCCAGGCGTCGCCGTTCCAGGGGCCGACGATGCCGTGGATCCGGCCGCCGTGCCGGTCGACGATCTGCTCGGGGGTGTAGCCCTCGACGGGGCCGCCGAGCGCGTCGCCGACGGCGGCTCCGACGAGGGCTCCGGTGATGCGTTCGTCGAGGGTTCCCGTTCCTTCTCCTTTGGGCGTCATGCCCGAATCATCCCTCTGGGGTGGCCAGTTCCGTCGCTTCCAGGAGGTCGGCGAGTCCGATCAGGTCCGTGCCCGTGAGCCGGGGCAGCGCGCAGCCGGACAGGATGCGGCAGGCGTCGCGCCAGGAGGCCGGGATCGCGACGCCGCCGCCCAGCGCGCCGGTGAGCGCGCCCGCGAGGGCCGGGGCCGAGTCCGCGACCCGGGACAGACAGGCGGCGGCGGGCACCGCCTCCGCGATCCGGCCCCGTGCGGCGGTGGCCAGGGCGAGGGCGACCGGCACGGTCTCCGCCGCCGCGATGCCGTAGCTGTAGACGTGGTCGACGATCTGGTGCTCCAGGAGGGGGACCAGGGCGAAGGTGTCCTCGCTGGCGCGGGCGAGCCGCAGTGCGTGCCGGGCGTTGCGGCCGATCTCCGTCGACTCGGGGAGTTCGGCGAGGGCGGCGTCCGCGCAGGCGTCGACGCCGGCCCCGGCGAGGGCGAGCGCGAGGGCCGCGGCCATCGCGCGGGCGCCGTGCACCCCGTCGCCGTCCTGGGTGTAGCGGGCGTCGAACTCGGCGAGTTCCGCGGCGAGTCGGGGGTCGCCCGGGTGCGCCACGGCGAGCACACAGGCCCGTACGCAGGCCGCGTCGTCGAAGTAGTGCGGGTTGTCGTGGCCGGTGGCGGGCGGGCGCAGCCCGGTGGCGAGGTTGCCCAGGCCCGCCCGTACGGAGATCCGGGCGCGCAGGGGGAGCAGCGCGGACTCGACCTCGGGGGCGCGCTCGGCGGCGGCGGCGACCTCGCTGGCGACGGCGTTCCAGGACAGGTCGATGGACGCCCGCATCCGGCGTTCCCGGCTCAGGTCGCCGAGCGCGCTGCGGTCTCCGGCGCGCAGCACGGCCTCCGCCGCGAACGCCGCCCATTCCGCGTCGTCCGACGGGCCGAGCCGCAGGGGTTCCGGCGGCTGGTTCAGCGCGATGGGTACGGGCAGGGTCGTCGTCGCGTTCTGCTCCGCGAAGGTGTCCAGCTCGCGGGTCAGGCGCCGGGTCCACTCGGGCATCCGGGCCGCGCGGTGCCGGCCGGCGGGCCAGCCGGCGGCGTCGCCCGCGGCCAGCCCGAGCAGGAGGCCCTCGATCCGGCGGGGGTGCGGGGCGCGTACGGGGGCGGCGCCCCGCTCCGTACGGGGATCCGCATCCCTCGAGAGGGAGTCCCCGGTGTCGGACGTCGAGGGTGAGTCCTCGATGTCGGAGATCGAGAGCGATCCCCCGGCTTCCGGTGCCGAGGCCGATCCCGTGCCGGGATCGTCGCCCACCAGGCCGGGTCTCATGGCTGCACCTCGTCATCGTCGTAGGCAAGGATGTAATCGCTGGTGAGCGCGTACGGGTCGGGGGGTGGAGGTTCCGTGCTCCCGGTCCCCCACTTCCCGTCGTCCCCTGCTGTGAGCAGTTCCGCCACGTCCAGTACGTGGTGTCCCGCCATGGAGGGCAGGCAGCTGCCGCGTGCCGGGCCGATCGCCGCCGCCCAGTCCGCCGGGATCGCGGCCGCGCCCCGGGTCGCCCCGGCCAGCGCGCCCGCCACCGCGGCCGTGGTGTCGGCGTCGCGGCCCATGTTGACGGCGGTGAGGACGGACTCGGTGAAGTCGCCGTCGGCGGCGGCGTACGCGCCGAAGGCGAGGGCGACGGCCTCCGGGGCCAGGTCCGTCCAGGGATAGCCGCCGATGACGACCGCCGAGCGCACCGCCCGCTCCCCGCGGTGGGCGACGGCCACCGCCCGGCGCAGGGAGCGGGCCGTCCAGGAGTCGTCCGGGATCACGGCGAGCGCGGAGGCGACCACCGCGATCGTGGCCGCGCCCGCCATCGCCGCCGCGACCCCCGCCGCGACCGCCTGGCCGCCGTAGATGCCCTCGCCCTCGTGGCTCACCGAGCCGTCGATCGCCACCAGCCGGGCCGCCTCCGCGGGGCGGCCCGCGGCGAAGACGCCGAAGGGCGCCGCGCGCATCGCCAGACCGTCGCTCCAGGCGTGCCGGTGCTGGGCCGAGATGGGGGCCACGAGTCCCCGGCGCAGGTTCTCCAGGGTGCCGCGCTCGCTGAAGCCGGCGCCCCGGAACGGTCCCTCGTCGCGGTCGGCGATCCACTGGTGCCAGGCCGCCTCGACATGCGTCACGGTGAGCGCCGAACCGTGCCGGGCCAGCAGCAGCCCCGAGAAGATCGCGTACTCCGTGTCGTCCGTCCCGGCCGGGTGCTCGGCGACGTACCCCGTGATCCGTCCCCATTTCGCGCGGATCTGCGACGGCCTCATGTTCTCGGCGGGCGCGCCCAGCGCGTCCCCGACGGCGAGACCCAGCAGCGCGCCGCGGGCCCGCTCGCGCAGAGCGGCCGAGTCCCCGGGGGCCGGGACGGAGGGAATGCAGGCGATGGAAGCCATACGGTGCCTCTCCTCTCAGGGCGCAGAGCCCTTTGGGGATGTGTCCCACGGGAGGGGGCGGGGAGAGCCGTCCGGGGCTCCTCATTCACCCGGTCGACATCTGTGCATGATCCATCACGGATGAGCGCTTGAGGGTAAAGCCGCAGGTTAGCCCAGCCTTTCCTTGCTGGCGGAGAAGAAATTCCAGGCGTACTTTCATGGTTGTCGAAAAGTAGAAACAGTCCAACCGAAGGATTCCTGGGGGACCGGTATGTCCATCATCGAGACCGAAGCGACCCTGCACGAGGCGCACCGCGACAACCACACCCACCGGGACGTGAACGGCGGATGGCTGCGCCCGGCCGTGTTCGGCGCGATGGACGGGCTCGTGTCCAACCTCGCCCTGATGACCGGTGTCGCCGGCGGGTCCGTCTCCCACCAGACGATCGTCATCACCGGACTCGCGGGCCTGGCCGCCGGCGCCTTCTCCATGGCGGCGGGCGAGTACACCTCCGTCGCCTCGCAGCGCGAACTCGTCCAGGCCGAGCTCGACGTCGAGCGCCGTGAGCTGAGAAAGCATCCGCAGGACGAGGAGCGCGAGCTCGCCGCGCTGTACGAGTCGCGCGGCGTCGATTCCGCACTCGCCCGCGAAGTGGCCAAGCAGCTCTCGCGCGACCCCGAGCAGGCCCTGGAGATACACGCCCGCGAAGAGCTCGGCATCGACCCGGGCGACCTGCCCTCCCCGGTCGTCGCCGCCGTGTCGAGCTTCGGGTCCTTCGCCCTGGGCGCCCTGCTCCCCGTACTGCCGTACCTGCTCGGCGCGACCGTCCTGTGGCCCGCGCTGCTGCTCGCGCTGATCGGGCTCTTCGCGTGCGGCGCGCTCGTGGCCCGGGTGACGGCCCGGACCTGGTGGTACAGCGGAATCCGGCAGCTCGCGCTCGGGGGTGCCGCGGCGGGTGTGACGTACGCCCTGGGCAGCCTGTTCGGTACCGCCGTAGGATGATGACTCGCGCACTTATGCAAGGGACTGTATAAGTAGCCGTTACTCCCTGGTTTCGATCGCTTAACCACTGGGAATGAGCCGTAAGCGCTGCGGGCAATGAGGCCTGCGCCGCGTCAGTGCGGTGGGTGACGTTGCCCGCCGCACCTCGGGCCCACGGACATCGATCTGTCCGCTTAGGCCCCCTTAACTCCACCGTCGTGCGAGGTACCCCCACGCCACCCCTGGGTGTCCGCATGTTGGAACGTAGTATCCGGTTCGCGAGAACCGCTCCATCATGTAACCTGCACGAAATTTTGCACCCCCAGCAGAGGGCCAACGTCGTCCCTCGGCACATGCTCCCCCAGACGCCTTGTAGGCCTGGGAGGTGCCCCCAGCCACGACGACGACGGGAGAGCCGATGCGTTCGCCGCGCCAGCCGTCCCAGCACTCCACGAATGGCCAGAACTGGTCCTTCATGGATGCTCGCCCTGCTGCGCAGGGTATGTACGACCCCCGCAACGAGCACGACGCCTGTGGCGTCGGCTTCGTGGCCACCCTCACCGGTGAGGCGAGCTACGCGCTGGTCGAGCAGGCGCTCACCGTGCTGCGCAACCTGGAGCACCGGGGTGCCACCGGCGCCGAGCCCGACTCGGGCGACGGCGCGGGCATCCTGTCCCAGGTCCCCGACGCGTTCCTCCGTGAGGTGGCCGGATTCGAGCTGCCCGCGGCCGGCGCGTACGCGGTCGGCATCGCCTTCCTGCCCGAGGACGGCATCGAGGATGTCGTCTCACGGATCGAGACGATCGCCGCCGACGAGGACCTGACCGTCCTCGGCTGGCGCGAGGTCCCGGTCGCCCCCGAACTGCTCGGCGCCACCGCCCGCTCCACGATGCCCGCCTTCCGCCAGATCTTCGTCTCGGACGGCGTCTCGACCGGCATCGAGCTGGACCGCAAGGCGTTCGTGCTGCGCAAGCGCGCCGAGCGCGAGGCCGGCGTGTACTTCCCGTCGCTCTCCGCGCGCACCATCGTCTACAAGGGCATGCTGACCACCGGCCAGCTGGAGCCCTTCTTCCCGGACCTGTCCGACCGCCGCTTCGCCTCCGCGATCGCGCTCGTGCACTCCCGGTTCTCCACCAACACCTTCCCGAGCTGGCCGCTCGCCCACCCGTACCGCTTCGTCGCGCACAACGGCGAGATCAACACGGTCAAGGGCAACCGCAACTGGATGCAGGCGCGTGAGTCCCAGCTGGTCTCCGACCTCTTCGGAGACAAGGGTCTGGAGCGGGTCTTCCCGATCTGTACGCCCGACGCGTCCGACTCCGCCTCCTTCGACGAGGTGCTCGAGCTCCTCCACCTCGGCGGCCGCTCCCTCCCGCACTCCGTGCTGATGATGATCCCGGAGGCGTGGGAGAACCACGACTCCATGGATCCGGCCCGCCGCGCCTTCTACCAGTTCCACTCCACGATGATGGAGCCCTGGGACGGCCCGGCCTGTGTCACCTTCACCGACGGCACCCAGGTCGGCGCGGTCCTCGACCGCAACGGTCTGCGCCCCGGTCGCTACTGGGTCACCGACGAGGGTCTCGTCGTCCTCGGCTCCGAGGTCGGCGTCCTCGACATCGACCCCGCGAAGGTCGTCCGCAAGGGCCGCCTCCAGCCCGGCAAGATGTTCCTCGTCGACACCGCCGAGCACCGCATCATCGAGGACGACGAGATCAAGGCCACCCTCGTCGCCGACAAGCCGTACGCGGAGTGGCTGGAAGCCGGCGAGATCGAGCTCTCCGACCTCCCCGAGCGCGAGCACATCGTGCACACCCACGCCTCGGTCACCCGCCGCCAGCAGACCTTCGGCTACACCGAGGAAGAGCTGCGCATCATCCTCGCGCCGATGGCCAACACCGGCGGTGAGCCGCTGGGCTCCATGGGCACGGACTCGCCGATCGCGGCCCTCTCCGCCCGCCCGCGCCTGCTCTTCGACTACTTCACCCAGCTGTTCGCGCAGGTCACCAACCCGCCGCTGGACGCGATCCGCGAGGAGCTCGTCACGTCGCTGCGCTCCTCGCTGGGCCCGCAGGGCAACCTGCTGGAGCCCACGGCCGCGTCCTGCCGTAGCGTCACCCTGCCCTTCCCGGTGATCGACAACGACGAGCTGGCCAAGCTCATCCACATCAACGCCGACGGCGACATGCCGGGCATGAAGGCCGCGACCCTGTCCGGTCTCTACCGGGTCGGCGGCGGTGGCGACTCCCTCGCCGCGCGGATCGAGGAGATCTGCACGGAGGCCGACGCCGCCATTGAGAACGGCGCCCGTCTGATCGTCCTGTCGGACCGCCACTCCGACGCCGAGCACGCGCCGATTCCCTCGCTGCTGCTCACCGCGGCCGTCCACCACCACCTCATCCGCACCAAGCAGCGCACCCAGGTGGGCCTGCTGGTCGAGGCGGGCGACGTCCGCGAGGTCCACCACGTGGCCCTCCTCATCGGCTTCGGCGCCGCCGCGGTCAACCCGTACCTGGCGATGGAGTCGGTCGAGGACCTGGTCCGCGCCGGCACCTTCCTGACCGGCATCGAGGCCGAGCAGGCCATCCGCAACCTGATCTACGCGCTCGGCAAGGGCGTCCTCAAGGTCATGTCCAAGATGGGCATCTCCACCGTCGCCTCCTACCGCGGCGCCCAGGTCTTCGAGGCCGTCGGCCTCGACCGGGCCTTCGTCGAGAAGTACTTCAACGGCACCGCCACCAAGATCGGCGGCGCCGGTCTCGACGTCATCGCCAAGGAGGTCGCGGCGCGGCACGCCAAGGCCTACCCGGCCTCCGGCATCGCCCCGGCGCACCGGGCCCTCGACATAGGCGGCGAGTACCAGTGGCGCCGCGAGGGCGAGCCGCACCTCTTCGACCCGGAGACGGTCTTCCGCCTCCAGCACTCGACGCGCTCCGGCAGCTACGACATCTTCAAGAAGTACACCGGCAGGGTGAACGAGCAGTCCGAGCGCCTGATGACGCTCCGCGGCCTGTTCGGCTTCAAGTCCGACCGGCAGCCGATCTCGATCGACGAGGTCGAGCCGGTGAGCGAGATCGTCAAGCGCTTCTCCACCGGCGCCATGTCGTACGGCTCCATCTCCAAGGAGGCGCACGAGACCCTCGCCATCGCCATGAACCAGCTGGGCGGCAAGTCCAACACCGGTGAGGGCGGCGAGGACGCGGACCGGCTCTACGACCCGGCGCGCCGCTCGTCGATCAAGCAGGTCGCCTCCGGCCGCTTCGGCGTCACGTCGGAGTACCTGGTCAACGCGGACGACATCCAGATCAAGATGGCGCAGGGTGCCAAGCCCGGCGAGGGCGGCCAGCTGCCCGGCCACAAGGTCTACCCCTGGGTCGCCAAGACCCGGCACAGCACTCCGGGCGTGGGCCTGATCTCCCCGCCCCCGCACCACGACATCTACTCCATCGAGGACCTGGCCCAGCTGATCCACGACCTCAAGAACGCGAACCCGCAGGCGCGGATTCACGTGAAGCTGGTCTCCGAGGTCGGTGTCGGCACGGTCGCCGCGGGTGTCTCCAAGGCGCACGCGGACGTAGTGCTCATCTCCGGCCACGACGGCGGTACGGGCGCCTCCCCGCTGACCTCCCTGAAGCACGCGGGCGGTCCCTGGGAGCTCGGCCTCGCCGAGACCCAGCAGACGCTGCTGCTCAACGGGCTGCGTGACCGTATCGTCGTGCAGACCGACGGCCAGCTGAAGACCGGCCGTGACGTCGTCATCGCCGCGCTGCTCGGTGCCGAGGAGTTCGGTTTCGCGACCGCGCCGCTCGTCGTCTCCGGCTGCGTCATGATGCGCGTCTGCCACCTGGACACCTGCCCGGTCGGCATCGCCACCCAGAACCCGGTGCTGCGCGACCGCTTCGCCGGCAAGGCCGAGTACGTCGTGAACTTCTTCAAGTTCATCGCCGAAGAGGTCCGCGAGATCCTCGCCGAGCTGGGCTTCCGCACGATCGAGGAGGCCGTCGGCCACGCCGAGAACCTCGACGTGGAGCGGGCGATCACCCACTGGAAGGCGCAGGGCCTGGACCTGTCTCCGCTCTTCCACGTGCCCGAGCTGCCCGAGGGCGCGGTGCGCCACCAGGTCGTCGCGCAGGACCACGGTCTGGAGAAGGCGCTCGACAACGAGCTGATCAAGCTCGCCGCCGACGCGCTGGCCGCGAACACCCAGGTCGACGCCCAGCCGGTGCGCGCCCAGGTCGCGATCCGCAACATCAACCGCACGGTCGGCACCATGCTCGGCAACGAGGTGACGAAGAAGTTCGGGGGCGGGGGCCTGCCCGACGACACCATCGACATCACCTTCACCGGCTCCGCGGGCCAGTCCTTCGGCGCCTTCCTGCCGCGCGGTGTCACGCTGCGCCTGGAGGGCGACGCCAACGACTACGTCGGCAAGGGTCTCTCCGGCGGCCGGGTGATCGTCCGTCCCGACCGGGGCGCCGACCACCTCGCCGAGTACTCGACCATCGCGGGCAACACCATCGCGTACGGCGCGACGGGCGGCGAGCTCTTCCTGCGCGGCCGCACCGGCGAGCGCTTCTGCGTCCGCAACTCCGGCGCGACGGTGGTCTCCGAGGGCGTGGGCGACCACGGCTGCGAGTACATGACCGGCGGCCGCGCGGTCGTCCTCGGCGAGACGGGCCGCAACTTCGCGGCCGGCATGTCCGGCGGCATCGCGTACGTCGTCGACCTGGACCGCGACAACGTCAACGCCGGCAACGTGGGCGCCGTCGAGGCGCTCGACGACACCGACAAGCAGTGGCTGCACGACGTGGTGCGCCGCCACCAGGAGGAGACCGGCTCGACCGTCGCCGAGAAGCTCCTGGCGGAGTGGGACACTGCGGTGGACCGCTTCAGCAAGATCATCCCCAGCACGTACAAGGCAGTGCTCGCCGCCAAGGACGCCGCCGAGCGAGCCGGACTCCCCGAGTCCGAGATCACCGAGAAGATGATGGAGGCGGCGACCAATGGCTGATCCCAAGGGCTTCCTGAACCACGGCCGCGAGGTCGCCAGGACCCGCCCCGTCGAGGAGCGCGTCAAGGACTGGAACGAGGTCTACGTTCCGGGCTCGCTGCTCCCGATCATCTCCAAGCAGGCCAGCCGTTGCATGGACTGCGGGATCCCGTTCTGTCACAACGGCTGTCCGCTGGGGAACCTGATCCCCGAGTGGAACGACTACGCCTACCGCGAGGACTGGCAGGCCGCGTCCGAGCGTCTGCACGCCACGAACAACTTCCCGGAGTTCACGGGCCGCCTGTGCCCCGCTCCCTGCGAGTCGGCGTGTGTCCTCGGCATCAACCAGCCCGCCGTGACCATCAAGAACGTCGAGGTCTCGATCATCGACAAGGCGTGGGACACGGGCGACGTCGCCCCGCGGATCCCCGAGCGCCTGTCGGGCAAGACCGTCGCGGTCATCGGCTCGGGCCCGGCGGGCCTGGCCGCCGCCCAGCAGCTCACCCGGGCGGGCCACACGGTCGCCGTGTACGAGCGTGCCGACCGCGTCGGCGGCCTGCTGCGCTACGGCATCCCCGAGTTCAAGATGGAGAAGCGGCACATCAACCGCCGCATCGAGCAGATGCGCGCGGAGGGCACCCGCTTCCGCACCGGCATCGAGATCGGCCGCGACCTCAAGGCGACGGACCTGCGCAAGCGGTACGACGCCGTGGTCATCGCCGCCGGTGCGACGACCGCGCGTGACCTCCCGGTCCCCGGCCGCGAGCTCCAGGGCATCCACCAGGCCATGGAGTACCTGCCGCTGGCCAACAAGGTGCAGGAGGGCGACTACGTGGCGCCCCCGATCACGGCCGAGGGCAAGCACGTCGTGGTCATCGGCGGCGGCGACACCGGCGCGGACTGCGTGGGCACCGCCCACCGCCAGGGCGCGGCCTCGGTCACGCAGCTGGAGATCATGCCGCGACCGGGCGAGGAGCGGAACCCGGGCCAGCCCTGGCCGACGTTCCCGATGCTCTACAAGGTCACCTCCGCGCACGAGG
Source organism: Streptomyces sp. NPDC090798 (assembly GCF_044768965.1). Classification (NCBI taxonomy): domain Bacteria; kingdom Bacillati; phylum Actinomycetota; class Actinomycetes; order Kitasatosporales; family Streptomycetaceae; genus Streptomyces; species Streptomyces sp. NPDC090798. The sequence goes on from NZ_JBIVXA010000010.1 coordinate 15,058, forward strand.
AGGGCGGCGACCGCGTCTACTCGGTCTCCACCACCCACTTCGAGGGCGACGAGGACGGCAACGTCCAGTGGCTGCACCTCGCCGAGGTCGAGTTCGTCGACGGCAAGCTGAACCAGAAGCCGGGCACGGAGCGCAAGATCCCCGCCCAGCTGGTGACGCTGGCCATGGGCTTCACCGGCACCGATGTCGAGAACGGCGTGGTCTCGCAGTTCGGCCTGGAACTCGACGCGCGCGGCAACATCGCCCGCGACGCCGAGTTCGCGACCAACGTGCCGGGCGTGTACGTCGCCGGTGACGCCGGCCGAGGCCAGTCGTTGATCGTCTGGGCCATCGCGGAGGGCCGCTCGGCCGCCCGCGGGGTCGACCGCTTCCTGACCGGCGCCAGCGATCTGCCGGCCCCGATCCGCCCGACGGACCGCTCGCTGATGGTCTGACGCTCCACCCCGACAAACGTCCCGTACAACGGCGTACGGAACTGAACGCGGCGCCTGCCTTGTCCCCGACCGGACGGTGGTGGGCGCCGTGGTGCGTCCTCAGCAGGCCGGGCGGGTGGTGGGGCGCGTGGGGGCGGCCTCAGCCGGCCGGGCCGGCGGCGGTCTCAGCAGGCCGGGCCGGCGGTGGTGCGTCGTGGTGGCGGTCTCAGTCGGCCAGGTGCCCGCTGTCGTCCGGCCACACCCCGATGTGGTCCTGTTCCAGTTCCAGCATCACCCGGTCCTCCATGCCGAGGGCCGCGGTGTACTCGGCGGGCAGCTGGAGCCAGCCGGCCCGGTCCAGCGTCGCGAACTCCCGTGCCACCAGGGACTCCTGGCCCTCCGCGTCGACCTCCGTGCGGCGCAGCACCTCCGTCGAGGTACGGCCGTCACGGATCGCGACCGTACGCCGGACCTCCCCGGCGACCGCCTGGTCGTGCGTGACGATCACGATCGTCGTGCCCAGCTCCTCGTTGGCCCGGCGGAACGCCGCGAAGACCTCCGCGCCGGTCGCCGAGTCCAGCTCGCCGGTCGGCTCGTCGGCGAGCAGCACGGACGGCGAGTTGGCGAGGGCCACGGCGATCGCGACCCGCTGCTGCTGCCCGCCGGACATCTGCGGCGGACGGCGGCCGTGGCAGTCGGCGACGCCGAGCATCGCGAGCAGTTCTCGCGCCCGCTCGGCCCGCCGCTTCCCGTGGCCCCGCCCGCCCTTCAACTGCATCGGCAGCGCCACGTTCTGGGCCGCCGTCAGATAGGGGAGGAGATTGCGGGCCGTCTGCTGCCAGACGAAACCGACCACCTCACGGCGGTAGCGCAGCCGGTCCTTCGCGTTCATCGTGAGCAGATCGCGGCCCGCGACCCGCGCGGCGCCCGCGGTGGGCACGTCGAGGCCGGCCAGGATGTTCATCAAGGTCGACTTGCCGCTGCCGGAGGCGCCGACCAGAGCCGTCAACTCGCCCTCCTGGACCAGCAGATCGAGCCCCTGGAGCGCCTGCACCTCCACCCCGGCGGAGCCGCCGCGTCCAGGGGGGCCGCCCCCGGCCGACCGGCCGGAGAAGATGCGGACCAGCCGGTCGCAGGCGATCAGGGCGTCCCGCCCGTACGCGGGCCGGTCGCGGCGCGCCGCCGCCCGATGCTCCAGCTCCGCCAGGCTCGTCCGCGAGGTCGTCGCACGGGTCATCGCATGCCTCCTGTCCTGAGTTCGGTGATCGACGTACGGCGCCCCGCCCACCAGGCCTGCGCGACGGCCACCGCCCACGCCAGCAGCACCGTGCCCGCCGCGGGCAGGAGCAGCGACCACACGTCGGTACGCAGCGACGCGCCGACCACCGGCGCTCGGCCCGCCGCGGTGGCCAGCGCGAGACGTTCCAGGTCGATGCCGGGAGCGAGCAGCCGGACCGTGGCCCAGCCGGCGAGCGTCCCGCCGAAGGCCGCGAGCAGCGCCTGGGGCAGCGCGTCCAGGCCGAGCAGCCGACGGCCCTGGCGGGGCGTGAGGCCCATGGTGCGCAGCCGGGCCAGCAGCGCGGCCCGTTCCGGCGCGGACTGAAGGAGGGCGAGCAGCAGGGCGAGTACGGCGTAGCCCGCACCGGCCAGGGCGGCCGTGGTGTAGATCCGCTCGGCGCCCGCCTGCAACGGCGCATCGGAGAGCGCCGCCCGTTCCTCGCCACGCGACGTCACGGAGAGTCCCTTCCCGGCGCCGCGCACGGCCGTCCGCAGTGCCGGCGCGTCGAGTGTGGCACCGGTCGCCAGCAGCGTCGTCGGGTCGGAGTGCTTGAGGCCCGCGGCGTCGACCAGCAGGAAGTCGGCGCCGGGGGCGGCGGGGGTGCGGGAGCGTACGGCGGCGATCCGGACGGTGATGTCACCGGCGAGGGACGTGATCCGACGCGGTGCGCGGCCCAGGCGCTCCGCGAGACCGGGAGAGGCGACGGCGTTCAGCACACCCCCCGTCCGCACCCCCTGTGTCCCCTTCGGCTTCAGCACATCCGCGGGGAAGGCCCCGAGACCCGTCTGCCGGGCCAGCCGGGCGTACGACGCCGGCTCGACCCCGATCAGCGTCAGGCCCTCCTTCGCCCCGGCCCCGCCGGAGGCGAGCTCCGCCGTGCGCTCGATCCGCACGGCCGTCACCTCACGTACGCCCGCGACCTTCCGTACCGCCCCTGCCACGCCCCCCGGCAGCGGCGCCACCTCGCCAGGCCCCGCGATCCGCGCGTCCGCGCCGGTCGCCAGCAGCGCGGCCCGGTCCCGGGCGTCGGACACCCCGGCGAGCACGGAACCCCCGAACGCCGCCGTCGTCAGGGCCAGCAGCAGCGCCAGCAGCGGCAGCGCGACGCCCACCGTCGAGGAGCGGCCCGCGCGGGCCAGCGACAGGAAGCCGACCACCCCGCGCCCTCGCGCGGCCGGGCGGGCGGCCCACCGCAGGGGCAGCGGATACAGCCGTACGAGCACCAGCGCCGCGATCAGCCCGACCAGGACCGGAGCGGCGCTCACCAGCAGGTCGCCCGCGCTGGACGCGCCGCGCCGCCGCAGCGCCACGACCGAGCCGACGGCCAGCACCAGCACGGTGAGTTCGGCGACCGTGCGGCGCCTGCCAGGCCTGGCGTGGGCGAGATCGTCGCGCTCCGCGTGCGCCCGCGGCCTGCGGTGTGCCACGACCGCGCGCACCGGCAGTACGGCACAGGCGAGGAGCGCGACGGCGCACGCCCCGAGCACGGCGGGCAGGAGCCGGGCCTCGTCCACGGTGAGCACGGCGAGCAGCAGACCGGCGGCGGCCGCGGGCACCGCCACGACCGCGGTCTCGGCGAGGAGCCGTCCGGCGATCCCGCGCAGCGAGCCGCCCCGCGCGCGCAGCAGCGCGAGTTCGGTGGCCCGCCGGACGGCGACCAGCCCGCCGGCCATGACCAGGACGACGGCGGCGACCGCGCCGATCCCGAACGCCCCGACCGCCACGACGGGTGTGATCGCCGCGCGGGTCGTCGTGTAGGAGCCGACGACCGTCTCCAGATCGGTGGCGACGGTCGCGGTGCTCCCGGCGATCTCGCGCATCCGCAGCAGCTCGGGCCCCCCTTCGAGGGAGGCGATCCGGGAGACGAGCCCCGGGACGTCCTGCGCGGTGAGCCGTTCGGTGGCGGGGGCGAACCGCCAGTACAGCTCCGGCTGTCCCTGGCTGCCGAGGAGCACCGGGGCGGCGCCGGGCGCCAGCAGCAGGCCCGCGTCCCAGTAGAACTGCGGCGGGACCGGGGCGTCCGCGGCCACGCCCGGGGTGCGCAGGACCGGCTCCGCGGACCAGTAACCGCCCTGCGGACGCCGGGGCTCCACGATCCCGGTGATCCGCACGGCCAGTGGCGCGCCCCCGAAGCCGTCCACGTCGATGACGGAACCGACCCGCAGCCGCAGCGTCCGGGCGGTCGCCTCGGTCACGGCGGCCTCGACCTTCCTGGTGTCCGCCGTCACGTCCCCGGCGGCGGTGGGCAGCCGTCCGCCGCGCACGGTGGCGTGGGCGGCGAGTCCCGACTGCGCGACCAGTGTGAAACGGGGCGGCGCGTCGATCACCGGCAGCCAGGGGTTCAGTGCGACGAGGCTCTTGGAGGTCCGCACCCCGTATGACGACTCCGTGGTGTCCGCCCGCAGTGGCGCGGGCAGCCTGGCCAGCGCCGCGCGTCGGACGGCCGCGAGCGCCGGGGGCCGCACCGCCTTCTCCCGGGTGGACTGCGCGATCTCCAACCCCGGCTGCGGTGCGCTCAGTTCCACCGAGGTGGCGGCCGGGGGCGCCCCGGCGATCTCCTGCCGCAGCCCTTTCGTCTCGTACGCGTCAAGGGCCCGCGGCAGCACCGCCGCGAGGAACGCCGTGACCAGCACGAGCACTCCGAACGCGACGGCCACCCCGGGGGCGGTCCGCAGCCGCGTACGCACCCACGGCGCCACACCGCGCTCCGTGCGCTGCCTCCACCGGGCCATCTCAGCTGTCCCCCTGGTGGCGGAGCGCGACCGCCGGTTCGGCGCGGCGCACTGCCGTCGCTGCGCTGATCAGCAGGGGCAGGGCCGCGACGCCCACGAGGAGCAGCGCCACCTGGGACACCGGGAGTTCGACGAGGACACGGGGGACCGGTCGCGCGGCTCCCGGGGTCAGCACGATCAGGGGGACGACGGCGCGGGCCAGGACGGTGCCGAGGCCGAGACCGGCGAGCAGACCGGCCCCGATCAGCAGGCCCTGCTCCACGGCGACCAGCCGGGCCAGTTCCCGGCGGCCCGCGCCCAGGGCCCGGAGCACGGCGAACTCCGCGGACCGCTCGCGCCGGGAGCCCGCGGTGGAAACCGCGAAGCCGCCCGCGGCGAGGGCCGCGGCAGCCACCGCCACCGCCATCAGCGCCGCACGGGGCCCGGCGCCGAGCGGGTCGCCCAGCAGCCGGTTTGCGGCCTCGTCCCGTACGAGCACCTGGTCCGGCTCGACGTCGGGGCGGGCCCGCAGCGCGGCCGCGACCTTCGCGGCCCCGCCGGGGGCGGTGCTCAGCCACCATTCCGCGGGTGCGAGCGGAGCGCGTGCGCGCTGCGCGAACACGGCGTTCACGGCGCGCAGATCCAGCAACAACGCGCCCCCGTCCGTCGCTCCGTCCGCTGCTTGCGCCCCGCCCCCGTCCGCCGTTCCGTCCGAGGTGTCCCCGGCCCAGGCCATGCCCGTTCCGGTCGTCGGCAGCTCGCTCACCGACCGCACGATCGTCACCCGCAGCCGCTCCCCGTCCAGCGTCACGTCGATGCTCTCGCCCGGCTCGGTGCCGGCCGCGCGCAGAAAGGCCCGGGTGGCGACGGCCGCGATCCGCGCCGGGGGCGCGGCCCGCGCGGCGTCGAGGCGGACGGTGAACTCCGGCGGACCGGAGGACGACGCGTCGCTCCCGGGCGCGGCGCCCGTCCCGTACGAGACCGTCAGCGGCGCCGTCTTCGACGCGGCCGGACGCAGGGCCGTCGACGGGTACGCCGTCGCGTCCGCCGTCTCGGTCCTGCTGCCCCGCCAGCGCACCCCGGCGGGCACCGCGACCGCGCGGGCGGTCCCGTCGGGGCCCGTGGACAGCATCCGTACGACGGTGAGCCGGTGCTGTTCGGGCCCGCCCGCGGGAACCGTGCCGTCGAGCTGCAGCCCGGTCAGCCGCAGCGGCCCGGCCGGCGTGGCGCGGGCGCCCGAAGCCGACAGGTCCAGGTCGAGGGTGACCCGGTGGATCCGGCCGTCGACGGGTGTCTTCCCTGCGCTCAGCCGGTACGCGATGCCGTAGCCGTCCTCGACGACGACGGTGACCAGGGGCGCGACTCCGGAAGGGGAACGCCCCGCCTTCGCCCCCTCGCCCGTTGCCGCCGTCGTCTCGTCGGTGATCCGCAGGTCGAGCGCGAGCCGCCGGGTGCCGTCGGGCAGCGACACCGAGGGCCCGGCCGCCTTCTCCCGAGGCGCGAGATCCCGCAGCAGCCGCTCCACGGGCTCGCCGGCCAGATCGCCGCGCATCAGCATCCCCTCGGCGTGCGCCGTGTCCAGAGCGAGCACCGTCGCCCTACGGCCGCCGGAGAGGTCCGTGGTGGCGCGGCAGGCGGGAGCGGCGTCCCGTACCCCGGGCAGCGCGGCGTACAGACCGGTCTGCCCGGGGCTGCCCGGCCTGCCGTCCAGCACCCGTACGGAAGCGCCCGTCCCGAAGTCCGCCTGGTCGCCCTGCGACCGCTGCCACGACGCGCTCTGCCCGATCGCCAGCATCCCGGTCGTCACAGCCAGGACCAGCAGCAGCACCGGCCCCGCCCCGCGCAGCGGACGCCGGCTGAACTGCCAGCCCGCCAGCGCCGCCGGCAGGCCCCGCCCGCTCGCGGCGCGCCGCTCCGCGAGCCTCGCCCCCAGCGGCAGCAGCCGCAGCGTCAGCACCGTGCCCGCCAGCAGTGCCAGTGCGGGCGCCGCGACCAGCAGCGGATCGATGCCCAGATCGCCCGCCCGGTCACGGCTGAGCGCGCCGCCACCGAACGAGCCGGTCTGCCGGTCGAGTTGCCAGTACGCCACCGCCGCGATCAACAGCAGCCCCACGTCTGCCCCCGCCCGCACCGACGCCGCGCCCGCCGCGGCCCGCACCCGCCGCAGCCGCGGCGGCGCACCCGCCGTAGCGGCCAGCGCGGGCGCCACGACCGCCGCCGCGCAGCACACCGCGACCCCGGCCGCGACCAGCCACACCTGGAGCACCGGAGCGTCCCCGAGCCGCACCCCGGTCCGGTCGAGGGACGACCACCGGGCGAGCAGCCGCACCAGCGGACCGGACAACAGCGCGGCACCCACCGCCGCCGGCAGCGCCAGCAGCAGCGCCTCCAGCGCGGCGAGGCCCGTGATCCGGCGGCGCGAGGCACCCCGCGCCTTCAGCAGATCGGTCTCGCCCGCCCGCTCGGTGTCGAGCAGCCGGGCCACCAGCAGCAGCGCGTACCCGGCGAGCAGCACCAGCTGGACGGAGACGATCATCAGCGTGGACCGGGACACGAGCAGCGCGCGCCCGGTCCGGTCGAGCACGGCGGGCAGCGCCGTCCGCACGGTCGCGCCGGCTCCGAACGCCGCGTTCTCGCGCAGCACTTCGGGCTCGCGCGCCGAGGCCTCGCGCAGCGCGTCGATCCCGTCGGTGGTCAGGCTCCGGTAGTCGGCCGTCGCCACCCACCCGGTGGTGCCCGCGGAGGTGCGCGAGGCGAGGACGGACGAGTCGGCGAGCAGCGGGCCGTAGGTGGTGAAGTCGACGGTGCGCACCCCGTGACCGCCGAGGGTGTCCAGCTGCCAGTACGGATCCGCGCTGTCGGCGGCCCGGTACACGCCGGTGACCCGGACTGTCAGGGGCGCGCCGCCCAGCCGGTCGGTGAGCGCGATCCGCGCTCCGGTCCGCACCTTCAGCCGGTCGGCGGCGACTTCGGGCAGCGCGACGGGCACGGGAGCGGTGCGCGCGGCCGGGGCCAGCCCGGGCAGTGTGCCCGAGACCAGCCTGATCCGTGACCGGTCAAGGGCGGCGAAGTGGGTGAGGTCCGGCTGCCCCGCGCGGGCATCGGTGCCCTGGAGGGAGCGGGGCAGCGCGTACGGCCCCGAGCCGCGCAACGCTCGTACGGTCACCGGAAGCCCGGCGAAGGTCCGTCGCGCGCCGCGGACCGCAGCCTCCTGGGCCGCCGCCTCCCGGCCGCGGGGCACGTCGGCGCTGATGACGAGCGAGGCGGAGGTCGCGGCCGGGCCGCTCAGGTTCTGTCGGAGCGCCGCGTCCCCGACCGAGGCGGAGAACGCGGCGAGGGCGGCGAGCACCGAGGTGGTCAGCAGCACCGCGAGCAGGGCAGCGCCGAGCAGCAGCCGATGCGCCCGAACGCGCAGCAACAAGAAGCCCGTCACTCGTCCCCCACCCGATTGCCGAGCCACCCCCTCGCCAACCCGACATGAATATCATGGGGTTCCCGCTCTGGGCACATGAGTTCCATTCCGTAGGGGGTGCGTCGATGACGGAGAACACCGGCACGCGGTCCGGTGCCGCCCTCGTGGGCGAATCCGCCGACGAGCCGATGGTGCGGGTGGAGAACCTGTACCACTCGTACGGCACGGGTGCCGTGGCCGTGCACGCGCTGCGGGGGGCCTCCTTCGAGCTCCGGCGCGGTGAACTCGTCGCCCTCAAGGGCCGGTCGGGCTCCGGCAAGACGACACTGCTCCATCTGATCGGCGGCCTCGACCGCCCGGACCGCGGCCGCGTCGTCATCGACGGCACCGACCTGTCCGCACTCGGCGAGAACGAGCTGCTGGAACTGCGCCGCGAACGCATCGGCTACATCTTCCAGTCCTTCGGACTCATCCCCATCCTCACCGCGGCCGAGAACGTGGGAGTGCCGCTGCGGCTGCGCAGAGCCGACCCCCGCGAACGTGAGGAGCGCGTGGCCCTGCTGCTCGCTCTCGTGGGGCTCGCCGACCACGGGGCCCAGCGCCCGGCGGAGCTCTCCGGCGGGCAGCAGCAGCGGGTGTCCATCGCCCGCGCCCTCGCCAACCACCCGGCCCTGCTGCTCGCCGACGAGCCGACCGGACAGCTGGACGCGCAGACCGGCCTGGCGGTGATGGAACTGCTGCGGGCGGTGGTCGCCAGCGAGGGCGTCACGGCCCTGGTCGCCACGCACGACCCCCAACTCCTGGGCCTGGCGGACCGCGTGCTGGAACTGAGCGACGGCGAGGTCGTCGAGCACTGACGGCGCCCGACCGGCCGGACGCGGGGCCCGCGGCATCTCGGCGGAGGGGGAGGGGCTACGGCACCTTGTACGTCTCCCCGTACACCTTCCACTCCAGCGGCGTGCGCAGGTCCAGGTTCCCGTCGTACAGGAACATCCGCTGGGCCGTGTCGATGCGGGTCGTGTCACGGTGGGCGCTCGTGGCCTTCATCGCCGCGCGACGGACGTCGAGGAAGATGTCGAGGTAGGCCTTCTCGGAGCCGCCCTCGGCCGGGGTGTCGGCCTGGGCCATGGCCCGGGTGCGCAGGTCGTAGAAGCCGCCCGCGCCGGTGCCGGGCCCGTGCATGACCATGGCGTCGTAGTAGATGAACTGGCCCAGCGTGCCGAGGCCGTCGAGTTTGGCGCGGCGCACCGCGGGGTCGAAGTAGACGCGGTCCCGCTCGGCGTCCTGCGCCCTGCGGAAGGCGGCCACCGTGGACTCCTTGCGCCAGGCCGCGACAAAGCCCGGGCCGAGACCCTTGTGCGAGTCCGTCCCGTCGACCTTGCGCAGGGCGGGGAGGTAGCGGGCGAGGCCGTTGCCCGGGTGGTCCTTCGTGTAGCCCTCGACCAGGACGAGCAGATCGTGGGTGCCGGTGCAGAAGCCGATGAGGCCCGCCGTGTAGCCCTGGCCGTCGCCGATGTCCTCGATGTAGGCGTACGCGCTGCGCCAGTCGAGCGTGGAGTTCTCCGCGCTCGCCACGAGCTTCTGCGCCAGCTCCTTCTTGTCCGGGGCGGCGAGGCCCGCGCCCGCCGGTCGCCCGGCGTCGTGGCGCGCCCCCGCGCGCCCGGCGGCCCCGCTCGCGTCCGTGAGCCCCGGGACGAGGAAGTAGACCGCCGCCGCGACCAGGGGGAGGACCGCGAGCAGGAGGAGCCGAGCACGTTTCATGGGCTCAGCCTAGGGAGCGCTCAGGACGCTCCGCTCGTCAGCTCGGACACCTTTCCGACGGTCGTGATCACCAGCAGCGCCAGCAGCGCGACGCACGCGGCCGCTTGGACGAGCGCACGGCGGCGGTCCCGGGGCGCGTACGCGTAGGCGAGCGTGACCACGCCGCCCGCCAGGAGTCCGCCGAGGTGGCCCTGCCAGGAGGTGAGTCCCGCCGAGATGAGCAGCCACAGCAGCAGGCCCGCCACGAAACGGTTGACGGCGCTCATGTCGGCGCCCAACCGGCGGGCCATGACGTAGTAGGCGGCCCCCAGCCCGAAGATGGCACCCGACGCACCGAGCGTGGGCGTGTCCGGCGCGATCACCAGCACGAGGACCGAGCCGCCGAGCGCTGAGAGCAGATAGAGGGTGACGAAGCGGATCCGGCCGAGCTGGGCCTCCACCACCCGGCCCAGGTTCCACAGCGAGACCATGTTCATCACGATGTGCAGAATCCCGAATGTGCCCTCGGTGGGCGGCAGATGGAGGAACGCGCCGGTCAGCATCCGGTACCACTCCCCGTCGACCACGCCCTCCGGGTGGAAGTCGTAGGGGTGCTGGGCCTGCCAGACGTAGTGCCCGCCGTCGGGCCCCGCCAGCCCCGCGCCCAGCATCTCGAACCGGTCCACGATCGCCGGGCGCACCACCTCGCCCACATAGGCCAGCACGTTGAGCGCGATCAGGAGGTACGTCACCACGGGCACGGTCGAGATACGGCCGCCGAACGCCGTGCGGGCCTGCCGGACGGAACGGGCGCCCTCCTTCACGCACTCCACGCACTGGTGACCGACGGCCGCCTCGCGCATGCAGTGCGGGCAGATGTAGCGGTCGCACCGTGTGCAGCGCACATGGGACTCCACCTTGGGATGGCGATAGCAGGTGGTGACGGCGGAATCGGTGGACTCGGCGGATTCAGCGGATTGGGTTGACTCGGTGGATTCAGTGGATTCGGATTCCACGACCGGCTCCTCGCGGGTACGGAGATCAGGGGGACGATGAGCCGGTGGGGTCGGCGGCGAACAAAATAGCGAACGCCCATGTGGGAGGGGGACGGCAGGGGCTGCCGGTGCCGTAATCTCGGCGTTTCCGCAACCCTCGCGCGATGGGAGCCCCGCATGGCCGGAATCAGCCTCACCAAGGTGGAGGAGACCGCGCCCGCACTGGTCAGCCTGTACAAGAGCGCCGGTGTCTCCCTCGCCAAGCACGGGCTGAGCGGACAGCGGGCCGCGGTGTACCTGGTCGTCGACTACTCCGGGTCGATGAAGCCGTACTACAAGGACGGCAGCGTGCAGGCGCTGGCGGACCGGGTGCTCGGCCTGTCGGCGCACCTCGACGACGACGGCACCGTCCCTGTCGTCTTCTTCTCCACGGACATCGACGCGGTCACGGACATCGCGCTCGACAACCACCAGGGCCGGGTGGAGAAGATCGTGGCCGGGCTCGGCCACATGGGGAAGACCAGTTATCACCTGGCCATGGACGCGGTCATCGACCACTACCTCGAGGGCGGCTCCGAGGCCCCGGCCCTGGTCGTCTTCCAGACCGACGGCGGTCCCATCAACAAGCTCGCCGCCGAACGGTACTTGTGCAAGGCGGCGAAGCTTCCGCTGTTCTGGCAGTTCATAGGGTTCGGTGACCCGGACAGCAAGCAGTTCGAGTTCTTGCGCAAACTCGACGAGCTGCCGGTGCCGCAGCGGCGGGTCGTCGACAACGCCGGCTTCTTCCACGCCGGTTCGCAGCCTGGGAAGCTCTCCGACGCCGAGCTGTACGACCGGATCGTGGGCGACTTCCCCCAGTGGCTGACGGCCGCGCGCGAGCGGGGGATCGTCCGGTGACCGTGCGTGTCCTGCCGGCCGCCGGGCGGGTCGCCGTGCCCTGGAAGAACGGTGGCGGGGTGACGCGCGAGATCGTCGCCCGGCCCGAGGGCGCGGACACGGGGGACTTCGAGTGGCGGGTGAGCCTGGCCGACGTGGGCGGCGACGGGCCCTTCTCGGCGTTCGCCGACGTGGACCGGATCCTCACCATGGTCGCGGGGGAGGGGATGGACCTGACCGTCGGCGGCGAACACCGCCGGGTCGACACGCGGTTCGTCCCACAGCGCTTCCCCGGTGATCTGCCGACCGGCTGCCGCCTCCTCGGGGGGCCGGTCGTCAACCTCAACGTCATGTGGCACAGGGGCGCCGCCGTGACCCCCACCGTCATGGTCACCGCTCCCCGGCGGTCCCTCGCCCTTCCGGCGGGGCCGGCCGTCCTGATCGTCGCCCTTGACGGCACCGCCGAGGTGGCCGGGGTGGCCCTCGGGCGCCACGACGCGGTGCTCCTGGCCAACGAGAGATCAACACTCCACGCAACCGCCCACACCGCCGTGGTCACCCTCACGCCGAGCGGCTGAGCACCGAACCGAGTCCTCGCCCCCGCCGCCCCTACCCGTCCCATCCCCACCCGGGGGCTCCGCCCCCAAACCCCCAACCGCCCCAAGCGGCCTCGTCCTCAAACGCCGGACGGGCTGAAGACGAGGGCCGGCCGGGGTGCTCGGGTCATCGGCCTCCGGCCTCGTCCTCAATCGCCGGACGGGCTGAAGGATGAGGGCCGGGCTGGGCGGGACGCGACCCTCAAACCCCGACCGCCCGAGGCCTTTGGGGGCGCGGGGAACTGCGCGCTCGGCCCCCACCGGCCGTCGGCCGAGCGACTGCGGGCGGGCTGGGTGTTTTGGGGGCGCGGGGAACTGCGCGCTCGGCCCCCGCCGGCCGTCGGTCGAGCGACTGCGGGTGGGCTGGGTGTTTTGGGGGCGCGGGGAACTGCGCGCTCAGCCCCCGCCGGCCGTCGGTCGAGCGACTGCGGGTGGGCTGGGTGTTTTGGGGGCGCGGGGAACTGCGCGCTCAGCCCCCGCCGGCTGTCGGCCGAGCGCCTGCGGGCGGCCTGGGGTGTTTTGGGGGCGCGGGGAACTGCGCGATCGGTCGCCACCCGGCCGCAGGTCGAGAGCCCACCCGGGGGGCTGGGGGCGGAGCACCCAGGGATGGGACGGGTAGGGGCGGCGGGGGCGAGAGACAGGTCGGGGGTGACGCGCCGTTGGCTTCGGGGAGGTGTCGTGCCACCCTGGTGGGCCGAGGGGGTGGCCCATGGACGCGGGAGAGATCAACTCCGGTCGGGGGCAAGGGACTTCACGTACGGAGCGAAGGGGCGAGACGCCGCGAGGCGAACGCCTCGCAGACTGGGCCGACGGCCGGCTGGGCCTCTACGCACTGGCCAAGGCCAACATGCGCAAGGTCTTCCCGGACCACTGGTCCTTCATGCTCGGCGAGGTCTGCCTCTACAGCTTCCTGATCCTGATCCTGACCGGCGTCTACCTCACGCTCTTCTTCGAACCGAGCGCCTCCGAGGTCGTCTACCACGGCCCGTACGAGCCGCTCAACGGCATCCTCATGACCCGCGCCTACGAGTCCACCCTCCACATCAGCTTCGAGGTCCGCGGCGGACTCCTGGTCCGGCAGATCCACCACTGGGCGGCGATCGTCTTCCTCGCCGGCATGCTCGTGCACATGATGCGCGTCTTCTTCACCGGCGCGTTCCGCAAGCCCCGCGAGGTCAACTGGCTCTTCGGCTGGACCTTGTTGATGCTCGGCCTGATCACCGGCCTGACCGGCTACTCGCTCCCCGACGACCTGCTCTCCGGCACCGGCGTCCGCTTCGCCCAGGGCGCGATCCTGTCGGTCCCGATCGTGGGAACGTACCTCTCCTTCTTCCTCTTCGGAGGCGAGTTCCCGGGCCACGACATCATTCCGCGCTTCTTCCCGATCCACGTCCTCCTGCTGCCGGGCATCATGCTGGGCCTGGTGGTCGCCCATCTGATCCTGGTCTTCTACCACAAGCACACGCAGTACCCGGGGCCCGGACGCGACCAGAAGTCCGTCGTCGGGATGCCGTTCATGCCGGTCTACATGGCCAAGGCGGGCGGGTTCTTCTTCCTCGTCTTCGGGGTGCTGTCGCTGATGGGGGCGATCGCGACCATCAACCCCGTCTGGGCCTTCGGCCCCTACCGGCCGGACCTGGTGACGACCGGCGCACAGCCCGACTGGTACCTCGGCTTCTCCGAGGGGCTCATCCGGGTGATGCCGGGATGGGAGATCAACGCCTGGGGCCACACCCTCCAACTGGGTGTGTTCATCCCCTTCTCCCTCTTCCCGCTGATCATGACCGCCATCGCCGTCTACCCGTTCATCGAGGCGTGGATCACCGGGGACAGACGAGAACACCACATCCTGGACCGGCCGCGCAACGTCCCCACCCGCACCGGGCTCGGCGTCGCCTGGCTGACGCTGTACGGAGTGCTGCTGGTCGGCGGTGGCAACGACCTGTGGGCCACCCACTTCCACCTCTCCATCAACGCCATCACCTGGTTCGTACGGGTCTCCTTCTTCGTCGCCCCGGCCCTCGCCTTCGTCGTCACACGCCGGATCTGCATGGGACTCCAGCGACGGGACCGCGACAAGGTGCTGCACGGAAGGGAGTCCGGGATCATCCGGATGCTTCCGCACGGCGAGTACGTCGAGGTGCACGAACCGCTCACACCGGCGCAGCGGTTCACGCTCACCCAGCACGAGCAGCCCCCGCCGTACGAGGTGGGACCGCTCGTGGACGCGAACGGCGTCGCCCGCCGGGTCGGCCCCGGCCGCAGGCTGCGCGCCCGGCTCGCCCGCGCCATGTACGGGCCCGACACCCAGATCCCGAAGCCGACACCGGAGGAGTACCGGGAACTCACCAGCGGCGATCACCACCACTGAGCACCGCGGCCCGGCACTCGGCCGCGGTGCCCCACGCGGTGCGCAGGGCACGGGCCTTGGCCAGCCACAGCGACAGGTCGTACTCCGCGGTGTAGCCGATGGCGCCGTGCAGCTGGAGCGCCGTGCGCGCGGTGGCGTACGCGGCCTCGCAGGCCGTGACCTTGGCCGCGGCCACATCGGCGGGCGACATCGTCAGGGCCGCGCCGAACAGCAGCGGCCGCGCGAACTCCAGGCCGATCTTCGCGTCGGCGAGGCGATGCTTCACCGCCTGGAACGAGCCGACGGGGACACCGAACTGGGTGCGCTGCCTGACGTACGCGACGGTCCGGTCAAGGAGCGCGAGACCGACGCCGAGCGCCTGGGCGGCGGTGGCGAGCCGGGCCCAGACAAGGGCACGGGCGACGGGCGGGGCGGTGGCGAGGAGTTCACCGCCCGGTGACAGGGGTGTGAGGCGGCGGGCGGGGTCCAGGCAGGCGCGTACCGGGCCGTGGCCGGGTGCCAGACGCAGTGCGTTGGCGGCCAGGGCGAGGCGGATGCTCGCCGCGTCGCCGTCCAGCGCGTACGCCCCGTCGAGGGCCAGCGTCGCCGACGCCTCGCCCGAGGCCAGCGACGGGAGCAGCCGCCCGGCGGGGAGGGGGTCCGCCAGCTCGGCCAGCAGGGCGGCCGCCGCGACCGTCTCCACCAGCGGGCCGGGCACCGCGTGCCGTCCCAACTCGACGAAACCCACGGCCAGTTCCACCGGACGCGGACCCATCCCCTCGTACGCCTCCGGCACCGCGAGCGCGAACACGCCCGCCTTCGCGATACGGGACCACAGCGCGCGCCCGCCGCCGAGGTCGCCGCGGCTCCAGTCCCGTACGACCGACGGGGTGTCCGCGGCCGTCAGCATCGCGTCCAGCGAGTCGGCGAACGCCCGCTGCTCGGCGTCGAGGAGGAAGCGCATCAGCGGCGGCCCTTCGGGAGGCCGAGCAGACGCTCGGCGATGATGTCGCGCTGGATCTCGTTGGTGCCGGCGTAGATCGGACCGGCGAGCGAGAAGACGTACCCCTCGGACCAGTCCGTGTCCGCCGACTCGCCCTCCGGGCCGAGGAGATCGAGGGCCGTCTCGTGCAGCGCGATGTCGTACTCGGACCAGAAGACCTTGTTCAGGCTGGACTCCGGGCCCATGGCCGCGCCGTCGAGGAAGCGGGAGGCATGGGCGTAGGTGAAGAGCTGGTAGGCGCGGGCGCCGATCACCGCGTCGGCCACCCGGTCGCGCAGCGCCGTGTCCGAAGGGTCGGCGTGGCCGCGCCACAGGGCCACCAGGCGGTCCGCGGCGGCGAGGAAGCGGCCCGGTGAACGCAGCGTCAGTCCTCGCTCGTTGCCCGCCGTCGACATGGCGACCCGCCAGCCCCCGCCCGGCTCGCCGATCACGTCCTCGTCCGGGACGAACGCCTCGTCGAGGAAGACCTCGGCGAAGGCCGGTCTGCCGTCCAGGCGGCCGATGGGGCGCACGGTGACCCCGGGCGCGCGCAGGTCGAACATCAGATAGGTCAGGCCCTGATGAGGCCTCGGCGTGTCCGGCTCACTGCGGAAGAGGCCGAACGCGCGGTCGGCGAAGGCGGCCCGCGACGACCACGTCTTCTGCCCGCTCAGCAGCCAGCCCCCCTCCGCGCGCACCGCGCGCGAGGTGAGCGAGGCCAGGTCGGACCCCGCTTCCGGCTCGGACCACGCCTGCGCCCAGACGATCTCCCCGGTGGCCATGGAGGGCAGGATCCGGGCGCGCTGTTCCTGCGTGCCGTGGTCGAAGAGGGTGGGCGCCAGGAGGTTGATGCCGTTCTGGCCGACCCGGCCCGGCGCGGCCGCCGCGTAGTACTCCTCCTCGAACACCAGCCAGCGCACGATGTCCGCGCCCCGGCCGCCGTACACCTCCGGCCAGGACACCACCGACCAGCGGTCCGCGGCGAGTTCGGCCTCCCACACGCGGTGCGCCGCGAAGCCCTCCTCGGTCTCCAGGGACGGAAGGGGCGTCCGTGGCACATGGGCAGCGAGCCAGGTCCGGGCCTCGGCGCGGAAGGCCTCGTCGGCGGGGGAGAGGGTCAGATCCATCGGCAGCACCTTCCCTAACAAGTGTTTGGTAGGTTAGCGTGGAGGTATGAGCGACGTCGAGAGTCCGGCCTACGTCACCGGGCACGGGCTGCTGACCGGGCGTACCGCCGTCATCACCGCCGCCGCGGGCGCGGGCATCGGCAGCGCGACGGCGCGCAGGTTCCTGGAGGAGGGGGCGCGGGTGCTCATCGGTGACGCCCATGTCCGCCGCCTCAAGGAGAGCGAAGAGGCCCTCGCCGCGGAGTTCGGCGCGGCGAACGTCACCTCGCTGCCGTGCGACGTGACGGACGAGCAGCAGGTGGAAGCCCTGTTCGCGCTGGCGGGAGACCTCCACGACGGCCTGGACATCGTCATCAACAACGCGGGCCTCGGCGGCACTTGTGCCCTGGTCGACATGACCGACGAGCAGTGGTCGAGAGTGCTGGACGTGACACTGAACGGCACGTTCCGGTGCACCCGGGCCGCCCTGCGCCGTTTCAGGGACCAGGACGGCGGCGGAGTCGTCGTCAACAACGCCTCCGTCGTCGGCTGGCGCGCCCAGGCCGGTCAGGCGCACTACGCCGCGGCCAAGGCGGGCGTCATGGCGCTCACCCGGTGCGCGGCCGTCGAGGCCGCCGACTACGGGGTGCGCGTCAACGCGGTGTCACCGAGTCTCGCCATGCACCCGCACCTGGTGAAGGTGACCACGCCCGAGCTGCTGGAGGAACTGACGGGCCGCGAGGCCTTCGGCCGCTACGCCGAGCCCTGGGAGGTGGCCAACGTGATCGTGTTCCTGGCGTCCGGCTACTCCTCGTACATGACAGGCGAAGTCGTCTCCGTCAGCAGCCAACATGCGTAGGGCGCCGTCGGCCGGCACCCCTGGGACCACAATGGAACCGTGCCTACCAAGAAGAAGCCCCAGGTGACCGCCACTCCCGAGCGGCGCCGCGAACTCCTCGACACCGCCGCGGAGGTCTTCGCCGAGCAGGGCTACAACGCCACCACCGTACGCAAGATCGCGGACGAGGCCGGGATGCTCGCGGGCAGCCTCTACTACCACTTCGACTCCAAGGAATCGATGCTGGAGGAGATCCTGCGGACCTTCCTCGACGAGCTCTGGGAGGGCTACGACGCAGTCCTGGACGCCGAACTCGACCCGCGCCGGACGCTGGAGGCCCTGGTCACGGAGTCCTTCCGGGAGATCGACCGGCACCGTGCCGCCGTCGCCATCTACCAGAAGGAGTCGCGGCACCTCGCCGTCCAGCAGCGATTCGCCTTCCTCGCCGAGTCGCAGCGCAACTTCGAGAAGGCGTGGCTGAGCACGCTGGAGCGCGGCGTGGCCGCCGAGGTCTTCCGGGCCGACCTCGACATCCGGCTCACCTACCGCTTCGTGCGCGACACCGTGTGGGTCGCCGCGTCCTGGTACCGGCCCGGCGGACAGCACAGCCCCGAGGAGATCGCCCGGCAGTACCTGTCGATGGTGCTGGACGGCATCTCCGTACGCGCATAGCCCATGTCCGCGATAGCCCATGTCTGTGAGGGAGTTGTCATGGCCGAGGCCTACATCGTCGAAGCGGTCCGTACGCCCGTCGGGCGGCGCGGGGGAGGCCTGAGCGGTGTCCACCCGGCCGACCTCGGCGCGCATGTCCTCAAGGCGCTGGTCGAGCGCTCCGGAGTCGACCCGGCCGCCGTCGAGGACGTCGTCTTCGGCTGTCTGGACACCGTGGGGCCGCAGGCCGGGGACATCGCCCGCACCTGCTGGCTGGCGGCCGGGCTCCCCGAGGAGGTGCCGGGCGTCACCGTCGACCGGCAGTGCGGCTCCTCCCAGCAGGCCGTGCACTTCGCCGCCCAGGGCGTCCTGTCCGGCACCCAGGACCTAGTGGTCGCGGGCGGAGTCCAGAACATGAGCCAGATCCCCATCGCCTTCGCCTCTCGCCAGGCCGCCGAACCCCTCGGCCTCACCGAAGGCCCCTTCGCGGGCAGCGAGGGCTGGCGGGCGCGCTACGGCGACCGGCCCGTCAACCAGTTCGCCGGGGCCGAGATGATCGCCGCCAAGTGGGGCATCAGCCGCCGCGACCAGGAGGAGTTCGCCCTCCGCTCGCACCGGCGGGCGATCCGCGCCGTCGACGAGGGCCGTTTCGCCCGCGAGACCGTGGCCTACGGCGAGGTCACCGTCGACGAGGGCCCGCGCCGGGACACCTCACTGGAGAGGATGGCGGCCCTGAAGCCGGTCGTCGAGGGCGGCACCATCACCGCCGCCTGCTCCTCCCAGGTCTCCGACGGCGCCGCCGCGATGCTGCTCGCCTCCGAGCGGGCGGTACGGGAGCACGGGCTGACCCCGCGCGCCCGCGTCCACCACCTCTCCGTACGCGGCGAGGACCCCATCCGTATGCTGTCCGCGCCCATCCCGGCCACCGCGTACGCCCTGAAGAAATCCGGCATGTCCCTCGACGCCATCGACCTCGTCGAGATCAACGAGGCCTTCGCCCCGGTCGTCCTCGCCTGGCTCAAGGAGACCGGCGCCGACCCGCGGAAGGTCAACGTCAACGGCGGCGCCATCGCTCTGGGGCATCCGTTGGGGGCGACGGGCGTGAAACTGATGACGACGCTCCTGCACGAACTGGAGCGCACCGGCGGCCGGTTCGGCCTCCAGACGATGTGCGAGGGCGGCGGCCAGGCGAACGTGACGATCATCGAACGGCTCTGACGCGTAGGGCGGCGGGGAGGCGACGGTGGGCCTCCGCCCGCCCCGGTGCCAGGTAGCGTACGAACCTGGCAGCGTTGGCGCCCTCACCTGCGCGAACACTGGCGATTTTGGTCCGCACCGCTACACAGTGCCACCACGGGTTCCTGCTTCACAGGCCCTTGCCCCTCTCCTGCGAGAGCTGGTCTTACAAGGCCTCCACAAGCGTTACTTTCCGCCTGCCCGGCGGTAGGTCCGACGAGTTTGTTGTCGGACATTGCGACCTCGGTAATGGGGTCGTGCCCCGGCCCCACGGCTCGGCTATGGTCTGAGTCATCCGGGCATTGAAGCACCCACGACCGCCAGGGCGCCGAGGGTTTCCCGGGCTTCCGCCATCACCCGGTCGACCAGCTCCTCGCACGACGGCAGATCCTCGATCACCCCCGCGACCTGCCCCGAGGCCATCACCCCCAGGTCCGTACGCCCGTCCACCATCGACGACTTCAGGAGCATCGGCGTGTTCGCGGCGAGCAGCACCTGGCTCCAGGTCAGCTCCTTGCCGTGCTTCATGGCGAGACCGTCGCGGACCATCCGCGACCAGGAGAGCCCGGAGATCCTCCGGAACCCGGCGGCCCGACGGACGGCCTGGACGAAGGCCCTCGCACGGCCGGACCTCTCCAGGGAGCCGACGAAGTCCGTACGCAGCATGCGATGGGGCAGGCCGTCCACGGCCGTGGTGACCGTGATGTCGCCGACCGTCGCCGCCAGGTACTTCGCCTTCACCGCGGCCGGGACCGTCGAGTCCGAAGTGAGCAGGAAACGGGTGCCCATCGCGATCCCGGCCGCCCCGTACGCCAGCGCCGCGACCAGACCCCGCCCGTCGTGGAAACCGCCCGCCGCGACCACGGGGATGTCCACCGCGTCCACCACCTGCGGCAGCAGCACCGTCGTCGCGACCTCGCCGGTGTGGCCGCCGCCCTCGCCGCCCTGCACGATCACCGCGTCGGCACCCCAGGCTGCCACCTTCTCGGCGTGCCGGCGCGCCCCGACGGAGGGGACGACGACCACGCCCGCCTCCTTCAGCTCGGCGATCAGCTCGCGGGAGGGCGCGAGGGCGAAGGACGCCACCCGTACCCCCTCGTCGACGATGATCCGTACCCGCTCGCCCGCGTCCCCGGCGTCGGCGCGCAGATTCACGCCGAACGGCGCGTCCGTACGGGACTTCACCTCGCGTATGGCCTCTCTCAGGTGGTCGAGGGTCATCGTCGCGGAGGCCAGGATGCCCAGCGCCCCCGCGTTCGCCGTGGCGGAGACCAGGCGTGGTCCGGCCACCCACCCCATACCGGTCTGCACGACGGGGTGACGGACACCCACGAGGCGGGTGAGCGCGGTCTCCATCAGCTCCTGACCTCTCGGTCCCGGGCGCCGCCCGGATCGATGACTTCGCGGATCAGTCTCAGCTCCTCGGGCGTCGGTTCACGGGTGCGGGGCACCTCGTCGGGGACCGCCAGCCGAAAGCCCGTCGCCTCCCGCACCTGCTCCACGGTGACGCCCGGGTGCAGCGAGGCGAGGCGCATCGAGTGGTCGGGGGTGGCGAAGTCGAAGACGCCGAGGTCGCTGACCACGCGCGGCACGCGGTGGAAGCGGGTGGCGCTCGGGCCCGCGGCGGCGGCACGGTCGTACCCCACCCCGCACACCATGTCGACCCGCTCCACGAAGACGCGCCGCGAGTGCCTGGGGACCCAGTAACTGGTGGGGTTGTTCAGGGTGTTGACCGGCGCGCCGCGCACGCCGAGCAGCTGACGCGTGGGCCTGGACCAGTCGCCGATGCAGGAGATGTTCTGGTTGCCGAAGCGGTCGAGCTGGCTCGCGCCCATCATCACGTGCCGACGTCCGCCGGTGACCATGGTCAGGTGCTGCCGGTACGGCAGCCAGCCCTCCGGGGTGCCGTCGAGGCCGACGAGCATCGCCTCGCCGTCGGTCAGCAGCAGATCGGGGGAGAAGGTGCGCTTGGCGAGACGGGCGCCGATGGAGGGGACGGGGCCCATGGGGCTGGCAAGCACCTCGCCGTTGTCCCGCCAGGCCTCGGCGCAGGCGATCACGCAGTACTCGGCGCGGGTGACCACGGGTGCGGGGGCGCCAGAGGCGGGGGCGTCGGGGGCGGGAGTGGACGCGGGGCTCATCGCCGCTCCTTGTGCCAGGCCCGTACGGCGGACTGGTAGGCATGTTCGTCGCCGGCGAGGAAGCGCGCGGCGAACTCGGCGTACGGCGTGGTGGCGTACAGCTTCTGGAAGGGCTCGTCGCGTCCGTGGTCGGGGGCGCAGGACGTGAAGTGCGCGCCGTTCGGAGTCTCGACGACGCCCGTCACGCTCGACCGCCTGAGCAGCAGGGTCTGCGGGGCGGCCGCCTTGGTGAGCTCCGCCGTGTCGACCACGCGCTCGCACGAGACGTACGCGGCGTCGGCCGCCTCGCAGAACAGGTCGTCGAAGTACGGATCCGGGCCCAGATACTGACCGTTGCCCAGGCGGTCGGCGCGGTTCATGTGGACCAGGGCCGCGTCCAGGCGCAGGGCGGGCATGGCGACGAGCTCCTCCCGTACCCCCGAGGAGGCGTCGGCGTACGGTGAAGTGACCGTGCGCAGGCCGGGGTTGACCCGCATCACGTCCGAGCCGAGCCCGGCCCGGACGGGGAGGAAGGGCAGGCGGTTCGCGGCGGCGTGCAGCCCCCACATGAACATCGCCTCGTCGACCTCCGTCAGCTCGAACGCGCCGCGCTCGCGCGCCGCCCGGTAGTGCGGTTCGAGCGGGATCGAGTCGAGGGTGGTGAAGGCGGTGACGAGCCTCCGGATCCGGCCCGCGGCGGCGAGCAGGCCGACGTCCGGGCCGCCGTACGACACCACGGTGAGATCGGTGATCTTGGTGCGGAGCAGTGCTCTCACCAGGGCCATCGGCTTGCGGCGCGAGCCCCAGCCGCCGATGCCGAGAGTCATCCCGCTGTGGAGCCGGGAGACCACCTCGTCGGTGGTCATCGTCTTGTCGCTCACCTGTCGACCCCCTCCTTCCCGAAGGTGTCGCGGACACGGTCGGCGACCCCGCTGAGGTTCGCCTCGAAGGTGAAGCCCTGCTCGAATCGGTAGCTGCGGCGCACGTCCACGGGGTCGATGCCGTTGAGCGCGGCCTTCGCGAGCCGGATCAGCTCGCCGTCCTTGGCGGCGATCTCACGCGCCAGCTCCAGCGCGGCGCCCAGGAGTTCCCCGCGCGGCACGACCCGCCACACCGAGCCGTGCGCGAGCAGCTCGGCGGCGGTCGCCGTGCGTGAGGTGTAGTACAGCGCGCGCACCAGGTGGCCCGGGAGCAGACGGGCCAGATGCGTGGCCGCGCCGAGGGCGCCGCGGTCCAGCTCGGGCAGACCGAAGGTGGCGTCCTCGCTCGCCACGATCGCGTCCGCGTTCCCCACCAGCCCGATCCCGCCGCCCAGACAGAAGCCGTGCACCGCCGCGACGACGGGGACCTCGCACTCGTAGACCGCGGCGAAGGCCTCGAAACAGCCGCGGTTGGCCCCTATGAGCGCGCGATGGCCCCCGCTGTCCCTGGTCTCGCGCTGCATCTCCTTGATGTCCACGCCCGCGTTGAAACCGCGCCCCTCGGCCGTCAGCACGACGCACCGGACGCCGGGATCGCGGCCCGCCGCGCGCAGGGCGTCGGCCAGGTCGAACCAGCCGCGCACCGGCAGCGCGTTGACCGGCGGGAAGTCGACCGTGACGACGGAAATCCCCTTTTCCGGGGACGAGGTGGAGACACCCATGGACGCATCAGCTACCTTTCCACCTCAGGACCATTCCACCAAACGTTTGTTAGGCGCACTCTCGAAGCTAGCAGTGAACGCATCCGGGCGGGAGGCCCTGTGGACAACCTGGATCTCGGAGGCAGGACCGTCGTCGTCACGGGCGGCACCCGTGGGGTGGGGGCCGGGATCGCACGGGCGTTCGCCGAGGCGGGCGCGGACGTGGTGGTCTGTGCCCGCAGACCCCCCGACGTACCGCTGGAGGGCGCGGAGTTCGTGTCCGTGGACCTGCGCGACCCGGCGGCCGTGCACGCCTTCTTCGCCGCGCTGCCCCGGCTCGACGTGCTGGTGAACAACGCGGGCGGCGCGCCCTACCGTCCACTGACGGAGGCGGACGGCGAGCGCCACGCGCGCGTGATCGAGCTGAACCTCGTCGTGCCGCTGACCGCCTCGCTCGCCGCCTACGAGCACCTCAGACGGGCCCGGGGATCGATCGTGATGGTCGGCAGCGTGAGCGGGGCGCGGCCGTCGCCCGGGTCGGCGGCGTACGGGGCGGCCAAGGCGGGCCTTGAGAACCTGGCCCGTTCGATGGCCGTCGAGTGGGCTCCCGACGTCCGGGTCAACACCCTCGTCGTCGGCATGGTCCGCACCGAACTCTCCCATCTGCACTACGGCGGCGAGGACGGCATCGCCGCCGTCTCCCGCACCGTCCCGCTGGGCCGTCTCGCCGACCCGTCCGACATCGGCGGGGCAGCGGTCTTCCTCGCCTCGGACGCGGCGAGGTACATCAGCGGGGCCTCGCTGCTCGTCCACGGCGGCGGCGAGCGGCCCGCCTTCCTGGACGCGGCGACCGCCAACAAGGCCGGCACGTCCGACTCATTCGGCACGTCGGGCAAGGAGGACTGAGATGAGTGGACCGCTGCTGTGCGAGGGGCGGGTCGTGATCGTCACGGGCGCCGGGCGCGGACTCGGCCGCGCGCACGCGCTCGCGTATGCCGCCGAGGGGGCGCGGGTCGTCGTGAACGACCTCGGGGTGGGCCTCGACGGCACACCCGGCCCGGACAGCCCGGCCGCGCGGGTCGTGGCGGAGATCCGGGCGGCGGGCGGACAAGCGGTGGCGCACGGCGGTGACATCGCCACCACCGACGGCGCCGCCGACCTCGTACGCACCGCCCTGGAGACGTACGGACGTTTGGACACCCTCGTCAACAACGCGGGTTTTCTTCGCGACCGGATGCTCGTCAACCTCGACGAGGACGACTGGGACGCCGTGCTGCGCGTTCACCTCAGGGGCCACTTCCTGCCGCTGAGGCACGCGGCGGCGCACTGGCGGTCGCAGGCGAAGGAAGGCCGAACGCCCCGGGCGAGGGTCGTCAACACCAGCAGCGGGGCGGGCCTGCTGGGTTCGGTCGGACAGGGAAACTACAGCGCCGCCAAGGCCGGGATCATCGGGCTGACCCTGGTCGCCGCGGCCGAACTGGGCCGCTACGGCGTCCAGGTCAACGCGATCGCCCCCGCGGCCCGCACCCGGATGACCGAGCGCGCCTTCGCGGACACCATGGCGGCCCCCGACGCCGGCTCCTTCGACGCGATGGCCCCCGAGAACGTCTCCCCCCTCGTCGTCTGGCTCGGCGCGAGCGCGAGCACCGGAGTCACCGGCCGCGTCTTCGAGACCGAGGGCGGCCGCATCACCGTCATGGAGGGCTGGCGCCCGGGCCCCACCGCGGACAAGGGCGCCCGCTGGACCCCGTCCGAAGCCGGCGACACGGCCCTGAAGCTGTTGGCGGAGGCGGAGGTTCCAGGGGCGGTGTTCGGGGCGGGGTAAGGGAGCGTCCCGCCCTGAGGACACGTCGTTCAAGGGCCGGACGGCTACGGGCCTGCGGAGTCCAGCCGCGCCAGCGCGCTCGTCGCCCGGTCGCGGACCACGGGGTCGGCCGCGCGCGTGAGGGTGTGCAGGATCGGCAGGCCCTGGGGGTTGCCCAGGCGGCCCAGTACGTCCGCGCCGAAGGCCTGGCGGAGAGGGTCGGGGACGGCGCACCACTGGACCGCCGCCCGGAACGTCTCCTCGTCGCCGCGCAGGCCGAGTGCCGTCGCCGCCTCGGTCCAGTCGTCGTTGTCGGGGTCGGCGGGGCGCAGCGCGCGGGCGGCCAGTTCGGCGGCGGGCGCGGCGATGCCGAGGGCGGATTCGAGGAGGGTCGCTATCGCGGCGTGGCCCGTCTGCTGGTCGTTGCTCGCGACCGGATCCCCGGCCGGGCCGAGGAGTTGGACCTCCACGGTGATGCCGCCGTCCTCCGGGTAGCGGTGGGTGACGGAGGGGTGGCCCGGGCCCCAGGTCTCTTCCAGGCCCGCGCGCACTTCGGTCTCCACATCGACGGCGAGCCGGCGGTGGGCCTCGGCGAGCGCTGCCGAGCGCGCCCGCGCTCCGCGCCGCAGGAGGGCGCGCACACAGCCGGGCGAGCCACGGCGGGCGGCCGCGACGAGCGGGGGCTCACCGGTCGGGCCCGGGCGGTCGGGGTCGGCGCCCGCCGCGAGGAGTTCCGTCACCACCGCGACCCGCCCCAGCCGCACCGCCCACGTCAGCGCCGTGAACCCGAACTCCTCCACCGTGTCCGGCGCGGCCCCGGCCGCCAGCAGGGCGCGTACGACCTCCGTGTGCCCACCGCACGCCGCCCCGCACAGCGGCGCGTCCGCGCCCTGGCTGAGCCGGTCGGGCGCGGCCCCGGTCGCCAGCAGCAGTCGTACGACGCCGGGCCGGTCGCTCACCGCCGCGAGATACAGCGCCGTCCGGCCGTCCTCGTCCACCGCGTCCGGGCTCACACCGGAGCGCAGCAGCCGTACCACCGCGTCCTCGTCGCCCTCGTGCACGGCCGTGAAGAGGTGTGCCGCGGGGTCGTTCGTGCTCATCCTTCGACCCTCGCTCGCCAAGGACGCGAGAGGCAAAGCCTTTTGGGGTGTTGTGTCTCACCCTATGTGTCGCACTCCAGCACCGTCCTGCACAGTGCGCAGCGCGCCCGTACCCGGCCCCGGACCGGTACCCGGATCCGCTGGTGGCAGGTCGGGCAGGGGAAGGAGACGCGCAGGGGGCCGCGGCTGTCGGGGCTGAACGCGTAGGGGACGCCGGGGTGCGGGCCCGGGGTGTGCTGGTCCTGGGCGTGCCGTCGGTCCTTCGCGTAGCGGCGGCGGCCCGCCCAGCCGGCCGCGGTCAGCGGGGGCTGCTGCGCGTCACGGCGGGCCTGTGCCATGCCCCGCGTGTACGCCGTGTACGCCTGCGGGCTGGTGAACCAGATCGAGGGGTCCTCGCCGAAGACCAGGGCGCGTTTGGCGAGGACGTAGCCGAACTCCTCCGGGGTGAGGTAGCCGAGTTTCTGCGAGGAGGCCGAGTCCTCCCGGTAGGCGTCGAGAAGCAGCCAGCCCGCCCCGAGGTAGGTCGCCGCGGTGTCCGTGAGGATCTCGTTGTCACGTGTGCCGGGGAAGTAGAGGTCGAGTCGGTGCAGATAGACGTGCATCACCTCGTGGGCGAGAGCGGCGCCGATGTCCTGGCGGTGGGAGCGGAAGCGGTCGTTCAGTTCGACGAAGTACTCGGGGCCCGCCGTGAGTTCGACGTTGGCCGCCTGGGTCATCTCGCGGAAGCCGATGATCAGCCGGGCGTCCGGGAGGTGGTAGTGGCGCACCATCTCGCGGGCCACGCGCTGCGCGCCCAGATGCAGGTCGTCGATGTCGCTGAAGGCCACGTCGGCGGGGGCCACGCTGGTCGCGAAGGTGTGGATGGTGTCGTACGAGAGCCGCTTGTAGAGCGCGGTGATCGATGCCCGCACCGTCTCCAGATGCGGGAAGCCGTGCTCGACGGGTCCGCCGTTCGCCACGTCCGTACCCCCTGAAGACGCCGGGCCTCCTGCACTCCACTCTAAGCGCGGTTCCGGTGGGCAGCGGGGTGCGGCTGGCCGAAATGCGGTCCTTGTCGGAGCGCTCTGGTGTCTAAATAATTCGCAAAGGCTTGGCGGGTGCATGTCACTCGATAGGTGCGACGACTGTCGTGTCGTGCGGCCTCGGTGTGACCCCGTCGGGCTTCCAACCCCCCACGAGAGGAAGCACGTTGAAGTCTCCGAAGAAGTTCACGGGCATCAAGAGAGTCCTCGCCCTCGGTGCCGTCACCCTCGCCACCGTCTCGCTCCAGCCCGTCTCCGCGCAGGCCGCGCCCACGCCCGTCGTCGGTGGCACCCGCGCGGCGCAGGGAGAGTTCCCGTTCATGGTCCGGCTCTCCATGGGCTGCGGCGGTGCGCTCTACACCCAGCAGATCGTCCTCACTGCCGCGCACTGTGTGAACGGCTCCGGCAACAACACCTCCATCACCGCCACCGCAGGCGTCGTCGACCTGCAGAGCAGCAGCGCGATCAAGGTCAAGTCGACCAAGGTGCTCCAGGCGCCCGGCTACAACGGCAAGGGCAAGGACTGGGCGCTGATCAAACTCGCCTCGCCCGTCAACCAGCCCACGCTGAAGATCGCCACCACCACCGCGTACAACAACGGCAACTTCACCATCGCCGGATGGGGCGCCGCGCGCGAGGGCGGCGCCCAACAGCGCTACCTCCTCAAGGCCACCGTCCCCTTCGTCAGCGACGCCACCTGTCAGCAGGCGTACGGCAGCGATCTCGTGCCCGGTGACGAGATCTGCGCCGGGTTCGTACAGCAGGGTGGGGTCGACACGTGCCAGGGCGACTCCGGCGGCCCGATGTTCCGCAAGGACGACTCGGGGGCGTACATCCAGGTCGGGATCGTCAGTTGGGGACAGGGCTGTGCGGAGCCGGGGTATCCCGGGGTGTACTCCGAGGTCTCGACCTTCGCCGCCGACATAGCCAGAGCAGCGTCCACCCTGTAGGACCTGCGCCCCCACGATCCCGGGTGTGTACTTCGGCCGCGGGCGGGTGGGGGAGGGGAGAGCGCGCAGTTCCCCGCGCCGCCGAAGGGGCGCTGCGCGCGCCCTTCAGCCCGTCCGGCGTTT
This sequence comes from Streptomyces sp. NPDC090798, assembly GCF_044768965.1. Classification (NCBI taxonomy): domain Bacteria; kingdom Bacillati; phylum Actinomycetota; class Actinomycetes; order Kitasatosporales; family Streptomycetaceae; genus Streptomyces; species Streptomyces sp. NPDC090798. The sequence continues at coordinate 42,983 of NZ_JBIVXA010000010.1, forward strand.
GAGGACGAGGCCGTTCAGGCCGATGCGGGGGTCCAGGGGGCGCAGCGCCCCTGGCGGGGCTGGGGCGCAGCCCCAGGAGGATGGGACGGGTAGGGGCGGCGGGGGCGAGAGAAGGGGGTTGCTTCCGCCCGCCGCTCAGCCGACCGTCACCGGCCCGCCGCAGGCGACACCGCGTCCGGTGCGCCGAGGACCGGCGCCCTCGGCGACGCCTCCTGGAGCTCCAGGATCCACACCTCGTTGGCACCCTCACGCAGCACCGGCCCGGGAACGTACAACGACCGCTGCGGCCCCACCGACCAGTACCGCCCGAGACCGAACCCGTTGACCCACACGAACCCCCGCGTCCAGCCCGGAAGTTCGAGGAAGGCGTCCCCGGCGCCACGCACCTCCACGGTCCCCCGGTACAGCCCGCGACCGCCCTCCGCCGGCAACCCCCCGAACGGCACCCGCCCCACACCCCCACCGTCGAACGCGTCGAGACGCAGCCCCCGCGCCCGCACCCCGTGCAGATACTGCCGCTCGTGCAACATCCCCCCGGTGATGCCCTTCGGCTCACCCGAACGCGGACCATAGTTGACCCTCCCCAGGGACTCCACCCACGCCTCCACGCGCGCGTGCCCCGCGACAGGCTCCTTGAGCACCGGATCGTCCTCAGTGAGCACCCCGGCCGCCGCGCCGTCGACGTACACCACCGCCAGGTCCCGCAGCCCGCGCAGCCGGAGGGGGTACGGCTGCCGCGGGCCGGGGACGGTCACCTCGTACTTCACCAGCCCCCGGTCGACGTCCAGTTCCTCGAAGGTGGGCGGGACGGGGTACTCGGCGTCCCGGCCGCCCAGTGTCTCCAGTACGGCGTCCAGCGCGGCCCACTCCCGAAGGTCCACGGCCGCGCCCGCACCGAGCGGCGCGGGCGCGGCCGGCAGCTCCGGCAGCGGCCCCTCGGCGTACGCGGCCAGGATCTCCCTGAAGCGCCAGAACTTCTCGGTGGGGCGCCCCAGTTCGTCGATGGGCGCGTCGTAGTCGTAGGAGGTGACGTCCGGCTCCAAGGGGCCCTCGTGCAACGCGCCCCCGCCCCGGTTCGCCCCCGCCCAGCCCGCGAAGCTGGTACCCCCGTGCGCCATGTACAGGTTGACCGAAGCCCCGCACTCCAGGATCTCGCGCAACGCCTGCGCCGCGTCCCCCGCATCCCGTACGACGTGCTCGCCGCCCCAGTGGTCGAACCAGCCGCACCAGAACTCCATGCACATCAGCGGCCCCTCGGACCGGTGCCGGCGCAGCACCTCGAAGGCCGCGCGTGCGCGGGAGCCGAAGTTGACGGTCGCGAGGACACCGGGGATCGAACCGCCGCCCAGCATGTGGTCCTCGGGACCGTCCGAGGTGACCAGCGGGACGCTCACGCCCTTGGCCCGCAGCACGTCCACCAGGCGCCGCAGATACACCTGGTCGGAGCCGTAGCTTCCGTACTCGTTCTCCACCTGCACCATCAGCACCGGACCGCCGCGGTCGATCTGCCGCGGCACGATCTCGTGCAGCACCTGGTGGAACCAGTGCTCCACGTGCCCCACGTACTCCTCGTCCCTGGTGCGGAGCTTCCCCGTCAGCCAGTGCGGCAGCCCCCCGTTCTCCCACTCCGCGCAGATGTACGGGCCGGGGCGCACGATCGCCCACAGGCCCGCCTCCCGTACGGCCTCCAGGAACCGGCCCAGCGCCTGGACGTCCCGGTACTCGCCCGGGCGCGGCTCGTGCAGATTCCACGGGACGTACGTCTCCACACAGTTGAGCCCCATCGCCCGCAGCATCCTCAGCCGATGCCCCCACTGCTCCTCGTGCACCCGGAAGTAGTGCAACGCGCCCGACAGCAGCCGCACCGGGCGCCCGTCCAGCAGAAAATCCGTGTCCCCCACCGTGAACTCGCTCATGCGCTCACCCTCACCTCTGGCGGCGGCCGCGTCCATGGACAAAGATCAGCTCTGGTTGGACCAAAGAGTGACGCCGGCACGAGGGCGCGGAGGAGGGGAGGCGCGCGGATGCACCACACCTGGATGCGCTATTTCTCCCCCGCTCCCGTCCACCACCGGCTCGGCCTCGCCTGCCTCGGCGTGGGCCTGCAGCACGGCGAACTGCCCACCGTCGGGCCCCGCACCCTCGACCACCACGTGGCCGTCGTCGTCAGCGCGGGCGGCGGCTGGTTCCGGGGCCCCGACGGACACCACCACACCGTCACCGCGCCCGCCCTGCTCTGGCTCACCCCCGGCGTACCCCACCACTACGGGCCCGACCCCAGCTGGGACGAGTGCTTCGTCGACTTCACCGGGCCCGCCACCGCCACGTACACCGAACTCGGCTACATCGAACCCGACCGCCCCGTCGTGCCGCTCTCCGACGCCACCGGCGCCCGCGCCACCGTCGGCCGCATCGCCCGCGCCGCCCGCCGCGGCAACCCCCTCCTCGAAGTCGAGACCGGCGCCACCGTCCACGAACTCCTCGTCGCACTGCGCCGCGCCCGCGCCGACCTCGCTCCCGACGGCGACCCCGTCCTGCACGCCCTCGCCCGTGACGCGTTCCAGCCACTGTCCGTCGCCGAGCACGCGGCCCGGCACGGCATGACCCCCGCCGAACTGCGCGCCGCCGTCCGCCGCGGCGCCGGCCGCAGCCCCAAGGACTACCTCCTCGGCATCCGCCTGGGCCGCGCCAAGGAACTCCTCGCCGCCACCGAACTCCCCGTCGCCGCCGTCGCCCGACGCGTCGGCTATGACGACCCCGCCTACTTCTCCCGCCTGTTCACCCGCCGTGTCGGCATGGCCCCCGTCCGCTTCCGCGAACAACAGGGCCGCACCCTCCCCGGCGGCTGGAGCGACCGCATACCCGACCCCGACGATCCGCCCATGATCGAGCCCCGGCACGCCACGTAAAGTTGCTCCTCATGACCACCAGCAACACCAGCAACGGCAACGACGGAACGGGCGGCGAGGTCGACCCCGCCGTGCGCGCGGAACTCGCCCGGCTGCGCGACAGCATCGACAACATCGACGCCGCCGTCGTCCACATGCTCGCCGAACGCTTCAAATGCACCCAACAGGTCGGCCATCTCAAGGCCGCCCACCAGCTGCCGCCCGCCGACCCGTCCCGCGAGGCCCACCAGATCGCCCGGCTGCGCCGCCTCGCCGAGAGCGCCAAGCTGGATCCGGCCTTCGCGGAAAAGTTGCTGAATTTCATCATTGCCGAGGTCATCCGCCACCACGAGAGCATCGCGGACGGCGCCGGGCGCGGCGCGTCGGCCACGGGGGAGTGACACCGGGCGCCCCCAGCGTGCATCCTGCGTGAGCACTCCCTGTCAGGTGTCAGGCCAATGGCACATGCCGGCCGACTGTCCGTACGGGCTCCAGGGCACCCGCCACCCGTGGCACCCGCCCCCGCCCGTACCGGCCCGGCATGTGGCCGATCGAGGGGACGTCGGGCCATGCCGTCGGATGCCAAGATCCTCGTCGTCGACGACCACGAGGACACGCTGTACGCGCTCGAAAGCGCCCTCGCCCCGCTGGGCCACCTCGTGACCCGCGCGACCAGCGGCGACGACGCCCTCAAGGAAGTGCTGCGCGGCCAGGTCGGACTGCTCCTCCTCGACGTGCGCATGCCCGGCGTCGGCGGCCTCGACGTCGTGCGGTACATGCGCCGCGTGGAACAGACCCAGCACATCCCCGTCATCCTGCTCACCGGCTTCGGACCGGACACCGAACTGTCCGCCACCGCGTTCGCCCTCGGCGTCGCCGACCTCGTCATGAAACCCGTCGACCCCTGGACCCTGCGCACCAAGGTCCGCTACCTGTACGACACCCACCAGCGCCGCCGGGCCCTGGAGGCGGAGGTGCGCGAGTTACGCGCCCGGACCAAGGAACGCCCCACACCGCCCGCGCCGGGCCGCCCCCACACCGACACCCGCGTCCCCCCGCAACGCGACGGCCACGCCGACGCACGGGAAGCACGGGAGGCACGGGGCGCACGGGACGCGTGGGGCGCACGAGAGGCACGGGAGCAGGACCGCACCGCCTGAATACGCCGATCCCGCCGCGCCCATGCCGGATAAACGCCGTATACCGGGCCACCCCTGTGTCCTGTCCGAGCCATCAGGCAGCATGTCCCCCATGTCCGTACTGACGCGCGACGAAGCGCAGACCCGTGCCCAGCTCCTCGACGTCCACCACTACGGGATCGCACTCGACGTGACCCGCGGGGACGAGACCTTCGACTCCCTGACCGTCATCCGGTTCACCGCCCGCGCCGACGCGGACACCTTCGTCGAGCTGAAGCCCGCCGAGCTGCGCTCCGCCACCCTCGACGGACAGCCCCTCGACCCCGAGACCCTCGACGAGAACCGGCTGCCCCTCAAGGGCCTCACCGCGGGCGAGCACGAACTGCGCGTCGACGCACGGATGCGCTACTCCCGCACCGGCGAGGGCATGCACCGCTTCACCGACCCCACCGACGGCGAGACCTACCTCTACACCCAGCTGTTCATGGAGGACGTCCAGCGCGTCTTCGCCGCCTTCGACCAGCCCGACCTGAAGGCCGTCTTCGAACTCTCGGTGACCGCCCCCGACAGCTGGACCGTCCTCGCCAACGGCGTCACCGAACACCTGGGGGAGGGCCGCTGGCAGGTCGCCCCCACCCCGCTGATCTCCACCTACCTCGTCGCCGTCGCCGCCGGCCCCTGGCACTCCGTCCGCACCGAGCACCGCGGCCTGCCCTTCGGCCTCCACTGCCGCCGCTCGCTCGCCCCCTACCTCGACGCCGACGCCGACGAGATCCTCGAAATCACCCGCGCCTGCTTCGACCGCTACCACGAGAAGTTCGACGAGCCCTACCCCTTCGACTCCTACGACCAGGCGTTCGTCCCCGAATTCAACGCCGGCGCCATGGAGAACCCCGGCCTCGTCACCTTCCGCGACGAGTACGTCTACCGCTCCGCCGTCACCGACAACGAACGCCAGACCCGCGCCATGGTCATCGCCCACGAAATGGCCCACATGTGGTTCGGCGACCTCGTCACCCTGCGCTGGTGGGACGACATCTGGCTGAACGAGTCCTTCGCCGAGTACATGGGCTACCAGACCCTCACCGAAGCCACCCGCTTCACCGACACCTGGACCGACTTCGGCGTCACCCGCAAACCCTGGGGCTACGACGCCGACCAGCGCCCCTCCACCCACCCCGTCGCCCCCGACCCGGACGCCGTCCCCGACACCGCGTCCGCCATGCTCAACTTCGACGGCATCTCCTACGCCAAGGGCGCCTCCGCCCTGCGCCAACTCGTCACCTGGCTCGGCGAGAAGGACTTCCTGGCCGGCATCAACACCCACTTCGCCCGCCACAAGTTCGCCAACGCCACCCTCGCCGACTTCATCGACAACCTCGCCTCCGCCACCGAACGCGACGTCCACGCCTGGGCCGACTCCTGGCTGCGCACCACCGGCGTCGACACCCTCACCCCCACCCTCACCGCCGGGCCCGACGGCACCCACACCCTCACCGTCGAACACCACGGCAGCCGCCCGCACCGCATCGCCGTCGGCCTCTACGACAACGACCTCGGCGGCGAAGGCCGCCTCACCCTGCGCGACCGCCTCGAAGCCGACATTCCGGGAACCGAGCCGACCGTGATCGGCAAGCGCCCCGCCCTGCTCCTCCTCAACGACGGCGACCTCTCCTACGCCAAGGTCCGCTTCGACCCCGAGTCCTTCCAGGCCGTGCGCACCACCCTCGCCGGACTGCCCGAACCCCTCACCCGCGCGGTCGTCTGGAACGCCCTGCGCGACGCCGTCCGCGACGGCGAACTGCCCGCCATGGCCTACATCGACGCCGCCCGCGCCCACCTCCCGCACGAGAGCGACCTCGCCCTCGTCCAGGGCGTCCTGTCGTTCGCCGCCGCCCAGGTCGCCGACCGCTACCTCCCCGCCGAGGATCGCCCCACCGCCCTCGCCACCCTCACCGACCTCTGCCGCGACCTCATCCGCCGCACCGAGGACGGCTCCCACCCCGGCCTGCGCCTCACCGCCGTACGCCACTACATCGACGTCGCCGCCCACCCCGACACCATCAGCGCCTGGTTCTCCGAAGGCACCGTCCCCGGCGGACCCGAACTCGACCCCGAACTGCGCTGGCGCATCCTCGGCCGGCTCGCCGTCCTCGGCACCATCGACGACGCCGTCATCGAGGCCGAACTCGTCCAGGACCCCAGCGCCACCGGCCAGGAAGGCGCCGCCCGCTGCCGCGCCGCGCTGCCCGACCCCGAGGCCAAGCGCCGCGCCTGGGAGGAGATGTTCACCTCCGACCACCTCTCCAACTACCTCTTCATCGCCACCGCCCAGGGCTTCTGGCAGCCCGAACAGACCCACCTCGTCCGGGAGTACGTCGAGCGCTACTGGACCGACGCCGTCGCCGTCGCCGCGCGTCGCGGCCCCGCCATCGCCGATGCCGCCGGGCGCTACGCGTTCCCCGTCCACGCCGTCACCCCCGAAACCCTCGCCCTCGGCGAAGCGTGCCTTCGCGACGCCGACCTCATCCCCGCCCTCCGCCGCAAAATCGTCGACCAACTCGACGACCTGGCACGAGCGTTGAAGGTACGAACCGCATAACCACGGCCTTCGCTGCGGGCGGGTGGGGGTTGTTCGCGCGGTTCCCCGCGCCCCTGAGGCGGGGGCTGCGCCCCGCGTCCCCGCCCACCCGGGTCGTTCGGCTGTGGGCGGGTGGGGGTTGTTCGCGCGGTTCCCCGCGCCCTGAGGCGGGGGCTGCGCCCCGCATTTCCCGGCTGCCCGGATTGTTTGGCTGCGGGCCGGTGGGGGTTGAGCGCGCAGTTCCCCGCGCCCCTGAGGCCGGGGCTTCGCCCCGCGTCCCGCGCTGGGCGCGCAGTTCCCCGCGTCCCTCAAGGGCGCTGGCGCGCGTCTTTCAGCCTGTCCGGCGTTTGAGGACGAGGCCGTTCAGGCCGATGGGGGGTCTGGGGGCGGAGCCCCCAGGTTGAGGAGGGGACGGGTAGGGGCGGCGGGGGCGAGGAAAGGCGGCTCCGGGGCCCGGCGTGGCGTCTAGCACCTACACCCCCCACCCACATTTCCTCCGCCCACCAGTACCCCCATTCGGGTCGGATCGTTGACCTTTCAGGGCGCGCAGGCCCATCCCCGTACAGGCTGGTACTCCCCCTGCCGCGCGCCCACCGGAGGACACCTCATGAGCACGCCGCCCCTCGCCTCAGGCCCCGAAGGTCCCGGCACGCTGCGGCCGCTGCTCGACACCGTCCTCGACGCACTGCGCGAGGGCGGCGAGGCCCGCGGGGGACCGCTGCCCGCCGGCGGACCGGAGAGCGTGGCCCGGCGCGTACGGGACGCCGTCGGCGACGTACTGCCCGAGCAGGGAACCGAAGACGCCCTACGCGTCGTCGTACGGGCTCTCGCCGAGGGCGCAGCCGACCCCGCCGACCCCCTGTGCGCCGCCCACCTGCACTGCCCACCCCTCGCCGTCGCCACCGCCGCCGACCTCGCCGCCTCCGCCCTCAACCCCTCCATGGACTCCTGGGACCAGGCCCCGGCCGCCTCGGAACTGGAGGCACTCGTCACCCGGGCCCTGGCCCAGGAGATCGGCGCCGGCGACGCCCTGGTCACCACCGGCGGCACCGAGTCCAACCAACTCGCCCTCCTCCTCGCCCGAGAGGCACACGCCGGCGTGCGGCTCATCCACGGCGCCAACGCCCACCACTCCCTGCCCCGCGCCGCCTGGCTCCTCGGCCTGCCCGACCCCGTCGTCGTCCCCGCCCCCGCCGGCACCATGGACCTCGCCGCCCTCGACGAAGCCCTCACCGAACTCCAAGGCCTCCGTGGCTCCCTCCTCGTAGCCGCCACCGCGGGCACCACCGACGCCGGACTCATCGACCCCCTGCCCGACATCGCCGACCTCTGCGAAGCCCACGGCACCCGCCTCCACATCGACGCCGCCTACGGCGGAGGCCTCCTCTTCAGCGACCACCACCGCGGCAAACTCGACGGACTCGACCGCGCCCACACCGTCACCCTCGACCTGCACAAACTCGGCTGGCAGCCCGTCGCCGCAGGCCTCCTCGTCGTCAAGGACCCCCACGACCTCGACGCCCTGAGCCACCGCGCCGACTACCTCAACGCCGACGACGACACCGAAGCGGGCCTCCCCGACCTCCTGGGCCGCTCCCTGCGCACCACCCGACGCCCCGACATCCTCAAAGTCGCCGTCACCCTCAAAACCCTGGGACGAGCGGGACTCGGCGCGCTCGTCGACCAGGTCTGCGCCCACGCCGTCGAACTGGCGGATCTCGTCGAAGCACACCCCGGCTTCGAGCTCTACGACCCGCCCACCCTCAGCACCGTCCTGTTCCGCCCCGCCGAGGCCTCCGACGAAGCCGTCGCCGCCGTACGCCGCACCCTGCTCCACGAAGGACGCGCCGTCCTCGGCCGAGCCCTGCTCGACGACCGGCTCTGGCTCAAAGCCACCCTCCTCAACCCCCACACCCGGCCGGGCGACCTGGCCGCGCTCCTGAAACTGGTGGAAGGACACACACCCCGATGAGCCCGACGCCCCTCCCCCCACCCCACGAGCCCGACGCGCCCCGCGACCTCGTGGGCATCGGCATCGGCCCGTTCAACCTCTCCCTCGCCGCCCTCGCCCACTCCCTCCCCGAACTCGACAGCGTCTTCTACGAACAACGCCCCGGCTTCGACTGGCACCCGGGCCTGCTCATCGACGGCGCCACCCTCCAAGTCCCCTTCCTGGCCGACCTGGTCACCCTCGCCGACCCCGCCAGCCCCTGGTCCTTCCTCAACTACCTCAAGGACCGCGACCGCCTCTTCCCCTTCTACTTCGCCGAGCGCTTCCACATGCAGCGCGCCGAGTACGACGCCTACTGCCGCTGGGTCGCGGGCCGCCTCCCCGGACTCCACTTCGGACACCAGGTCGACGCCGTCCGCTGGAACCCCGAACGCACCCTCTTCGAAGTCGACTTCACCCAGCTCGACAGCGAGGGCGAAGCCGAGGCCCTCGGCCGGACCTACACCCGCAACATCGTCCTCGGCGTCGGCACCGCACCCCACATCCCCGAGCCCCTCAAACCCCTCGTCGAAGCCCCCGGCGTGCCCGTCATCCACGCCGCGGACTACCTCGCCCACCGCGAACGCTTCCTCACCGCCGAACACATCACCGTGATCGGCGCGGGGCAGTCCGGCGCCGAGGTCTTCCTCGACCTCCTGCGCAACCGGCCCGCCGGCCGCGAGAAGATCCACTGGCTCGCCCGCACCGAGGCCTTCGCCCCGATGGAGTACTCCAAGCTCGGCCTCGAACACTTCACCCCCGACTACACCCGCTACTTCCACGCCCTCACCGAGCCCGTACGCGACCGGCTCGTCGCCGCCCAATGGCAACTCCACAAGGGCATCGACGCCGACACCATCGCCGCCATCCACGACGAGCTCTACCGCCGCACCCTCCACGGCGGCTGGCCCGACGCCGTCCTCACCCCCGCCGTCACCGTCCGCACCGCGGGCCGCGTTGCCACCACCAAGGTCGAACTCCACCTCGAACACGGCCAGCAGGGCGCCCGCACCCGCCTCACCACCGACGCCGTGGTCCTCGCCACCGGGTACCGCGAACGCCCGCTCGGCCAGATCCTCGCCGGACTCGACCCCTACCTGTGCCGCGACAGCGCCGAACGCACCAGCATCGACGACCAGTTCCGCCTGGTCCTCGACCCCTCCGTCACCGGCCGCGTCTACGTCCAGAACGCCGAACTCCACACCCACGGCGTCGGCGCCCCCGACCTCGGACTCGCGGCCTGGCGCAGCGCCACCATCCTCAACTCGCTGACGGGCAAGGACCCCTACCCGCTCCCGCGCCGCACGGCCTTCACCACCTTCGGACTCGAACCACAGTCCCAGGTCCCGCCCGCCCGCCACACCGCCCAGACCCTCACCCCGCTGGTCGACGGACGGTAAGAAGAAGACCCCGGGCACATGCCCGGGGTCCAGAGAACAAGCGCGCTAGAACAAGCGTGCGAGCCCGGGAGTGCTGGAAAACAGGCGTGCTAGAAGACAGGCGCGCCGTCCCGCGTGAGCTTCCAGTCCACCGAAGCGAACTCCTTCGGGTCGAGCACACCCTTCGCGGTCACCCACTCGGCGATCCGCGTACGGATCTCCGTCGACTCCGACCAGACCTCCTTCGCGGACGCCACATGCGGGAAGGCACCGCCACCGTTCGCCCGGTAGTTGTTCACCGCGAACACGAACTGCTGCGCGTCGTCCAGCGCCGCACCGTCGTACGTCAGGTTCTTGATCCGTGAACCCTCCGCCTGCGCGATGTCGATGTCGTACCGGAGCCCCGACACATAGTCGTAGTTGTAGTCCGGACGGTTGTTCGCGTTGGTCAGCTTCTCCGTGTCGATCACCGCACCGGCCGCCGTCCGCACGAAGTAGTTCGCCGAGTACTCCAGGTACGCCCGCACCTGCGCCCCCGTCAGCACCTTCGCGACCAGCGTGTTGTCGTACACGTACAGGCTCGACAGATCCCGGATCGTCACATTGCCGGCCGGGATCTCGGAGGTGCGCGAGAACGGCGAGGCCTGCGCGATCACGGGCAGCGACGCGTACTCCGTGCCCACCAGCGCCGCCTTGACCACGTCCTCCTGCACCTTGGTGATCAGGTCGATGATCGGGGCGTCCTTGTAACGCGCCTCGACCGTCGTCAGCGTGTCCGTGGCCTTGCCGACGACCTGGTTGACGTACGCCACCACCACGTCGTGCTCGTCCTTCAGCAGCCGGGTGATCTTCGGGTCGTCGGCGACCGAGTTCGAGTTGCGGACGGACGCCGCCACCGACTCGACCTGCCACTTGCCCTTCTCGAAGACCAGCTCGAAGTCGAACACCGACAGCCGCTCCGCATACGCCAGCGGCTCCGACAGCACCACCGTCCTGCCGGTCTTGGTGTTGGTGACCTTCAGCTCCGGGATCTCCACATGCGCGTGCCCGACGAGAATCGCGTCGATCCCCGGCACCTGCTGGGCGACGAGCGCCGCCGAGTTCTCCACGTAGGGCAGCTGATCACCGTAGGACGACGTGCCGGACGCACCGGAGTGCGCCGACACGACGACCACGTCCGCACCCATCGACCGCAGCTTCGGCACCCACTTCGCCGCCTGCTCCTCCAGCCCCGGGAACGTCAACTTCCCCTGGACGTACGCCTTGTCCCAGATCGCGATACCCGGGTTCGTCAGACCGAGCACCGCCACCTTCACCGACGGGGCACCCGGCACGTGGAACGTCTTCATGAAGTACGGGGGGAAAGCCGGCTTCAGCGTCTTCGCGTCCAGCGCGTTCGCACCCAGCAGCGGGAAGCGGCACTGCGACTCGAACTTCCGCAGCGTCTCGATGCCGTAGTTGAACTCGTGGTTGCCCAGCGCCACCGCGTCATAGCCGATCGCGTTCATCGCCTGCGCCATCGGGTGTACCGGACCGCCCTTGGCGGTGATCGGGTCCACCTTCGCGTAGTAGTACGTCAGCGGGGTGCCCTGGATCGTGTCGCCCGCGTCCAGAAGGAGGGTGTTGCAACGCCCCTTCTCCTTGCGGATCTCGTTCACCAGCGTCGAGATCCGCGCCAGACCCTGCGCGTTGCCCGCCGTGTCCTTGTACTCCGCGTCCTTGAAGTAGTCCCAGTTGAAGACATGTCCGTGCAGGTCCGTCGTGCCCATGACGGTGAGGGCGTACCGCTTCACAGGCTTCTTCCCACCCCCTGCCGCCACCGAGGTCGCCGCCCGCGCGGACGGAGCCGCGACCGCACCGGTCAACGCCACCCCCGCACCCGTCACGGCGGACTTCTTCAGGAACTTCCGGCGGTTCAACGGCATGTCTATGGCTCCTTGGGAAATGGTCAACGACGCGCGTAGATTCTGACCCACGCATGACACTCCAGAACAGGCCCTGGAGGTTTCCATCTGGTGACCACCGGGCACCACGACCACCCTTCCGGTGACAGAGTGGGGCGTATGGCCCCCACCGCAGAGGAACCCCAACCCGCAGTCCCCTACGGAACCCCCGAATCACCCCGCATCGCCGTCCGCGGCGAAGCCCACCTCGAAGTCGACCCCGAGATCGCCCGCATCGGCATCACCGTCAGTGCCCGCGGCACCGACCGACGCGAGGCCCTCGCCGACCTCACCCGCCGCAACGCGACAGCGATGGACCTCGTGAAGTCCTACGGAGACGCCGTGGAACGCCTCGAAACCGGCGCCTTCTCCATCAGCCCGGAACTCACGAAACACGGCCGCGGCGAACGAATCCGCGCCTACCACGGCCGCGTCCACCTCACCGCCGAACTCACCGACTTCACCGCACTCGGCGAGCTGACGACACGCCTCGCAGACCTCGACCTCACCCGGGTCGACGGCCCCTGGTGGGCCCTGCGCCCCGACTCGCCCTCCCACCGCCAGGCCCGCCAGCACGCGGTCCGCGAAGCCGTCCAACGCGCCCGCGAATACGCCGACGCCCTCGGCACCACCCTCGCCGCCCTCGTCGAACTCGCCGACATCGGCGCCGAGAACACCCAGCCCTACTCCGCGGCCCCCGGCCGCGCCATGCGCTCCATGTCCTTCGCCGGCGGCGCCCCCGAAGAAGCCGCCCCCCTCGACCTCGAACCCCAACGCCAACACGTCTACGCCCAGGTCAACGCCCGATTCACCATGGCGCCGCCGGAACTGTAATGCGCGGACCGGTCGCCATAAAGTACCGACCCGCTCATCAGAGCACCCCCGCGCACAATTCAACTGTTGTCAATAAGGCTTCATGCAAAGGTTGTTGAGTAGTCATGCTGGACCAATTCTCTACCGACCGGTAAGGCCTAGGCTCAAACCATGCGCCGAGCAAAAATCGTCTGTACATTGGGCCCCGCCACCGACTCGTACGACCAGCTCAAAGCCCTGGTCGACGCCGGAATGGACGTAGCCCGCTTCAACCTCAGCCACGGCACCTACGCCGAACACGAGGAGCGCTACCAGCGCGTGCGAAAGGCCTCCGACGAGACCGGCCGCAGCGTCGGACTGCTCGCCGACCTTCAAGGCCCGAAGATCCGACTCGGCCGCTTCACCGAAGGCCCCGTACTCCTTGAACGCGGAGACACCTTCACCATCACCGTCGAAGAAGGCGCCGAGGGCGACCGCCTCACCTGCGGCACGACGTACCCGGGCCTCGCGACCGACGTCACCCCCGGCGAACGCATCCTCGTCGACGACGGCAAGGTCTGCCTCGAAGTCACCGCCGTCGACGGCCCCCACGTCCACACCACCGTCGTCGAAGGCGGCATGGTCTCCGACCACAAGGGCCTCAACCTCCCCGGCGTCGCAGTCTCCGTCCCCGCCCTCTCCGACAAGGACGAAGCGGACCTCCGCTGGGCCCTGCGCACCGGCTTCGACGTCATCGCCCTCTCCTTCGTCCGCAGCGGCCGCGACATCGACGACGTCCACCGCATCATGGACGAGGAAGGCCGCCGCCTTCCCGTCATCGCCAAGGTCGAGAAGCCCCAGGCGGTGGACGCGATCGACGACATCGTCGCCGCCTTCGACGGGATCATGGTCGCCCGCGGCGACCTGGGCGTCGAAATGCCCCTCGAACAGGTCCCGATCGTCCAGAAGCGCGCCATCAAGCTGGCCAAGCGCAACGCCAAGCCGGTCATCGTCGCCACCCAGATGCTCGACTCGATGATCGACAACTCCCGCCCCACGCGAGCCGAGGCGTCCGACGTCGCCAACGCCGTCATCGACGGCACGGACGCCGTGATGCTCTCCGGCGAGACGAGCGTCGGCAAGTACCCCGTGGAAACCGTCCGGACGATGTCCCGCATCGTCGAGGCCGCCGAGGAGGACATCCTCGCCAAGGGGCTGCCGCCCCTGACCGACCGGAACAAGCCCCGCACCCATGGCGGTGCGGTCGCCCGCGCGGCGGCGGAGATGGGCGACTTCCTCGGCGCCAAGTTCCTCGTCGCCTTCACCCAGTCCGGCGACACGGTCCGCCGCCTCTCCCGCTACCGCTCCCCGATCCCCCTGCTGGCCTTCACCCCCGACCCGGCCACCCGCTCCCAGCTGAACCTGACCTGGGGCGTGGAAACGTTCCTGGGGCCGCACGTCGGCTCCACCGACGCGATGGTCGACCAGGTGGACGAACTCCTCCTGAAGTACGGCCGCTGCGAAAAGGGCGACATCGTCGTCATCACCGCCGGCTCCCCGCCCGGCGTCTCGGGCACCACGAACCTCGTACGCGTCCACCACATCGGAGAGGACGACAGCCCCAAATAGTTCCGGCTGTCAGTACTTGGGCCCGACGTGGGCGTCCATGAGAGCGACGGAGGCTTTGCGGGCGACGGAGATGTTGAACGGGTCGCTGCCGCGCGCCAGCGTCGTCCACTCGACGCCCACCCGGTCGAGGGTGTCGGTAAAGAGCTTCCGGATGTCGTCGGACTTGTTGGTGAGGAAATACCGGGGGTATTCATAGCGCTTGCGCTCTCCAGCGACGAGGCGGCTCGTCCAGTTCGTGATGCGACAGCCGTCGGAGTGGATGAGCCCGCGGATGAATTCCCACGGGTGAGCGTCGACGATTTCCTGTTGCCAGGGTTCGAGGACGATCGGGCGCTCGTGCTTCTTGCCGGGGCCGTGCTGGGGGAAGAGGCAGGGCCAGTGCCGGCTGTATCCGACGACCGAGACGTATCCGACTGCTTGGACCCGGTTCGACTTCTGGCTGGGGTTGATGGCTTCGATGGCGACAGCGCAAGCTTCGATGAGGCCTGGCCAAGTGTTGGCGCATGCGATGCGGAGAACGTGGCCCGCTCGCATGCCGGGGCTGATACAGCCGTCACCGAGGTAGAGCCCCAAGAGGTAGCTGTAGGCCGCCGTGTTGGAGGGTGGCTCAGTTGCCGGGCCGCATCTTGAGCATGGTGTGCGCTGCATGTGGGGTAACGGGTCGACGCGGGATTGCCAGCAACGGATCGCTGACCTGGATACCCCGGTCTCCCTGCTCACGGAGTTCAGGCTGCGTCCCTGAGTGACAAGTGCCAGAGCTCGCTCGCGTGTGCCCATGTCGTACATGCGGTTACTCTGCACGAGTGATCGCGACCGTGCGCAGCAAAAAGCGGATGTTCACCAGAACGGGAACATCCGCTTTTCTGTGGCGACCTTGGAATCCAAGGAAAAGTGCCCCGAGTCGGACTCGAACCGACACTGTATGGGTTTTGAATCCATTGCCTGCTGCCAATTGGGCTACCGGGGCCCGTTGAATCGAAGGTTTACCTCGACCCGCTGCCCGTCCACCATACCGCAGCTAGGTAGGCTCTTGGGAGCAGTACCCGCCCCTGAACGAGGAGCCCCCGTGACCGCCCCCGAGTCGCCCCAGCCCGTCGCCGACGACGACAAGTCGCACGTGCCTCCGCTGACGACCCGTGTCGTCATCGCCGAGGACGAGGCGCTGATCCGCCTCGACCTCAAAGAGATGCTCGAGGAAGAGGGCTACGCCGTCGTGGGCGAGGCGGGGGACGGGGAGCAGGCCGTCGAGCTGGCTCGTGAGCACCGGCCCGACCTCGTGATCCTCGACGTCAAGATGCCCAAGCTGGACGGGATCTCGGCGGCCGAGAAGATCGCCGAGGAGAGCATCGCCCCCGTGCTGATGCTCACCGCGTTCTCGCAGCGCGACCTCGTCGAGCGGGCCCGTGACGCGGGCGCGATGGCGTACCTCGTGAAGCCCTTCAGCAAGAGCGACGTGGTACCGGCGATCGAGATGGCCGTCTCGCGGTTCACGGAGCTGAAGCAGCTGGAGAAGGAGGTCGCGGACCTCAGTCAGCGCCTGGAGACCCGCAAGCTGGTCGACCGGGCCAAGTCCGTGCTGCAGACGCAGTACGGACTGACCGAGCCCGCCGCGTTCCGGTGGATCCAGAAGACCTCCATGGACCGCCGTATGTCCATGCAGCAGGTCGCCGAGGCGGTCATCGCGGACGCCGAGGAGAAGAAGTCCTCCAAGGGCTAGCGGACAGGCCCGCGCGCTGGTGCCCGCGCGAGGCCGGCGACCGCGTGTCAGGCTGGTTCCGGGGCCGTGTGGCCTTCGGGTCGGCAAGGCAGCAAAGGAGACAGCGCGTGGAAGAGAAGGCGTTCGTCCAAGCGGTGTCGGAACGTACGGGCCTGTCTCGGCAGGAGTCGGCCGATCTCACGCGTGCCACGCTGGAGACGCTCGCCCATCGGCTGAGCTCGGGTGAGGCGCGGAACCTGGCGCTGGAGCTCCCGGAGGGTCTGGCGGAGTCCGTTCGGCGGGGTGCCACCGCGGAGATCGAGCGCTTCGACTACGACGAGCTCGTGCGGCGTGTGGCGGAGCGCAACGTGCTCAAGCCGGACGAGGCAGACAGCGGCGTCCGTGCCATGCTGGTCACGCTCCGTGAGGCGATCAGTGAGAAGGAGTTCGGCCACGCGATGTCGCAACTCGGTGCCGACTTCACCAGGCCGATCGAGAATTTCGCGGGCTGATTCCCCGGCGAGCGGTATGGGCGAGTGGCAGGTGTGAGTGACGAAGAGGCCCGCGCCCCCCGACTGGGGGCGCGGGCCTCTTCGTGCGGCGGCTGTACGGTCGTACGGCCGGAGCCTGGTCTCAGTCCTCGCCCAGGTAGGCCTTGCGTACCGACTCGTCGTGCAGCAGGTCCTGTCCGGTGCCGGAGAGGACGATGTTGCCGACCTCCATGACGTGTCCCTGATCGGCGAGGGAGAGCGCCGCCTGGGCGTTCTGCTCGACGAGGAGGATGGTCGTGCCGTCGGCCTTGAGTTCGGCGATGGTGGCCATGATCTTCTGCATCATGATCGGCGAGAGGCCCATGGAGGGTTCGTCGAGCATGAGCAGCTTGGGCTGGGACATGAGCGCGCGGCCCATGGCCAGCATCTGCTGCTCGCCGCCGGAGAGGGTTCCCGCGGCCTGCTTGCGGCGTTCACCCAGGATGGGGAAGAGGTCGTAGGCGCGCTGGATGTCCTTCTCGATGCCCGCCTTGTCGGTGCGCAGGAACGCGCCGAGCTGGAGGTTCTCGGTGATCGTCAGCCGGGGGAAGATGTGGCGTCCCTCGGGGGAGTGGGCGAGGCCCAGGGAGACGATCTTGTGGGCGGGGATGTTGCTGAGGGGTTTGCCGTCGAAGGTGATGCGGCCCGCGGTGGGCTTGAGGAGCCCGGAGAGGGTGCGCAGGGTGGTCGTCTTGCCGGCGCCGTTGGTGCCGATGAGGGTGACGATCTGGCCGGCTTCGACGGAGAAGGAGATGCCCTTGACGGCTTCGATCTTGCCGTAGGCGACCTTGAGGTCTTCGACCTCGAGCAGTGCGGTCACTGGGCGTTTCCTTCCTTGCTGGTGGTGCCCTCCGTGGCGGCGTCGCTCTCGGCGGCCTCAGGAGTCTCGGCGGCCTCGGGAGCCTCAGTGGCCTCGGGAGTCTCGGTGACCTCGGGGGCTTCCGCGGCCTCGGGAGTCTGCGTGGCCTCCGCCGCCTCGGCGGCTTCGACCTCGGCGAGCTCTTCCGCGCCGGGGGCGCCCTCGAAGGGGGTACCGAGGTAGGCGGCGATGACGCGTTCGTCGCCCTGGACGACCTCCGAGGTGCCCTCCACGAGCTTCTCGCCCTGGACGAGGCACGCGACGCGGTCGGACAGGTTGAAGATGAAGCGCATGTCGTGCTCGATGACGAGGACGGCGATGCCCCTGTCGCGGATGGCGAAGACGAGGTCTTCGGTAGCGCGTGTCTCCTGGGGGTTCATGCCGGCCGTGGGCTCGTCCAGGAGCAGAAGTCCCGGTTCGCTCGCCATGGCGCGGGCGATTTCGAGCTTGCGCTGTTCGCCGTAGGGGAGGTTGCGGGAGAGGTGGTCGGCCTTGTGGTCGAGGCCGATGAACTCCAGCAGCTCCATGGCGCGTTCGCGGGAGGCGGCTTCCGCCTTGCGGAAGCCGGGGCCGCGCAGGAGGGCCGACCAGAGGCCTTCCTTGGTCCTGGTGTGGCGGCCGACGAGCACGTTTTCCAGGACGGTCATGTTGGCGAAGAGCCGGATGTTCTGGAAGGTGCGGGCGATGCCGGCGCTGGTGACGAGGTGGGGCTTGGGCGGGAGGACGGTGCCCTTGTAGGAGACCTTGCCCTCGGTCGGCACGTACAGGCCGGTGAGGCAGTTGAAGAAGGTGGTCTTGCCGGCGCCGTTGGGGCCGATGAGGCCGACGATCTCGCCGGAGTTGACGGTGAGGTCGACGCTGCGGACGGCGGTGAGGCCGCCGAAGCGCATGGTGACGCCGCTGGCCTCGAGTACGGGGCTGGTGGCCGTGGTGGTGGTCATGTGGGTCACGCCCCTGCCTTGGTGACGCCGACAGTGGAGTCGGGCAGGCCTTGTTCGGGGATGTCGACGCTGTCGTCGGACTCGTGGAATTCGAGCTGGCGGCGGCGGTTGGCGATGATGCCTTCGGGGCGGAAGCGCATGAGGATCACGAGCGCGATGCCGAAGGCGAAGAGCTGGTACTCCTTCAGGAAGCCGAGCTTCTCGGGGAGGAGGTAGAGCAGGGTGGCGCCGAGGATGGGGCCGTTGACCGTTCCCATGCCGCCGAGGACGACCGCGGCCAGCAGGAAGGCGGAGTTGGGCGGTACGGAGCCGGCGAACTGGTACGGGGCCGGGTTGACGCTGTAGCCGACGTGGGCGCTGACCGTGCCGGCGAGGCCGGCGAGGGAGGCGCCGAGGGCGAAGGCGATGAGCTTGACGCGGAAGCCGTTGATGCCCATGGCGGTCGCGGCGGTCTCGTCCTCGCGGATGGCGATCCAGGAGCGGCCGATACGGGAGTCGGCGGCGCGGTTGAATACGATCACGACGATGCCGGTGATGATCAGCATCAGCAGGAAGTAGTTCGCGAAGCGGCCGAGGGTGATCGAGCCGATGTCGTGCGAGTTCCCGAGGTTGAACCCGAAGATGTCGAGGTCCGGGATCATCGAGATGCCGTTGGGGCCGTTGGTCAGGTTCGGTCCGGAGGAGCCGTCGAGGTTGTTGACGGAGATGCGGAAGATCTCTCCGAAGCCGAGGGTGACGATGGCGAGATAGTCGCCGCGCAGTCGCAGGGTGGGGGCGCCGATGAGGACGCCGAAGACGAGCGACGCGGCCATGCCGGTGAGCATGGCGGCCCAGAAGGGGAATTGGACGCCGGAGAAGCGGGAGAACTCGGATCCGGAGACGAGGGCCGCCGCGTAGGCGCCGACGCCGAGGAAGGCGACGTATCCGAGGTCGAGGAGTCCGGTGAGGCCGACGACGATGTTCAGGCCGAGGGCGACGGTGGCGACGACGAGGATGTTCACGCCGAGGTTGGCGTTGTGCTCGTTGTTCTCGACGAAGGGGAAGACCGCGGCGGCGAGGAACGCCATGGAGGTGGCGAATCCCTTGTGGCGGGCGTTGAGCGTGGCGAACCGGTCGAAGAGTCCGGCGGCCTGGAGTGCCCAGGTGCCGAGGACGACGAGCAGCAGGTAGCCGATGAAGGTCTCGCTGGCGTCGGGGTCGACGCCGATGCCGTACGTGAAGACGATCAGGGCGACGGCGGTGGCGCCGGTGATGACGAGGCGCTCGGCCCAGCCGGGGAGCTTCTCGGCCGCGGGGATGCGGTCGGGCTTGCTGACCCAGTCCTTGAAGGTGCCGCCGGGGCTCGGGAGAGCGAGGGCGCCGGCGAGGGCGATCAGGGAGCCGATGGCGGTGACGTAGGCGCCGGGGTCGAGGGCGACGAGGCCCTTGAGGTCGACCGCGATGGCGATGGCGCTGAACCAGCTGACGGCGAACGCGGAGGCGGCGGCGAGGACGACGGGCGCGGTGGCGCCTGCCGGGTTGAGCCAGCGCAGGCCGCGGACACCGAAGAGGGTGAGCGCGAAGAGCAGGGTGATCGCGCCGGCGACGAGGTCGAGGATCTGGAGGCCGGCCGGGGAGCCGTAGTAGGTGAGGTCCCCGGGGAAGTCGGCCGTGTAGGTCCACGACATGAAGGTGCTGGCGATGGTGGCGACGGCGCCGACGGCGATGAGGGCCCGCGCGGCGGTCTGGGGGAGTGCGATCAGACCGCGTGCGGGGGCGGTGATCTCGGCGGTGTTCTCGGTGGTTGCCATGGTGTTCACGCCCTGTCCGCGACGCGTTCGCCGACCAGGCCCTGTGGCCTGAACAGCAGTACGAGGATGAGGAGGACGAAGGCCCAGACGGAGGACCAGCCGCCGCCGCCGAGCTGCTGCATGCCGGGGATGCCGTCGATGTAGGAGGTGGCCATGGTCTCGGCGAGGCCGAGGACGAGGCCGCCGATCATGGCGCCGTAGATGTTGCCGATGCCGCCGAGGACTGCGGCGGTGAAGGCCTTGAGGCCCATCTGGAAGCCCATGTTGTATTGGATCGAGCCATAGCGCAGACCGTAGGAGACGGCGGCGACGGCGGCGAAGAAGCCGCCGATGGCGAAGGCGATCACGATGATCTTGTTGGTGTCGATGCCCATGAGCTGGGCGGTGTCCGGGTCCTGGGCGGTGGCCTGCATGGCGCGTCCGGTGCGGGACATGCTGACGAAGAGGGCGAGGGCCGCCATGCAGAGGGGGGCGGCGACGATGACGAAGAGCGAGCCGCTGCTGATGCTGATGGACCCGATGTGCCAGGGGCCGGCGTCGATCTGGGGGAAGTTGCGGTCGGTCTTGGCGTTCGGGTACCAGTTGAAGACGGCCTGCTGGAGCGCGAGGGAGAGGCCGATGGCGGTGATGAGGGGTGCCAGGCGTGGCGCGCCGCGCAGTGGTCGGTAGGCGAACCGTTCCGCCCCGACGGCGATGAGGACGGCGACGAGTCCGCCGCCGATGAGCATCGCCGGGAGGGCTATCCACATGGATGTGCCGTCGGGCAGGACGTAGAGGTAGACCGTGAGTGCGCCGAAGCCTCCGGTCATGAAGATCTCGCCGTGGGCGAAGTTGATGAGCTGGACGATGCCGTACACCATCGTGTAGCCGATGGCGATCAGCCCGTACATCGAGCCGAGGAACAGCCCGTTGGCCAGCTGCTGCGGCAGGGTGTTCACCGCATGGCCTCCATGTGGGTGGGGAGAGTGAACGGGGGTATATGGGACGGGCCGCGCGGTGACGTGTGGTCTTGGCCGCGCGGCCCTGGGGTGTAGCTAGCGGCGGATCTCGGATCAGCTGGGATCAGCTGGAGTTAGCTGGAATCAGCTGGGATCGGATCGGATCAGCCGTTGAACGTGCCGCTCTTGACGGCCTTCCACTTGCCGTTGACGACCTGGTAGACGGTGAGCTGCTTGTTGGTGGTGTCGCCGTACTCGTCGAAGGAGACGGGGCCGGCGATGCCCTCGAACTTCGTCTTCTGGACCTCGTCCACGATCTTGGCGCGGGCGCCGTCGGGGATCTTGCCGTCCTTCACGACGTTGGCGATCGCCTTGATGATGGCGGTCGCGGCGTCGTAGGAGTAGCCACCGTAGGTGCCGTAGTCGCCCTTGAGGCCGGAGGCCTTGTACTTCTTGATGAAGTCCGCGGCGGAGGGCAGGGAGTCGACGGGCTGGCCGACGGAGGTGGCCAGGTCACCCTCGGAGGTCTTGCCGGCGGTCGAGATGTAGGTGTCGCTGAACATGCCGTCACCACCGAACAGCGGGATCTTGACGCCGCCGTCCTTGAGCTGCTTGGTGAGCTTCTCCGACTCGTCGTACTGGCCGCCGTAGTAGACCAGGTCGGCCTTGGAGTTCTTGATCTTGGTGACGAGGGCGGAGAAGTCGGTGTCGCCGGTGTTGACGTGGTCCTCGCCGGCGACCTTGCCGCCGTTCTTGGTGAAGCCGGCCTTGAACAGCTTGGCCAGGCCCGCGCCGTAGGTCTGCTTGTCGTCGACGACGAAGACGTTCTTCTTCTTGAGCGTGCTGGACGCGTACTCGGCCGCGAAGCCGCCCTGGAGGGCGTCGGTGGTGGCCGTGCGGAAGTACGTCTTGAACGGGCGCGACTTCGAGGTCTGCCAGTTCTTGCCCTGGGTGAGCTCGGGCGCCGTGTTGGAGGGCGAGATCTCGACCAGGTTGGCGGTCGCGAAGACCTGCTGCATCTGCGTGGCGACACCGGAGTTGAGCGGGCCGACGACGCCGAGGACCTTCTCGTTGTTGACGAGGGCGGTGGCGTTCTGCTGGCCGCTGGCCGGGATCGCCTTGTCGTCGAGCGCCTGGACCTTGAAGGTCACGCCGGGGACGGTGTTGTTCTTGTTGGCGTCGTCGACGGCGATCTGTACGCCGCCCTGGATGCCAAGGCCGGTTGCGGAGTTCTGACCGGTCAGCGGAGCGTCAACGCCGATGATGATCTCGGTCTTGCTGCTGCTGCTCTTGTCCCCGCTGTTGTCACGCGAACCGCAGGCGGTCAGCGTGAGTGCTCCGGTGGTGAGCACGGAGGTGAGTATGACCAAAGAACGCTGTCGCACGTTGAATCCTCTCCCTGGCGCAGCAGCCCTGCTGAGCTGCCGTGTGTCTCGCCGGGCCGTACTGGGTGATACCGAGCCGTGCTGCAGACGCGCCCGGCGGCGCGGTGACTGGCCGTGACTCTAAGCCTGTCTGTGGGCCCGGGCATCGCCGTGGGCTGGCTTGTGACTTTCTTGTTATGACGTGCCGGTTGATGGGCTTCAGGGACGGGTATTCTCAGCCGATTTGGCGGAAATTCTTCCTGTTCCACATGTTGAGAATCCGCACCTCCGGTTGTGCGTGGACGGAGATCGCGGTCAGGCGCCGTCGCAGGTCGCGTGGCGGAGTCGGGAGAGGTCGCGGGAGTGCGGGCCGTCGAAGTTGGAACTCTGATGCCGTATTGCGTGCGTGTTACGCAGCGTTACGTCGAGAAAAGGGAACTCGGAGTTCGGCCGGCGTGCACGGTATTAGGACGCATGAGGTGCGGTCCGGGCGTGCGGTCTTGTGAAGGCGCGTGAAGTCGCCTGAAAAGGTCGTGAGTTGCCGCTGATTTCCGATAACTCCGGCGTATTGGAGTGCGGTTGCGGCGGGCGAGGGCGTGCGGGGGCCGGGGGCGTGCGGAAGTTGTGTGTGGGGGGTCGGGGCCGGGGTGGAGGTATCCGTCCTCGGCCAGGCGCGGAATCGGTCGGTCCCGGAAGGGGCCGGTGTTGACGCGCCAGCCGCTGCGGGCGGACACCTCCGCCCCGTCCCCTGCCCGCTGTACCCGACTGCCGGTGAGTAGGGGGCAGTTGTCTCCTGCCCCCTTGCTCGCCGTACGCCGGTGCCGGTGAGTGGGGCTCGTTCTGGAGGTGGGGGTCAGGCCTGGCGTACGTGGGCGGCGTCGGTGGGGTTGACGTCGCGCAGGAGGCAGGTGAGGCGGGCGGTGCAGACGCGCTTGTCGTTCTCGTCGGTGATGACGATCTCGTACGTCGCTGTCGTGCGCCCGCGGTGCACGGGGGTGGCCACGCCGGTGACGAGGCCGGAGCGGGCGCCGCGGTGGTGGGTGCAGTTCAGGTCGACGCCGACGGCGATCTTGGAGCTGCCGCCGTGGAGCATGGAGCCGACCGAGCCGAGGGTCTCCGCGAGGACGGCGGAGGCGCCGCCGTGCAGAAGGCCGTACGGCTGGGTGTTGCCCTCCACCGGCATGGTGCCGACGACGCGGTCCGCGGAGGCCTCGATGATCTGCACGCCCATGCGGGTGCCGAGGTGGCCTGCCGAGAAGAGGGCGGGCAGGTCGACGCCGAGTGCGGCGTACTCGTCGATGACCTCTTGCGGGAACTTCACTTGGCTCTGCTCGCCCATGGGGCCCGGCTCCGATCGTCGTCGGTCTCTCTGACTGGCTGAGCGAACGCTCAGTCGGTGGTCGATTGTTCCAGACGGACCACGACGGACTTGCTGGCCGGGGTGTTGCTGGTGTCCGCGGTGGCGTCGAGCGGGACGAGGACGTTGGTCTCCGGGTAGTACGCGGCGGCGCAGCCGCGGGCGGTCGGGTAGTGCACGACGCGGAAGCCCGCGGCGCGCCGTTCGATGCCGTCCTGCCATTCGCTGACGAGGTCGACGTACGAGCCGTCGGTGACGTTCAGCGCGCGGGCGTCCTCGGGGTTGACGAGGACCACTCGGCGGCCGTTCTTGATGCCCCTGTAGCGGTCGTCGAGGCCGTAGATGGTGGTGTTGTACTGGTCGTGCGAGCGCAGGGTCTGGAGGAGCAGGCGGCCTTCGGGGAGCTTCGGGTACTCGACGGGCGCGGCGGTGAAGTTGGCCTTGCCGGTGGCGGTGGGGAAGCGGCGTTCGTCGCGGGGGGCGTGGGGGAGGGCGAAGCCGGCAGGGTCGGCGACGCGTGCGTTGAAGTCGTCGAAGCCGGGGATCACGCGTGCGATGCGGTCGCGGATCGTCGCGTAGTCCTTCTCGAACTCCTCCCAGGGGGTGCGGGAGGCGTCGCCGAGTGCGCGGCGGGCGAGGCGGCAGACGATGGCGGGCTCGGACAGGAGGTGCTCGCTCGCGGGCTGCAGACGGCCGCGTGAGGCGTGGACCATGCCCATGGAGTCCTCGACGGTCACGAACTGTTCGCCGCTGCCCTGGAGGTCGCGCTCGGTCCGTCCGAGGGTGGGCAGGATCAGGGCGCGGGCGCCGGTGACGACGTGGGAGCGGTTGAGCTTGGTCGAGACGTGCACGGTGAGGCGGGCGCGGCGCATGGCGGCCTCGGTGACCTCGGTGTCGGGGGAGGCGGAGACGAAGTTGCCGCCCATGGCGAAGAAGACCTTCGCGTCGCCGTCGCGCAGGGCGCGGATGGCCCGTACGACGTCGTAGCCGTGCTCGCGGGGCGGGGCGAAGCCGAACTCCTTCTCCAGGGCGTCCAGGAAGGCCGGAGCGGGGCGTTCGAAGATGCCCATGGTGCGGTCGCCCTGCACGTTCGAGTGGCCGCGGACCGGGCAGACGCCCGCGCCGGGACGGCCGATGTTGCCGCGCAGCAGCAGGAAGTTGACCACTTCGCGGATCGTGGGCACGGAGTGCTTGTGCTGGGTGAGGCCCATGGCCCAGCAGACGATGGTGCGCCGGGAGGAGAGGACGAGGCGGAGGGTCTCGTCGATCTCCTCGCGGGTGAGGCCCGTCGCGGTGAGGGTCTCGTCCCAGTCGGCGGCGCGGGCGGTGGCCGCGAACTCCTCGTAGCCGTGGGTGTGTTCGGCGATGAAGTCCTCGTCGACCGCGCCCTCGGTCTCCAGGACGAGCTTGTTCAGGAGGCGGAAGAGGGCCTGGTCGCCGCCGAGGCGGATTTGCAGGAACAGGTCGGTGAGGGCGGCGCCCTTGAGCATGCCCTGGGGGGTCTGCGGGTTCTTGAAGCGCCCCAGGCCCGCTTCGGGCAGCGGGTTGACGCTTATGATCTTCGCGCCGTTGGCCTTGGCCTTCTCCAGGGCGGAGAGCATGCGCGGGTGGTTGGTGCCGGGGTTCTGCCCGGCGACGATGATCAGGTCGGCCTGGTAGAGGTCCTCGAGCAGGACGCTGCCCTTGCCGATGCCGATGGTCTCGGAGAGCGCGGAGCCCGAGGACTCGTGGCACATGTTCGAACAGTCCGGCAGGTTGTTCGTGCCGAGCTCGCGGGCGAAGAGCTGGTAGAGGAACGCGGCCTCGTTGCTCGTACGCCCCGAGGTGTAGAAGAGGGCCTCGTCGGGGGAGTCGAGGGCGGCGAGCTCCTCGGCGACGATGTCGAAGGCGCGCTCCCAGGAGACCGGCTCGTAGTGGTCGGCGCCCTCGGGCAGGTACATGGGGTGGGTGAGGCGGCCCTGCTGGCCGAGCCAGTAGCCGCTGCGGCCGTGCAGGTCGGTGACCGGGTGCGTGGCGAAGAAGTCCGGGGTGACCCGGCGCAGGGTGGCCTCCTCGGCGACCGCCTTCGCGCCGTTCTCGCAGAACTCCGCCGTGTGCCGGTGCTCCGGCTCGGGCCAGGCGCAGCCCGGGCAGTCGAAGCCGTCCTTCTGATTGACGCGCAGGAGGGTCAGCGCGGTGCGCTTCACCCCCATCTGCTGCTGGGCGATGCGCAGGGTGTGCCCGATGGCGGGCAGCCCGGCCGCGGCGCGCTTCGGCTCGGCGACCTGTGGTGCGTCCTGGACCGGATCGCTCTTGGGCGGCTTGCTGGCCATAGGGAGACCCCTTCGCATGCACGTATGAAGTACCTCGCCGATACTCGCACGCGCCGGTGACAGGGACGGTGGCCGGTCCCGGGAGGTCCGCACTGTCAGTGGGGCGTGCGAGGATCGGGGGCGTGGCAGAAACAGCATCGAAGAAGACCGAGAAAACCGCAGGTGCGGGCCGTCCGCGGCTGATGCTCATGGATGGGCACTCGCTGGCGTACCGCGCGTTCTTCGCGCTGCCCGCGGAGAATTTCACGACCGCGACGGGTCAGCCGACGAACGCGATCTATGGTTTCGCGTCGATGCTGGCGAACACGCTGCGCGACGAGGCGCCCACGCATTTCGCGGTGGCGTTCGACGTCTCACGCAAGACGTGGCGCTCCGAGGAGTTCACGGAGTACAAGGCGAACCGTTCGAAGACCCCGGACGAGTTCAAGGGGCAGGTCGAGCTGATCGGGGAGCTGCTGGACGCGATGCACGCGCAGCGGTTCGCGGTCGACGGCTTCGAGGCCGACGACGTCATCGCGACGCTCGCGACGCAGGCCGAGGCCGAGGGCTTCGAGGTCCTGATCGTCACCGGTGACCGCGACTCCTTCCAGCTGGTGTCCGAGCACACGACGGTCTTGTACCCGACGAAGGGCGTCTCCGAGCTGACCCGCTTCACTCCGGAGAAGGTCGTCGAGAAGTACGGGTTGACACCGGCGCAGTACCCCGACTTCGCGGCGCTGCGCGGTGACCCGTCGGACAACCTGCCGGGCATCCCCGGCGTCGGGGAGAAGACGGCCGCGAAGTGGATCAACCAGTTCGGTTCGTTCGCGGACCTCGTCGAGCGTGTCGACGAGGTCAAGGGCAAGGCCGGGCAGAACCTCCGCGACCATCTGGAGGCGGTGAAGCTCAACCGCCGTCTCACGGAGATGGTGAAGGACGTGGAGCTCCCGAAGACGGTCACCGACCTGGAGCGCGCGGCGTACGACCGTACGGCGGTCGTGATGGTCCTGGACACCCTGGAGATCCGCAACCCCTCCCTGCGTGAGCGGCTCTTCGCCGTCGACCCCGGGACGCAGGAGGCCGAGGCGGCCGCTCCGGTCATCGAGGGTGTCGAGCTGGACGGGGCCGTGCTGGGTGCGGGCGAGCTGAAGCCGTGGCTCGCCGAGCACGACGGCAAGGCGGTCCTGGGTCTGGCCACCGTCGACACCTGGGCCCTGGGTTCGGGCTCGGTGGCCGAGGTCGCGCTGGCCGCGGCGGACGGGGCGGCGGCGTGGTTCGACCCCTCGCGGCTGGACGCGGCCGACGAGAACGCGTTCGCGAAGTGGCTCGCCGACCCCAAGAAGCCCAAGGTGCTGCACAACGCCAAGGGTGCGATGCGGGTCTTCGCCGAGCACGGGTGGACGATCGAGGGCGTGTCCATGGACACCGCGCTCGCCGCGTATCTGGTGAAGCCGGGCCGCCGCTCCTTCGCGCTGGACGCGCTGTCCCTGGAGTACCTGGGCCGGGAGCTGGGGCCCGCCGCCGCAGCCGACGGTCAGCTGGCCTTCGGCGCGGACGACCAGGCCGAGGCCGAGGCGCTGATGGTGCAGGCCCGCACGATCCTCGACCTGGGCGAGGCGTTCGGCGAGAAGCTGGCGGAGGTCGGCGCGGCCGAGCTGCTGCGCGACATGGAGCTGCCCACGTCGGCGCTGCTGGCCCGGCTGGAGCGGCACGGTATCGCGGCGGACCGGGCGCACCTGGAAGCCATGGAGCAGATGTTCGCCGGCGCCGTGCAGCAGGCGGTGAAGGAGGCCCACGCCTCCGTCGGGCACGAGTTCAACCTCGGCTCGCCCAAGCAGCTCCAGGAGGTCTTCTTCGGCGAGCTGGACCTGCCCAAGACGAAGAAGACGAAGACCGGTTACACGACGGACGCGGACGCGCTGGCCTGGCTGGCCACGCAGACCGACCACGAGCTGCCGGTCATCATGCTGCGCCACCGTGAGCAGGCCAGGCTGCGGGTGACGGTCGAGGGCCTGATCAAGACGATCGCCGCGGACGGCCGCATCCACACCACGTTCAACCAGACGGTGGCCGCGACGGGCCGGCTCTCGTCGGTGGATCCGAACCTCCAGAACATCCCGGTGCGTACGGAGGAGGGCCGCGCGATCCGCCGCGGCTTCGTGGTCGGCGAGGGCTTCGAGTCCCTCATGACGGCCGACTACAGCCAGATCGAACTGCGCGTGATGGCTCATCTGTCCGAGGACGAGGGTCTGTTGGAGGCGTTCACGTCGGGCGAGGACCTGCATACGACGGTGGCGTCGCAGGTGTTCTCGGTCGAGCGTTCGGCGGTCGACGCGGAGATGCGCCGCAAGATCAAGGCGATGTCGTACGGCCTTGCCTACGGGTTGTCGGCGTTCGGTCTCTCCCAGCAGCTGAACATCGACGCGGGTGAGGCGCGTGCGTTGATGGACACGTACTTCGAGCGTTTCGGAGGCGTACGGGACTATCTGCGCCGGGCGGTCGACGAGGCTCGCGCCACGGGCTACACGGCGACGCTCTTCGGGCGCCGCCGCTATCTGCCCGACCTCAACAGCGACAACCGGCAGCGTCGTGAGGCCGCCGAGCGCATGGCGCTCAACGCCCCCATCCAGGGCACGGCCGCGGACATCGTCAAGATCGCGATGCTGAACGTGGACCGGGCGCTGCGCGAGGCCGGGCTCAAGTCCCGCATGCTCCTCCAGGTCCACGACGAAATCGTCCTGGAGATCGCCCCCGGAGAGCGCGCGAAGACCGAGGAACTCGTCCGCCGTGAGATGGCGTCCGCCGTTGATCTGCGTGCGCCCCTCGACGTCTCCGTCGGCGCGGGCCCCGACTGGGAATCAGCAGCGCACTAGCCTCCGGCAAACGAGCGTCCCGGACCCCGGGCCCGGTTTCGGGCCCCGGCCCCGGTTTCGGGTCCCGGGCTTGGCCTTGCGGCCTCTGGCCTCGGCCCCGGCCTCGGCCTCGGTCTCAGGCCCCGGTTTCGGGCCCCGGTCTCGGCCCCGGGCTTGGCCTTGCGGTCTCGGCCCCGGCCTCTGGCCTCGGCCCCGGGCTTGGCCTTGCGGTCTCGGCCCCGGCCTCTGGCCTCGGTCTCCGGTCGCGGGCTTCGGCCCCCGGCCCCGGTCGCGGGCTCCGGCTCTGGCCTCGGCCCCCGGCCCCGGTCGCGGGCTCCGGCTCTGGCCTCGGGCTCCGGCTCTGACCTCGGGCTCCGGCTCTGGCCTCGGGCTCCGGCTCTGGCCTCGGGCTCCGGCTCTGGCCTCGGGCTCCGGCTCTGACCTCGGGCCTCGGCTCTGGCCTCGGCCCCGGGCTCCAGTCTCGGGTTCGGGCCTCGGGCTCGGGCCCTGGCCCTGGCCCTGGCCCTGGCCCTGGCCCCCAGGCTGGTTCGGCCGCGGGCAGAGCTGCCGCCGGCTCTGCCCGGCGCCGGGTGCCCTGCGGGCCGCTCGTGCGGCGGTGCCACGGCGTGGACAGACGTCTTACCCCGCTCGGGGAAGCCCGCCCGCAGGGCACCCGCCTCGCAGCCGCCCGCGGGGAGAGCCGTCCCCTGCTCCGCCTCACGCGCTGCCCGGGAGAGTCGCCCCCGCTCGGCCGAGCGTGCCGCCTGCGGGGAAAGTCACCCCCCGGCCCCGCCCCGCGTTGCGTGCCGACCGCAGGGAAGGCGGGCCCCGCCTTGCGCGCTGCCCGCAGGGGAGGCCCGCCGTGCTCGACCGTGCGTGGCGCCCGCAGGAAAGCCACCTCCCGGCCTCGCCCCGCCTTGCATGCCGCCCGCAGGGAAGGTCGGCCCCGCCCTCGCGCGCTGCCCGCGGGCAAAGCCGCCCTGCTGTGCGCGCCGTCCGCAGGGAGAGCCCGCCCCGCTCGGCCGTGCGTGGCGCCCGCGGGGAAAGTCACCCCCCGGCCTCGCCCCGCGTTGCGTGCCGCCGCAAGGAAGGAGGGCCCCATCTCGCGTGCCGCCCGCAGGGGAAACCCGCCCTGCGCCGTCCGCACGGGAAGCCCGCCGCGCTCGGCCGTGCGTGGCGCCCGCGGGAAAGTCACCCCCCGCCCCCGCCCCACCTCGCATGCCGCCCGCAGGGAAGGTCGGCGCCGCCTCGCGTGCCGCCCGCAGGGAAGGTCGGCTCAACCTTGCGTGTCGCTTGGGGGAAAGCCGCCTTGCCTCGTGGGTGCCCGTAGGGCGGAGCTGTTGCGTTGGGTGCCCGTAGGGCATGGGTTCTCTCCGGTGGGCCGGAGGTCCGGGGGGACGTGAGCTCCGGTCAGCCCCCGGAGGGAACCGTCACTCGCGTGGCCCCCGCAAAGACGCCCCCCGTCCAAGGGGACCGTAAGGATGCGGGCATGGGTACAAGCATGCGCAACCGTCGCACGGCCATGGCCACAGCCGTCGTCTCGGCGCTGCTCGCGCCGGTACCCGCGGTGGCCGCGAGCGCGAGCACCGCCCAGGTGCCCGCGGCCTGCCGTTCCACCCGCAACCCCGAGCTCGCCGCCCGGATGTCCCGCGACATCGGGGCGGCGCTGTCGTCACGCCGGGGCACCGTCGCCGTGGCGGTGCGCGACGACAACAGCGACCTGACCTGCGCCCTCGCGAGCGAGCGTCAGTACGACTCGGCGAGCGTCGCCAAGCTCACGATCATGGAGGCCACCCTGCGCCGCGCGGACGAGCTGCGGCGCACCCTCACGAACTGGGAGTTCGCCAACGTACGCCCCATGATCACCATCTCGGACAACACCGCGGCCCAGCATCTGTGGAACGACCTGGGCCACACCTACCTAGGACGTTTCCTGGGCCGTGTCGGAACGCACCGCACCGAGCTCGGCCCGGCCGGCTACTGGGGCCTGACCCGCACCACGGCCTCCGACCAGATGCGGCTGCTGGGCGTGCTCACAGGCCCCCGTTCCTTCCTGAAGAGCCGCGCCTACGGGCTGAAACTGCTCAGCCAGGTCCGCGGGGACCAGCGCTGGGGCGTCCCCGCCGGCATGCCGCGCGGCCTGCGGGCGCACATCAAGAACGGCTGGCTGCCCCGGTCCACCCACGGCTGGCGCGTCCACAGCGTCGGCGTGTTCACCGGCTCCGGCCGCATGTACCGCATCGTCGTCCTGTCGCACGACAACCCGACGATGGCGTACGGGGTCCGCACCATCGAGCGGATCGCCCAGGCCGTCCACCGCGGCTTCAACCGCCGGCGCGGCGCCGTCCAGGGCTCCACGCCGGAGTACAGGATCAGCGAGGTGCCGGACGGTTCGGCGCCGCAGGGGCCGGTGCCGGGCTGGGACGAGCCGGAGCGGGACGCCACACCCTGACCCCGACGGCGTACAGCGCGAGACCGAGCACAAGACCCGCGCCCGCGCCGAAACAGAGCGCGGGGATCAACTCCCAGGGCTTCGCGCGGGTGCCCCAGTAGGCCCACCAGCGTGAAGCCCGCTGCACGGCGCCCACCAGCCCGCAGCCGCCGATGACGGCGGCCGCCAGCCACCGGTCGGAACGCGACAGCACCGGCACCCCCACCGGTTCGGCCGAGGGCGCCCGGCGCAGCGCGACGGTCACGAAGGCCACGATCACGACGGCCCCCACCAGCGAACTGCCGTACTGCGCGTAGGTGAACACCGGCGTGCCGTCGACGTTCTGCGACAGGACGGGGACCAGCCGTACCCCCCACCGGTCGTGGTGCGTGAAGGCGTCCCACACGACGTGTGTCAGCGCGCCGAGCACCGCGGAGGCGTACCACCACAGTGCCGCCGAGGAGCGCACCTGCCCGTGCGGTGCCCCGCAGCGCAGCAGAGCCGCGGGGCGTCCCTGACGGGCCCGTGGCAGCAGCGCCACCAACGGTTCGCGCAGTACCAGCCAGGCACCCACCAACGCCCAGGCGACGAGCACGTCGAAGGTGAGAACACCCGTGAAGGAGTGCGTGAAGTCGCCGAACTCCATCGCTCCGGGGACCACGCTCGCCGCGTAGTAGGTCATGTCGGGGGCGAAGGAACCGGCCACGAGTGCCGCGGGCGCGAGGCGGCCGCGGCCGCTTCCGTCGCCGCGCACGGCGGGCAGTACGGCCGCCGCGTGGCTGAGGGTGAAGGGCAAAGCGTCCCCCTGTGGCAGACGTTGGTCTGATATGTCGGCCCCGGTGATCTCCGACGCCCAGTATGAGGGACGTAGGAAAATGACCGCGGGCTCCACCCCTGGGCGCGTCTTCTCCCGGACAATCCCATATGGCCAACCGGTGAAAACCGGGCACGAACGGGTGCCCGGGCGACGGAAGTTGTCGTAGGGTCGCCTGGGTCACTGAGCCAGCGAACGCGCGGTGCGCGGGCGGTCGTCCACGGGAGGGGTTCACTCAATGGCGGCGCATTTCGGCAGACTGCGCAAGGGAGCGACGACCACCGCCGTGGCCGCGGTCGCGGTCGCGGCCCTGTCCGCTTCCCAGGCACCCGGAGTGACCACCGACGACCTCGGCAGACAGGCCACCGGCGCCCAGCCCTCGGCGAACGCGAACACCGGCGGCGAAGGCGGCGGCGCGACCGGCGACTCGCCGTACTACACCGACCTTCCGCCGCTGAAGAGCCCCAACCCGAGCCCGTCGGCGAGCCCGACCACAGGCACGCCCGTCTCCGTCGGCGAGGCCGAGGCCGGCATACCCGCGACCGTCCTCGACGCCTACAAGAAGGCCGAGGCCGAGCTGCGCGCCTCCAAGCCGGGCTGCAACCTGCCCTGGCAACTCCTCGCCGCCATCGGCAAGGTCGAGTCCGGCCAGGCCCGCGGCGGCCGGGTCGACGCGAGCGGCACGACGTACTCGCCGATCCTCGGCCCCAAGCTCGACGGCAACGGCTTCGCGCTGATCGCCGACACCGACAACGGCGCGTACGACGGCGACCCCGCCTACGACCGGGCCGTGGGCCCCATGCAGTTCATCCCCTCCACCTGGGAGTGGGCGGGCCGCGACGGCAACGGCGACGGCAAGAAGGACCCCAACAACGTCTACGACGCGGCGCTCGCGGCCGGCCACTACCTGTGCCGGTTCGACCGGGACCTGTCGGTGCAGTCGCAGATGAACGCCGCGATCCTGAACTACAACAACTCGACGGCGTACCTCAACACGGTTCTGTCGTGGCTGGAGTACTACCGCAAGGGCACCTACCAGGTCCCGGACGGCACGGGCACCCTGCCCTCGCACAGCAGCAACAGCGACCCCGGGGCGAGCCCCAGCCCGTCCACGCCCGCGACCTCGACGCCGAGCACGCCGAGCACGCCGAGTGCACCGGGTACCTCCAAGCCGGGCACCCCCAAGCCGGGCAGCGGCGGCTCGACAAGCCCCACCCCGAAGCCGCCCGCGCCCAGTTCGCCCCCGCCGAGCCCGACGCCTCCCACGCCCACCCAGACGGTGGACCATCTGCAGGACGCGAACACCGGGAAGCTCACGGCGACGGCGGGCAGCGCCTTCGATGCCAAGGTCGCCGTGCGGGCCGAGTCCAAGGCGAGCAAGGGCGTGGCGAAGGTCCGGGTGCGGTTCACGATCATCGGCGACACGGACGCCGCCTTCACCGGCGGCGAGAGCGTCGCCACGGTCGTCACCGGCAGCACGGGCACGGCCACCGCGCCCGCACTCGTGGCGGGGGAGAAGACCGGCGACTTCACCGTCCGCGCCACCGTCGTGGGCCGCGTCCTTGGCGGCCTCGACTACACGGCCACCGTCACCCCGCGCCAGGCCGACACCCTCACCCGCACCAGCGACACCGAGCTGACCTGCGTGCCGGGCGGCGAGTTCGCCGACCAGGTCGAGGTGAAGGCCACCTACAAGGGTGCCGTCGCGGGCAAGGTCGCGGCCACCGCGACGCTCATCAAGTCGGCGGACGACGCGACCGAGAACGACAAGGGCCCGTACTTCAAGGACGCGGACGGCAAGACGATCCGCACCCTCACGGACCTCACGACGGACGCCGACGGCGTGCTCAAGCTCCCCAAGCTGTACGCGGACGACGCGACCGGCACGTTCCTGCTCCGCGTCAACACCACGGGCGGCGCGGTGCTGACGGTCGAGCTGAAGGTCGCCGCGGCCGCCTCGTAGGCCGTACGCGCGTCCAGGGCGCCCCTCCGCTTGTCGGCGGAGGGGCGCCCTCGTTCGTGTGCGCAAGGTGTTCTCATCTCGCCCCGCCGTTGCTACGGTGCCGGATCTGACGAGGTATCAGTTCTCGTTCCGCCGTCCCCCGGGAGGCCCCGCATGCGCGCCCTCATCGCCGCCGCGACCGGTCTCGCCGTGGCGTTCGCCCTGGTGCTCACGATCACGGCCATGGGCTCACCGGCGGGCAGGACCTCGCCCAAGCCGCTGCTGACGACCGTGCCCGCGCACCCGTAGCGCCCAGGGCATCCGCAACTCTCAGGGAGGGGCGCCGAGATGCGTCGTAAGGCCAGCCTGATCCTGCTCGCCTTCGCCGTGTTCTTCGCGGCGCTGTCCCCGCTGCTGCGCTGGTACGCCTTCCCGCGGCTGGCGAAGATCCCCGCCGACCAGTACCAGGACATGGTCCTGGAGGCGAAGGACGCGACCCTGCTCGACTACGGCACCATGCAGGCCAAGAAGGTCCCCAAGGTCACCATCGTGCAGACCCTGAAGGGCAACGTCGAGGCCTCCGACCGCATCGAGAGGACGGCGGGCCGCGATGTCGTCGTCTGGGACAGCCTCTCCTATGTGCAGGGCCCCGACGGGAAGATGGTCTCCAAGCTCCCCGAGCGCTACATCTTCGACGCGCACAGCCAGGACCCCGTCCATGCCACCGGGGAGTCCGTGGACGGCGACCCGGTCACGCGCGAGGGCATCGAGTTCAAGTGGCCCTTCCACACGGAGAAACGGGACTACGAGTACTTCGACGCGCAGACCCGTACCTCCGCCCCCATCCACTACAAGGGCACCCAGAGCTTCCGCGGGGTCAAGGTCTACTACTTCGAGCAGACCATCCCCTGGACGAAGGTCAAGTTCCCCAAGGTCATGCCGGTCCAGGGCGTCACCGCGGAGTCGGTCGCCAAGACGGGCACGACACGCTGGTACACGACCGTCCGCAAGTTCTGGGTGGAACCGGTCACCGGGGCGCCGGTCTACGGCGAGGAGATCCACAAGGAGGAGCTGCGGGGCGGCACGCTCCTCGGGGACCGCGACAAGGTGACCGCCTTCGCCGGACACGTGAAGATGCGCGAGGACTACATCAGGCACACGGTCGCCCTGGTCAAGTCCAACCGCACCCTGATCCTGCTGCTGACGTCGTACCTGCCGTGGGGCTTCCTGTTCCTGGGGGCGGCTCTGCTGTCCCTCTCCCTCTACCTGGAGGCGCGCAGCCGCCGCCCGGGCGATCCGGCCCCCACGGAGGCGGTGGAGCCGGAACCGGTCAACGCCTGAGCCGCGCGTTCGTGTGCCGGGTCGGCTCGGCGGCGGGCGAAGCGAGATGGGGGTCCCCCCGGCCGGAGGCTGGGGGAGGGTCCTCGGGCCACGGATGCTTGGGGTAGCGGCCCCGCAGCTCCGCCCGCACCGCCTTGTAGCCGTCCTTCCAGAAGGAGGCGAGGTCGGCGGTGACGGCGGCGGGGCGCCCGGCGGGCGAGAGCAGATGGACGAGCACGGGCACCCCGGCGACGGCCGGTGACTCGTGCAGCCCGAACATCTCCTGCAGCTTGACGGCGAGCACCGGCTGCTCGGGGTTGGCGTAGTCGATCCGGATCCTGGACCCGCTGGGCACCTCGATCCGCTCGGGCGCGAGTTCGTCCAGCCGGGCCGCGTCCCCCGTGGCCCAGGGCAGCAGCCGGTTCAGCGCCTGCCCGGCGTCGATCCGCGCCAGATCGGCCCGCCGCCGGGCACGGCCGAGCTCCGGCTCCAGCCACTCGTCCACGCGCGCGTGCAGCGCGTCCTCGGACACGTCGGGCCAGGGGTCGCCCAGGTGCAGCCGCAGGAACCCGAGCCGCCGCCGCAGCCCCTCGGCATCCGGGGACCACCGCAGCAGCCCGAACCCGTCCTCCCGCAGACCTTCGAGCAACGCCTCCCGTACGAACCCGGGGTCGGCGTTCTTCAGCGGACGCACCGCCAGCTCCACGGCGCCGAGCCGCTCGACCCGCCGCGCGACGACGTCGCCGTCGGCCCAGTGGACCTCGTCCCCCTCACTGTGCAGGGGCGCCGCGGCCCGCCGTGCCGATTCCTCGTCGACCACCGCGGCGAGCCGCACACGCGCGTGCCCGGCTCCGACGGGCCGATCGGCCACGGCTACCGCCAGCCAGGGCGCGCCGCGCAGGGCCGAGCCGCCACCGATGTCGGCACGGGTGCCGTTCAGCATGAGGTAGGAGCCGCCCTGGGCCTGCGCGAGCCGCTCGGGGAACGCCAGGGCGGCCACAAGCCCGACGACGCGATCGTCGCCGCCGCCGGCCGGCCACGGACCACCTTCGAGCCCGCCACCGCCGGCGCCGTCCCGGGCGGGTGGACGGGAGAGGCCCGTCGACCCGGAGCGCAGGCGTCGGGATTCGGTGCGCCAGCGGGACGCGTAGGGGTCGCCGCCGCGTCGGGCCAGTCTCCAGGCCCCGGCCAGATCGTCGCCGTACTCGCGGGGCGGCTCCTCGCTCAGGAGGGCGACCACTTCGGCGGCGCGGTCGGCGCCCACCAGGGGGGCCGCGTCCAGCAGCGCCCGGGCGAGCCGGGGGTGCAGGCCCAGCCGGGACATGCGGACACCCCGTTCCGTGGCCCGGCCGGCCGCGTCCACGGCACCCACCGCCGACAGGACGGATCGCGCCGCCGCCATCGCCCCGCCCGGCGGCGGGTCCAGCAGCGCCAGCCCCGTCGCGCCGGGATCGCCCCAGCAGGCCGTCTGCAGGGCGAACGCCGTCAGGTCGGCCACCTTGATCTCGGGGGCGGGGAAACGCGGCAGACGGGCGTCCTCGGCCTCCGTCCAGCAGCGGTACACCCGCCCCGGCGCCTCACGCCCGGCCCGCCCCGCCCGCTGCCGCCCGGCCGCTCGCGAGGCCCGTACCGTCGTCAGCGCGCTCAGCCCGCGCGCGTGGTCCACCCGCGGCTCCCGCGCCAGCCCGGAGTCGACGACCACCCGTACCCCCGGAACCGTCAGCGACGACTCCGCCACGGAGGTCGCCAGGACCACCCGGCGCCGGTCCCCGGTCCCC
Source organism: Streptomyces sp. NPDC090798 (assembly GCF_044768965.1). NCBI lineage: Bacteria > Bacillati > Actinomycetota > Actinomycetes > Kitasatosporales > Streptomycetaceae > Streptomyces > Streptomyces sp. NPDC090798. The sequence goes on from NZ_JBIVXA010000010.1 coordinate 80,227, forward strand.
GGTGACAGCACCGCGTCCTGCACGGCGGCGGGCGCCCGCCCGTGCACCTGGAGCACGTCGACCCGGCCGCCCAGATCTCCCAGCCCACCCGCCACCCGCGCGATCTCCCCGACCCCGGGGAGGAAGCAGAGGACGTCCCCCTCGCACTCCGCCAGTGCCCGCCGCACCACCGACGCGACATGCGTCAGCAGCGCCGGGTCGACACGCATCCCGTGCGGCGGCCGTACCGGACGTACCGGAGGCGCCCACTCCACCTCCACCGGATACGAGACGCCCTCCGCCGCGACGACGGGCGCGTCGCCGAGCAGCCGCGCCCACCCCGCCGCGTCCGTGGTCGCCGACGCGGCCACGAGCCGTAGCTCGGGACGGAGCGCGGCCCGTACGTCCAGGAGGAACGCGGCGACCGTGTCGGCGTCCAGATGGCGTTCGTGGCACTCGTCGAGCACCACCACGTCGACGCCCGCGAGCTCCTGGTCCCGCTGGAGCCGTTGGAGGAGGACGCCCGTCGTGACGACCTCCACACGCGCGCGTGGCCCCACGACCCGCTCCCCGCGCACGGTGAACCCGACACTCTCGCCGACCTTCTCGCCGAGCAGCCACGCCATCCGCCGTGCGGCGGCCCGGGCGGCGATCCGCCGCGGCTCGGCGACCACGACCCGGCGCGCCGGCCGCCCGTCACCCGGGCGGCCGAGGAGTCCGGCGAGCGCCAGCGGCACGAGGGTCGTCTTGCCTGTCCCGGGCGGCGCCACGAGCACGGCGCTGCCGCCGCCCTCCAGGGCGTCGTCCAGGGCGGGCAGGGCGCCGCGTACGGGCAGCGCGTCCAGGGCGTCGTAACGGATCACCCGTTCAGTCTCGTACGCACACGAAGATCGCGGTACCGGGGATGAGGTTCCCGCGCAGCGGGGACCAGCCGCCCCACTCCTGGGTGTTCCAGGCGGGCCACTGCGGCTCGACCAGGTCGAGCAGCCGGAAGCCCCCGGCCACCACGTCCCGCACCCGGTCGCCGACCGTCCTGTGGTGCTCGACGTACACCGCGCGGCCCTCGTCGTCCTGCTCGACATAGGGAGTGCGGTCGAAATAGGAGGAGGAGACGGACAGGCCCTCGGGGCCGGGCTCGTCCGGGAAGGCCCAGCGGATCGGGTGCGTCACGGAGAAGACGAAGCGGCCGCCGGGGCGCAGCACCCGGTGGACCTCCTTCAGGACGCGCACCGGGTCGGCGACGAACGGCAACGCGCCGTACGCCGAGCACGCGAGGTCGAAGGAGCCGTCCGCGAAGGGCAGCGCGCCCGCGTCGGCTTCCACGAGCGGCACCCGGCCGCCTATGCGCAGCGCGTGCTGGAGCTGGCGGTGGGAGAGGTCCAGGGCGACCGGACGGGCCCCCTGGGCGGCCAGCCAGCGCGAGCACTGGGCCGCGCCGGCGCCGATCTCCAGGATGTCCTTGCCCTTGAGGTCCTCCGGCGGGCCGAGCAGCTCGGCCTCCACCTCGTCGAGGCCCTCGGGGCCCCATACGAAACGGTCGTCCCCGAGGAACGTGCCGTGTTCTGTCTGGTAGTCGTCCGCGTTCCGGTCCCACCAGCCGCGGTTGGCGCGGGAGCTCTCCGTGACGCCCGCGTCGCGCCGGGTCGCCTCCGGCTCGGCGGGTTCGGGCTCCCGGACCTCGGAGTGTTCCGGTTCTTGGATGTGGGGCTCTTGGATGATCGGCTCCCTCGTATTAGTCTGCGGGCTCGTCCAACCGGTCTCGGGCGTGTCACGGCAGGGGCTGCCTACGGCCCGCGTGGCCTCGTGGGACAGGTTTTGTGCCGGGTATGCGGCGATCCGCCCCGGGTGTGCGCCTTCGCGCATTGACCCTGCCCGGCTGCCCCCGTATGCTACAAGTTGCGCTGCGGGCCTGCGCTCCTCAGACGTAGCAGGCTGCGCTCGCATCTGTATGTATGTCCCCTCGGTTTTCGAGGCGCCACCGGGCAACCGGGTTGGCGCTTCCTTGGCTGTCCGGCTTCTACAGGGCGAAACGGGCTCCCGGCGTAAGCAGTACCTACGACTCACTGTCCGTACCGGAGCCCTTTCCCACATGACGAGCAGCACCGAGACCACCGCCACCACTCCGCAGGTTGCGGTCAACGACATCGGTAACGAGGAAGCCTTCCTCGCCGCGATCGACGAGACGATCAAGTACTTCAACGACGGCGACATCGTCGACGGCGTCATCGTGAAGGTCGACCGGGACGAGGTCCTGCTCGACATCGGTTACAAGACCGAAGGTGTCATCCCGAGCCGCGAGCTCTCGATCAAGCACGACGTCGACCCGAACGAGGTCGTCGCCGTCGGTGACGAGATCGAAGCCCTTGTTCTCCAGAAGGAGGACAAGGAAGGCCGCCTGATCCTCTCGAAGAAGCGCGCCCAGTACGAGCGCGCCTGGGGCACCATCGAGAAGATCAAGGAAGAGGACGGCATCGTCACCGGTACCGTCATCGAGGTCGTCAAGGGTGGTCTCATCCTCGACATCGGCCTCCGTGGCTTCCTGCCGGCTTCGCTCGTCGAGATGCGCCGTGTCCGCGACCTCCAGCCCTACGTGGGCAAGGAGCTCGAGGCCAAGATCATCGAGCTGGACAAGAACCGCAACAACGTGGTCCTGTCCCGCCGTGCCTGGCTGGAGCAGACCCAGTCCGAGGTTCGCCAGACGTTCCTCACCACCCTCCAGAAGGGTCAGGTCCGCTCCGGCGTCGTCTCCTCGATCGTCAACTTCGGTGCCTTCGTGGACCTGGGTGGCGTCGACGGTCTCGTGCACGTCTCCGAGCTCTCCTGGAAGCACATCGACCACCCCTCCGAGGTTGTCGAGGTCGGCCAGGAAGTCACCGTCGAGGTCCTCGACGTCGACATGGACCGCGAGCGCGTCTCCCTGTCGCTCAAGGCGACGCAGGAAGACCCGTGGCAGCAGTTCGCCCGTACGCACCAGATCGGTCAGGTCGTCCCGGGTAAGGTCACCAAGCTCGTTCCGTTCGGTGCGTTCGTCCGCGTGGACGAGGGCATCGAGGGTCTGGTCCACATCTCCGAGCTGGCCGAGCGCCACGTGGAGATCCCGGAGCAGGTCGTCCAGGTCAACGACGAGATCTTCGTCAAGGTCATCGACATCGACCTCGAGCGCCGCCGCATCAGCCTCTCGCTGAAGCAGGCCAACGAGTCCTTCGGTGCCGACCCGGCCTCGGTCGAGTTCGACCCGACCCTGTACGGCATGGCCGCGTCCTACGACGACCAGGGCAACTACATCTACCCCGAGGGCTTCGACCCCGAGACCAACGACTGGCTCGAGGGCTACGAGACCCAGCGCGAGGCGTGGGAGCACCAGTACGCCGAGGCGCAGTCGCGCTTCGAGCAGCACCAGGCTCAGGTCATCAAGTCCCGCGAGGCCGACGCCCAGGCCGAGGCCGAGGGCGCTGCCGCCCCCGCCGCCGGTTCCGGCGCGGGTGTCTCGGGTGGTTCGTACTCCTCGGAGTCGGACGACACCTCCGGCGCCCTGGCGTCGGACGAGGCCCTGGCTGCCCTCCGCGAGAAGCTCGCCGGCGGCCAGAGCTGAAAGCTCACCGCTAGCCAGTAGCACGTGACTGCGGGCCCGCACCCTTCGGGGTGTGGGCCCGCAGTGCGTTTGCTCCCCACTCGTCCCCCGGCCGTCCAGCGGGCCGCACGTGTGCGGTTGCAGAAACGTGCGGGATACACGAGTAACTGATGGGCCGTAACCAGTCGTTGGGAGGCTTCCCCGGTCGTTCAAGATCGAAAGGGGAGCCCCCGTCATGGCACAACCTCAGAGCGGTCCTGGCACGAGCCGGCGTTCCTTCCTGCGCAACGTGGGTCTCACGGGCGGCGCGGGCACCATGCTCGCCACCATGGGTGCCCTCGGCCTCGCGCCCACGGCCGAAGCCGCCCAGCGCGAACAGCCCTTCCGCGCCCCGCAGCCCGGCGACTTCACCCTCACCGGCCGCGGCGCCGCCAAGGTGGTCGTCGTCGGCGGCGGCATCGCCGGCCTGGCCTCCGCGTACGAACTCGGCAAGGCGGGCTACGACTGTACGGTCCTGGAGGCCAGAGGCCGCACCGGCGGCCGCAACTTCACGGTCCGCGGCGGCGATACCACCACCGACCTCTTCGGCAACACGCAGACGGCCCGCTTCAGCGACGGCCAGTACATGAACTGCGGCCCCGCCCGCATCCCCCAGTGGATGATCACCCTCGACTACTGCCGCGAACTCGGCGTCCCCATCGAGGTGTTCACCAACGTCAACGCGGACGCCTACCTCTTCAACGAGTCCGCCGGGATGAAGAAGCCCGTCCGGTACCGCACCGCGAAGGCCGACGTGTACGGCTATGTCTCCGAGTTGCTCGCCAAGGCCACCGGCAAGGGAGCCCTGGACAAGGAGATGACCGCCACCGACCAGGAGAAGCTCGTCGAGTTCCTCAAGGACTGGGGGGAACTGGGCGACAAGCTGACGTACGAGGGCGGCGAGCGCCGCGGATACACGACCGTTCCGGCCGCCGCGGGCACCCCCGGAGTGCTCCTCGGTGACGTCCCGTCGGCCTCCGACGTCCTCGCGTCCGGTGTCGGCCGCTACTTCTCCTTCGAGTTCGGCTTCGACCAGGCGATGCTGATGTTCCAGCCGGTGGGCGGCATGGACCGGATACCGCGCGCGCTCACCGGAGCGATAGGCGCCAACCGCATCCGTACAGGGGCCGTGGTCTCCAAAATCACCGACAAGGGGAACGGCGTTTCGGTCACCTACACCCAGGGAGGCCGTACGAAGGTGATCGACGCCGACTACTGCGTCGGCGCCCTCCCGCCCAACATCCTCGCCAAGATCCCGCACAACCTCGGCTCCGGAGTGCAGAGCGCCCTGGAGGCGATCGCTCCCTCGTCGGCGGCGAAGATCGGGCTCGAATACCGTTCCCGCTGGTGGGAGCTCGATCACCGCATCTACGGCGGTATCACCGAGACCGACCAGGACGTCACACACATCTGGCACCCCTCGTACGGCTTCCACGGTGCGCGCGGCGTGATGATCGGCTACTACAACTACGACGGCGACGCCGACTCGTACGCCGAGCTCACCCCCAAGGAGCGCGAGAAGCGCGCCGTCGCGGCCGGAGTGAAGATCTACGGCGAGAAGTACCGCACCGAACTCGCGTCCTCCTTCTCGCACCACTGGCGCCAGACACCGCATCTGGAGGCCGCCTGGCACAGCACCCCGGGCGGCCCCGACGACGTCCGCTACAAACCGCTGAACGAGCCCACGGGGCGCGTCTACTTCGCGGGCGACTGGCTCAGTCACACCGACGCCTGGCAGCACGGCGCGTTCACCTCCGCCCGCAAGGCGGTCACCGCGCTCCACACACGCGTGCTGTCGGCGTAGGTACTTGGGGCGACGAACCGGCAAGTGAGCCGAAGGGGCGCGCTTCCGCGCCCCGGAGGCGAACCGGGCCCTAAAAAGAGCGGTCCGGGGAATGCTCGCGATCCTCACCACGTTGTGAAGTACGAACACGAGGAGGAGCGGTCACAGTGCTTGATCCGCAGGGTTTGTACGCATGGGAGCCGAAGGGCCTGGCCGTGGTGGACATGGCACTTGCCCAGGAGTCGGCCGGTCTGGTCATGCTCTACCACTTCGACGGATACATCGACGCGGGCGAAACGGGCGACCAGATCGTCGACCGTCTGCTCGACTCGCTGCCCCACCAGGTCGTGGCCCGTTTCGACCACGACCGGCTCGTGGACTACCGGGCACGCCGCCCGTTGCTGACGTTCAAGCGCGACCGCTGGTCGGACTACGAGGAGCCCACGCTCGACGTGCGGCTCGTCCAGGACGCCACGGGCGCGCCCTTCCTGCTGCTGTCGGGGCCCGAGCCGGACGTCGAGTGGGAGCGCTTCGCCGCCGCCGTCCAGCAGATCGTGGAGCGGCTCGGCGTCCGGCTGTCCGTGAACTTCCACGGCATCCCCATGGGCGTGCCCCACACCCGCCCCGTGGGTCTCACCCCGCACGGCAACCGCACGGACCTGGTGCCGGGCCACCGCAGCCCCTTCGACGAGGCGCAGGTCCCCGGCAGCGCCGAGTCCCTCGTCGAGTACCGCCTCATGGAGGCAGGACACGACGTGCTGGGCGTCGCCGCGCACGTCCCGCACTACATCGCCCGCTCCCCGTACCCGGACGCGGCGCTGACCGTCCTGGAGTCCATCACGGGCGCCACGGGCCTGGTGCTCCCCGCCACGGCGCACTCCCTGCGCACGGAGGCGCACCGCACCCAGACGGAGATCGACCGGCAGATCCAGGAGGGCGACGAGGAGCTCGTGGCCCTCGTCCAGGGCCTCGAGCACCAGTACGACGCCGCCGCGGGCGCCGAGACGCGGGGCAACATGCTCGCGGAGCCGGTGGACATCCCCTCGGCGGACGAGATCGGGTTGGAGTTCGAGCGCTTCCTGGCGGAGCGCGAGGGTGACGCGTAGGGGCGGGGGCGATGCGTAGGACGGGGGCGCACGTAGACCGCTTCGTGCGGGGCGCATGAAAGCCCCTTTGCCGGGGCGCGCGTAAGCCCCTTCGTGCCTGCGTATAGGCCCCTTTGGGGGCTGTGGAGGGCTCGTCACCGGCAGGCCCTAAGCTCTCGGTCATGCTGAAGGTTGGCCTGACCGGCGGTATCGGCGCCGGCAAGAGCGAGGTGTCGAGGCTGCTCGTGCGGCTCGGCGCGGTGCTGATCGACGCGGACCTGATCGCGCGGGAGGTCGTCGCGCCCGGAACTCCCGGGCTCGCGGCCGTCGTCGACGCCTTCGGGCAGGACGTGCTCGCACCCGACGGCGGTCTGGACCGCCCCAAGCTGGGCGCGGTCGTCTTCGCCGACCCCGAGAAGCTCGCCGTCCTGAACTCGATCGTGCACCCCCTGGTGGGCGCCCGCTCCCGCGAGTTGGAGAGCGCCGCGGCCGAGGACGCCGTCGTGATCCACGACGTCCCGCTGCTCGCCGAGAACGCCCTCGGACCGCTGTACGACCTCGTGGTCGTCGTCGACGCCAGCCCCGAGACCCAGCTCGACCGACTCGTGCGGCTGCGGGGTATGACCGAGGCGGACGCCCGCGCCCGCATGGCCGCCCAGGCCACCCGTGAGAAGCGGCTGGGGATCGCGGACGTCGTCATCGACAACGACGTCCCGCTGGACGAGCTGGAGGGGCGTGTACGGGAGGTTTGGGCGGATCTCGTCCGCCGGGCGAACGCCCGCAGGGAATAGCCGTCCTCGACGGGGGCGTTGAACCCGTTCAGCGAGGGAAGGACTCTGCCGTGCCCGAGACCAGCGGATCGACCGGACGTACTCCGGAGACGCATGTCATCGACTTCCGTGCCGCCGAGCAACTGCTCGCCGCGCGGGACCCGCGGGGCGCGGTGAAGCTGCTCGACCCAGTGATCGCCGCGCACCCGGAGAACACCGCCGCCCGACTGCTGCGCGCGCGTGCCTTCTTCGCCGCCGCGCAACTGCGGCCCGCCGAGCTGGAGTTCACGATCGTCCTGGAGCGCGAGCCGGACAACGCGTTCGCGCACTTCGCGCTCGCCCGCACCTATGAGCGCCAGCTCCGCCCCGACCAGGCGAAGCGGCACTTCCGGCTGGCGGCGGCGCTCGACCCGAAGCCCCAGTACCTGGAAGCGGCGCGCTTCGATTCATGATTCGTGACTCGCCGTAGCCGTAAGTAGACGTAGCCGTTGCCGATCCGCTACGGGTGACGGTGCTCCGGAGGCCGGTACGGCGGGACGTCGCGGCCCGGCTGGTAGTGCGGCCCCTGTCGGATATGGCGCAGGATCCTGGCCATGTCGACGGTGACGATCAGCCACAGCACCCCGCACGCGGCCGCCCACCCAGGGCGTCCGACCAGCGCGAACGCGGCCGTACCGAAGATCGTCCAGACCAGACCCCAGACACTCAGCCAGAAGCGCATGCGCAGCGCGCTGCGCGCTTTCGTCGGTTCACTGCCTGTACGCATACGGATCACTACTCCGTGACGCTGATCCGTGACCATCGCTCCTACTGGAAACGTACTCTTCGTCGTGCACGTTGACCAAGGGGCCGCGGAGAGCGAGCGGCGGCCGGACCGACGGGAGGCGCGGGTGCTGCTGGAGGCGCTGCGGGCGGACGCGAGGCTCGCCGAGTGGCTGAGGGACCTGGAGAGCGAGGGCGCTCCCCGGCGGGAGGCGGTGCTCCCGGACGCGGACGAGCTGCCGGACCTCCTGCTCGACCTGGCCGTGGCCCACGAGCACATCAACGAACTCGTCGCGCTGCGCGGCCGGCTGGCGGCCGACCCGGAGGCGATGACGCTTCTCGCCCGGTGCGTCGGCCGCTTCGTACGGGACATGGGGGAGATCGGCAAGGGGTGGGAGCCGCCCGCGTTCCCCGAGTCGGCGGGGCCGCTCGGGCGCTGCTTCCACCTGTACGTCTTCGTCGCGGCGCTCCCGTACGTCCGGGCCTACCACCGCGGGCTCGGCATCCCCGACGACGTGTCCCGGCGCACCCTGGCCGACCTCGGCCGGCATGTGTCCGTGCACCACAGACGGCTCGGGACGCCGGGGCTGCTGTTCCCCTGGTGGCTCGCCCTGCACTTCCACGGTGAGCTGTTCCAGCTGGGCCGGCTCCAGTTCCAGCGGTCGCGGCTCGGCCGGCGCACGGGGCGGGCCGTCGCGGCGGCGGGGCTCGACGCCGGCCCCGGCGACGCGTGTCTGAGCCTGCACATACCCGACTTCCACGGGCCGCTGTCCCCCGCCGCCTGCGAGCGGTCGCTCGCGCTGGCACGGGAGTTCTTCGCCCGGCACTATCCCGACGAGCGCCATGAAGTCGCCGTGTGCCACTCCTGGCTGCTCGATCCACAGCTCGGGCGGTATCTCCCGGCGGACTCGAACATCATCCGCTTCCAGGAGCGCTTCCGGATCACGTACCAGGAGACGACCCCGGACGACGGGGTGCCGGTCGGCTTCGTCTTCGGCGATCCGGAGCTGCCCACGCGCGCGTTGCCACGCCGGAGCACGGTGGAGCGTGCGGTGGGGGACCATCTGCGCGCGGGCGGGCACTGGTACGTCGGGCACGGCTGGTTCACGCTGTAGCCCGTTTCCGCTCCACGGCGATGAGTTCCGGACGCGCTCCCGGTCTACTCCTGCGACAGCAACGCGTACCGCTTCGCACAGGAGACCCTCATGCCCGAGACCACCGTTCCCGTCGCCACGCTCGCCTCCACCTCCACCCCCGCGTCCTCTTCCGCCTCCGTGTCCTCTTCCGCCTCTTCGCCGAAGGCCCGAGGCGCTGCCCGGATCTCCCTGGGCGCGCTGCAGATCGTGCTCGGTCTCTTCTACGCGCTCGCCAGCGCGCTGCCCAAGCTGATCGCGCACCCGTCGGCCGCCGAGGCGTTCGACAAGCTCGGCTGGGGCAGCACGGGGATGTACCTCATCGGCGCGCTCGAACTCGCCGGAGGCCTCGCCCTGCTGGTCCCGCTCCTGTCCTCGGTGGCGGCCGTGGCGCTCGGCGCGCTGATGGTGGGCGCCTTCGTCGTGAACGTCACCGTCATCCACGGGCCGTACGTGGCGACTCCGCTCATCCTGATCCTGCCGCTCGCACTGATCGCGTGGGCCAGGAGGGGCCACACCACCGAGCTGGTCCGGTGGGTGCGGCGACGGGTATGACCCGGCGACGCCCTCGGGTCAGGGCGACTCGGGGCCGCCGAGGCCCCGGAGGCGTTCCATCTCGCGGCGGTCCCGCTTGGTCGGGCGGCCCGCTCCGCGGTCGCGGACGCCGGCCGGGGCGACCGCCTCGCGCGGCGGGGGCGGCGGGCTGTTGTCGACGTAGCACTCGACGGCGACGGGCGCGCCGACCCGCTTGCGGATCACCCGCTTCACGACGACGACCCGTTCCCGGATTCCCTGCCGCAGGCGGACCTCGTCACCAACCCGCAGGGCGTACGCGGGCTTGACGCGGTCGCCGTTCACCCGGACATGTCCGCCCCGGCACGCGGTCGCACCCGCCGAGCGGGTCTTGACCAGACGTACGGACCAGATCCAGCTGTCGACCCGCACGCTCTCGCCGGTCGCCGGACGGGCGGCCTCGGCGGCGGCCACCGCCTTCTCCTCGTCGACCTTCTCGTCGACCTTCTCGTCGTTCCGCTCGACGTCCGCACCCTCAGAAGCCATGCCTCGACTCTAGAAGAGTCCTGGCCCGGCATGTCCCGATGGCTTTACTGCGAGATGGTTGCAGCTGCGACAACTGTGCCAGAGAGTGGCTCAGGCGCTTGCGCCGTTAGCAGGAAGCTCGCGGCCGGAAGTCTCGCGGCCGGAAGTGTCGCAGCAGGAAGTAAGGACAGGCACGCATGGTCACCGTCCCCGCTCCCGCCTCCCCGCAGCCCGCCGCCTCGGCGGGTTCGCGCCGGCAGCGGATCCGTACCTCGATGACGCGCAGGGAGTGGGCCCGGCTCGGCGGCATGGCGGCCTTCGTCCTCGCGCTGCACGTCATCGGCTGGTTCATCCTGGTGGTGATCGTGGCGCCGGAGCACTACAGCCTCGGCACCAAGAGCTTCGGCATCGGGATCGGCGTCACCGCCTACACCCTCGGTATGCGGCACGCCTTCGACGCCGACCACATCGCCGCCATCGACAACACCACCCGCAAGCTGATGGGCGAGGGCAAGCGCCCGCTCTCCGTCGGCTTCTGGTTCTCGCTCGGGCACTCCAGCATCGTCTTCGCGCTGGCCCTCCTGCTGTCGCTGGGCGTCAAGGCGCTGGCCGGACCCGTCCAGGACGACAACTCCCAGCTGCACAGCGTCACCGGCATGATCGGTACGACCGTGTCCGGGGTCTTCCTCTATCTCATCGCCGGGATCAACCTCCTCATCCTCGTCGGGATCTGGAAGGTGTTCCGCCAGATGCGCACCGGGCATTTCGACGAGGCGGCGCTGGAGGAGCAGCTCGACAACCGAGGGCTGATGAACCGCCTCCTGGGCCGGCTGATGAAGTCGATCAGCAAGCCGTGGCAGATGTACCCGCTCGGCATGCTCTTCGGCCTGGGGTTCGACACCGCCACGGAGATCGCCCTGCTGGTCCTCGCCGGTTCCGGCGCCGCCTCCGGCCTGCCCTGGTACGCGATCCTGTGTCTGCCGGTGCTGTTCGCCGCGGGTATGTCGCTGCTGGACACCATCGACGGGTCCTTCATGAACTTCGCCTACGGCTGGGCGTTCTCCAAGCCGGTCCGCAAGGTCTTCTACAACCTCACCATCACGGGTCTGTCCGTCGCCGTCGCCCTGATCATCGGTACTGTGGAACTGCTGGGGCTGCTCGCCGAGAAGCTCGCTCTGCACGGAGTCTTCTGGGACTGGGTCGCGGGTCTGGACCTGAACGTCCTCGGCTTCGTCATCGTCGGACTGTTCTTCGTGACCTGGATCGTCGCCATGGCGGTGTGGAAGTTCGGCCGGATCGAGGAGAAGTGGACCGCCGGGCTGCGCCCCGCCGAACAGCCCACCGACTGACCCACCGACCGGCCCACCGACCGGCCCACCGGGGCCGGGTGGGGGAGGGGCGGGGCGCCCGGTCGTACGGTGGGGGCATGGACAGCAGCCCGGCCGACAGGAGCGATACCGGCATCGTCGGCGACCTGGACGACGTGGGCGATCTGGGCGACCGGGGCACCTTGAGCGACCTGGACGCACTGACCGACCTGGACGACCTGGACGCACTGACCGACCTGGACGCCCGGATCACCGGGTGTCGGGCGTGTCCGCGGCTGGTCGCGTGGCGCGAGGAGGTCGCCCGCACCAGACGTGCCGCCTTCGCCGACCAGACGTACTGGGGCCGCCCGGTCCCCGGCTACGGACCGGCCGACGCCTCGCTGCTCATCGTCGGGCTCGCACCCGCCGCCCACGGCGGGAACCGGACCGGACGGATGTTCACGGGGGACCGCTCCGGGGACGTGCTCTACGCGGCGCTGCACGACGTGGGGCTCGCCTCGCGAGGGACCTCGGTGAGCGCGGACGACGGACTGGAGCTGTACGGCGTACGCGTCACCTCGCCCGTGCACTGCGCGCCGCCCGCCAACAAGCCGACACCGGGCGAACGGGACACCTGCCGCCCCTGGCTCGTACGGGAGTTGGAGCTGCTGCGGCCCACGCTCCGGTCGGTGCTCGTGCTGGGAGCCTTCGGCTGGCAGGCCGCGCTGCCCGCCTTCGCCGCGGCGGGCTGGACGGTGCCCCGGCCCAGGCCGGTGTTCGCGCACGGGGCGAGGGTTTCCCTGGAAGCGCGGGACGGTCCGGCGGCGGGGTCCGTCGAGTTCTTCGGGTGCTTCCACGTCAGCCAGCGGAACACGTTCACCGGACGGCTGACGCCCGCCATGCTGCGTGACGTGCTGCGTACGGCGGCCGGGGCGGCGGGGCTGACGACGCGACCGTACGACGGTTAACCTCGCCCGATGGGCCTGTATCCGGAGATCGAACCGTACGACCACGGCATGCTCGACGTCGGCGACGGCAACCGCGTGTACTGGGAGGTCTGCGGGAACCCCGACGGCAAGCCCGTCGTCATGCTGCACGGTGGTCCGGGGTCCGGCTGCGGTCCTTGGTTCCGGCGCTACTGCGACCCCGCCAAGTACCGGATCGTGCTGCTCGACCAGCGCGGCTGCGGACGCTCCACGCCGCACGCCGCCGCGTACGGGACGGACATGGCCGTCAACACGACGGCGCATGTGATCGGCGACCTGGAGCTGCTGCGAGGGCACTTGGGCATCCGGCGGTGGCTGGTGTGGGGTGTGTCGTGGGGGTCGGTGCTGGGGCTGCGGTACGCGCAGACGCATCCGGACGTCGTCTCCGAGCTGGTGCTGACCGCGGTGGGCACCGGCGCGAACGCCGAAGTGGCCCTGCTGACCAGGGGACTTGGGCGGTTCTTCCCCGAGGCCTTCGAGCGGTTCCTCGCTGAACTGCCCGAGGGGGAGCGGGACGGTAACCTCGCCGCCGCGTACAGCCGGCTGCTCGAATCGCCCGACCCCGGGGTGCGGGCGCGGGCGGCGCGGGCCTGGACCGACTGGGAGACGGCGATCGTTCCCGCGCCGCCGCGGTCCGAGAGGCGCTATGAGGACCCGGAGTTCCGCATGGCTTTCGCGCGGACCGTCACCCACTACTTCGGCAACGACCACTTCCTGGGGGAAGGCAACGACGAAGGCGTCGTGATCCGCGACGCGCCCCTGCTGAAGGGCATCCCCGGCACGCTCGTCCAGGGCAGCCTCGACTTCGGGAACCTGCTGGGCACGGTGTGGCGCCTCCATCACGCCTGGCCCGACAGCGAGTTGATCGTCGTGGACGACGTGGGGCACACCATGGGGGCGAGGGGTGTGGTGGACGCGTTGGTGGCGGCGACGGACAAGTACGCCCCGCGTCAGGGGTCTCAGGCTTCTCCGAAGAGGTGCCGCACCGTCGAGCGGTAGTTGGCCTGGACGTGGGCGAGGGCGTGCGCGCGGGCGCGCTCCGGGTCGCCGGAGGCGATGGATTCGTACAACTCGTGGTGTTCGGTGAGGAGTTGGGGCCACTCCTCGTTCTGACGGGTGAGCCAGCGCAGTCGGCCGTCGACCGGCTCCATGACGGAGATCAGCAGACTGTTGCCCGCCATGGCGAGGATGCGGTCGTGGAAGCGGGTGTTGATGTCGGTGATCGCCTCCGCGTCGTCCGCCCGGGTCGCCGTCGCCGCACGGTCCAGCAGGTCCGCCAGCTCGGCCAGGTCCCGCGGTGTCGCCCGTGCCGCCGCGAGCCCGGCCGCGTAGACCTCCAGCGCCTCGCGCAGCTCGAAGAGTTCAGCCACGTCCGTCGGGGTGAGCCGGCGTACGACCGTGCGGCGCGGTGTCTCGAAGTGCACGAACCCCTCCGCCACGAGCGCGCGGATCGCCTCGCGCACGGGAACCCGAGAGACCCCGAACCGCTCCGCCAGCTCGCGCTCGACGAGACGGTCCCCGGGGCGCAGCCGCCCCGCGATGATCTCCTGCCGCAGCGCGGCCAGGACGCGTTCGCGGACCGCGCCCAGGGGTTCCCGCTGCGCGCCCAGGGGTTCGATCTTCGTCATGGGGCCATCTTCGCCGACTCCGGGGGTGTTTTACGGAGCCGTAACCGCTCGGACATCGGTCAGAACGCTTGACGGCGAGACCATGGCGGCAGTTTGGTATACCAAACACGCTCCGCAAGGTCGCCCCGCACGCGCCACAGCCGCCGCCCCCCATGCGAACCGCTGCTCCGTCCCCTCGCCCATGGAGGCCCCGTGTCCCTCGCCGACAGTGCCGAAGCCACCGGCGCCCCAGCGTTCGTCCCCGACCCCCGGCTCACCAACGAAGACCTCGTACCCGCGCAGAAGCGCAACTGGAAGGTCTTCGACCTCTTCGCCATGTGGATGTCCGACGTCCACAACCTCGGCAACTACACCTTCGCCGCGGGCCTGCTGGTCCTCGGTATGAACGTCTGGCAGATCTTCACCTCGCTGCTCGTCGGCTTCGTGATCATCTACGCCGGCATGAACCTGATGGGCCGCATCGGCCAGCGCACCGGCGTGCCGTTCCCCGTCGTCAGCCGCATCAGCTTCGGCGTCTGGGGCGCCAACATCCCGGCGCTGATCAGGGCCGTCATCGCCATCATGTGGTACGGGATCCAGACCTACCTGGCCTCCGTCGCCGTGAACGTCATGCTGCTCGCCGCCTGGCCCGGCCTGGAGTCGTGGACCCACCACTCCTTCCTCGGCCTGGACGCGCTCGGCTGGACGTCCTTCGTCTCCCTCTGGCTGATCCAGGCGATGATCATCAGCCAGGGCATGGAGTCGGTCCGCAAGTTCCAGGACTTCTGCGGCCCCGCGATCTGGCTCGTGATGATCGCGCTCGCGATATGGGTCCTGGCGAAGGCCGGCTGGAGCATCTCGCTCACCTCGACCCCGCACCCGGTGTCGGTCGGCGAACAGTGGCGGCAGTGGTTCGGCGCGGTCGGGCTGATCCTCGCGACCTACGGCACGCTGATGCTCAACTTCTGCGACTTCTCGCGCTTCGCGCCCAGCTACAAGACGGTCAGGCGCGGCAACTTCTGGGGCCTGCCGATCAACTCCACGGCCTTCGTCATCGTGTCGGTCATCGTCACGGCCGGTTCCATCGAGGCGTTCGGCGAGGCCATCACCGACCCCGCGCTGCTGGTCGCCAAGGTCGGCAACACCTGGGTCCTGGTCCTCGGCGCCCTGACCTTCGCCATCGCCACCATGGGCGTCAACATCGTCGCCAACTTCGTCTCCCCGGCGTACGACCTGGCGAACGTCTGGCCGCAGAAGATCACCTTCAGGATCGGCGGCATGATCAGCACGGTCGCCGCACTGGTCGTGACCCCCTGGAACCTCTTCTCCAACCCCACGGTCGTCAACTACTTCCTCGGCGGCCTCGGCGCCTTCCTGGGGCCGCTGTTCGGCGTCATCATGATCGACTACTACTGGGTGAAGCGCGGCAGGATCGACGTCGACCAGCTCTTCGACGCCCGGCCCGGATCGCCGTACTACTACCGCAAGGGCGTCAACCCCAAGGCCCTGTGGGCGTTCCTGCCCTCGGCGGCGGTCGCCGCGGTACTGGCCCTGGTGAAGGCGTTCAGCGACGTGGCCCCGTACTCCTGGTTCATCGGAACCGCGCTGGCCGCGGGCCTGTACATGACCCTCTGCCGCACCGAACGCGCTGCCGAGGAGACAGCCGTCCCCGAGCCCGTGGAGGTCTGAGCGGCGTGCACATCGTCGTCACCAACTGCAACACCACGCAGGGGATGACCGAGGAGATCGTGCGAGGTGCCCGGGCCGCCGCAGGCCCGGGCACCACCGTGACCGGCCTCACCCCCGCCTGGGGACCCGAGTCCGCCGAGGGCTGGCTCGACACCTACCTCTCCGCCGCGGCCGTCCTCGACACCCTGCGCACATACGAGGGCCCCTGCGACGCCGTGGTCATGGCGGGCTTCGGCGAACACGGACGCGAGGGCGCGCGCGAACTCGTCGACGTGCCCGTCGTCGACATCACCGAGGCCGCCGCCCACCTCGCCTGCCTGCTCGGCCGCCGCTACGGGGTCGTCACCACCCTGGAGCGCTCACGCGGCCAGATCGAGGACAGCCTGTACGCCGCCGGAGTCGCCCAGAACTGCGCCGCGGTCGTCGGCACCGGCCTCGGCGTCCTCGACCTCGGCGACGTCCAGCGCACGCAGGAGGCGTTCGTGACCGCCGCGGAGCGGGCCCGGGAGGCCGGCGCCGAGGTCCTCGTCCTCGGCTGCGCCGGCATGACCGGCCTGCAACGGGCGATCGGGGAGAAGCTGGACCTCCCGGTCGTCGACGGCGTCGCCGCCGCGGTCAAACTCGCGGAGTCCCTGGTCTCCCTGCGCCTCACGACGAGCCGAGTGGGCGGCTACGCGCGACCGCTCCCGAAGCGGAGGGTGTGGGGTGCCGGCTGAGGGTGAATATGGCCTAGGACTCGGACTCGGGCACGACCGCCGTTGCCGTGATCTCCACCAACTGCCCCGTGTACCCGAGGCAGGCCACGCCGAGCAGCGTCGACGAGTGGGGTCCCGTACTGAGTCCGGACGCCTCGACGACACTCCACACGTCGGACAGCACCCTCGGCTCACTGCTGACGACATACACATCGGTCGCCACCACATGCGCGAAGTCACTGCCCACCGCGCGGAGTTGCTCGCCGAGATTGGCGATCACCTGCTCGGCCTGCCGCACGGGATCCCCCACACCGACGATCTTCCCCGCCGCGTCCAGCGGCACGGCCCCGGCGAGAAAGGCGAGCCGCGCACCCGCCTCGACGACCGACGCGTGAGCGTAGCCGGGAGGCGGGAAGAGACTGGGGACGGTGACGCGAGCGGGCACGGGAACTCCGGTCGGCGGGTTGGTTGAGAGTGGGATCGTCACTGGGAGATCAAGGGATTGAGGAAACGGCTGTGGGTCCCGTGCCAGAAGATCGCGAGTGAGTCGCGCGAACGCGTGGCGGCGACGAACAGAAGGGAGCGGGCGCGCTGGAGTTCGCGTCGGTAACGCAACACGTCGGTGTGCCGCATCTGGATCACTGCGCTGCGAGGCACCAATCCTTCGCTCACGCCTGCGATGATCATGCGCTGATACTCGAGACCTTTGAAGCGGAACATTGTTCCGATGCGCGCCCTCATCACCGCGAGGCCCGTCGGGGCCGATCTCCACGGCCCTGATGCCGGATTGGGCCAGGGCGACCGCTACCTCCTGCGCCATGGCGTTGGTGGGGACGCAGATCGCGATCTGTTCCAAGGGGATGTCGTTCCATTCGGAGACCAGCTCGGCGATGGCCCCGCGCTCGGTCTCCCAGTCCGTGCTCGGGTGGAGCTCAGGGAGTGGGCCGCTCAGCACGGAGCGATAACCGACTGGCTCGGATGAGCCTGCCGGCGGGGACGGCGCCGAACAACACCGACATCGATGTGCGCGCCCACCAGGGGAAGGAGCGCAGGCATATCGTCCCCCGCCGTGAGGACGACCGGAACCGTCACGTGTACCGGCTGCTCGCCTGGCTGTTGGGCATGACCTTCTGCGCGGTTGTGGCACATCGCCAGGGCGGCGGTTACAGGGGCTGGGTGTGGGGCGTGCTCGCGGCGCTCTTCTTCCTCGGTGCCATGCGGGTGGGCAGCAGATTGTTCTTGTCCGGGGGGCGAGGGCTCAGTGTCTTCGTGGCGTCCGTAGCCGCAGCCTTGCTTCTCGCTGGAGCCCTCGGCCTGGCGTCCTCCGAAGCCGAGCCGTGGACCCCGACTCAGATGGCGGTGGTGGCCGCGACGGTGTTCACCGTGATCGGAGTTTGGCTTCTGATACGACAGTGGAGCCTGGGGGAGTGGCTGGCCTGGGTGGCCCCACTGGTGTTCACGGTTGTGGTGTCCCTCGTCGTGGCGTCCGGATCAGTGCTCCATGCCTTGTACGCGGACGCGCTCGGATTCACTCCGGACGAGTTGGACGTACCAGGTATGTGGCAAGTGCTGGCTGCCGCGAAGCTGTTGAGCTTCCTGAGTCCGGCGCTGTTCGTGCCGGCCGGTTGGGGCATCGCCAAACACATCCATGTCGCGTTCCTTCGCCCCGGCGAACTTCTCAATGTCCCGTTGTACGTGGTGATGCAGGTATCTGTGATCGGTCTGGTCGCCGTCCTGGCAATCAACTCCGCTCAGGACGCGGTGGATGCCGTGAAGCACGCGGCACGCGAGAGGAAGGAGCCACCACCCTATTTCGGGGTCCAACCCGAGTGGACCTGCGTGGAACCGACGGTGAGCAGAGCAACATTGAATGTGCAGGGCGGTGAAGTCCACCCAGCGCATCCCTATCTCTTTTTCGGGCTGACTGGAGACACGGTCCTCCTGTGGAATGCCGTCACCGACGATCCCCTCAAGCTGCCCGCCGGACAGGTACGGCTGCTCCCCGCGCGGGACGGCCGCGCGACCTGTGGGTTTCCGGCCCGGAGGTGGGAGGCCGGGGCGCCTGTTTCCTGAGCCGGCGCGAGTCCCGGGACGGGACGGAGGCGCGCGAGGCGCCGCCTGTGACGCAGGATCTCGATGCGGTAGAACGGATACTCAACGCCCCGGGCCGCGGGGCCTGTTCACGGGGAGTGGATGCGTGTGGTGTGGGCGCCGGACCTCAGGGTCATAGCCGAGGGCATGGTCAAGGCGTCCATGGGAATGGTCACCACGGTGATGCCCGGTGCCCGGGACACCGCCATCGCGCTCTTTCACGAGCTGGACCGGCAGCACGGCATGGCCGGGGACGACGACGCGGGTCACGCGTTCGCGAAGGTGTACAAGTCGGCCGCGGCCACGACCCTCGACAAGATGGGCTTCAGCGCCTACGTCATGGGCGAGACCGGCAAGGGCCTGATGCGCAACGCGCGTGAGTTCATGGCGCGCGAGAGTCACATCGCCTCCGAGATCCTCAAGAAGCAGGTCGACCTCACACCGGGAATGGGCGACCCGGGGACGGACTGTACGGAGAGCTTCCTCGGCCTGGGACAGGAGCTTCCCGAGGTGGTCGGCGACACCGCCTGGTACGACCGGTACGCGCCCGGAGGCATGAGCGACCGCTTCCGAGGCTCCCCCGAGAAGCTGCGCGATGTCGCCGGCTCCTGGCGTGCCGGCGGGAAGATGATGCTGCGTTTCCTGGAGGACGCCCAGGCCTACGCGCACACGGCCGACAAGGCCCACTCCGGTGAGGCCGCCGACGCGTTCCGCCGCTACTTCGCCGGGTTCGTCGGCTTCGCGGCCCCACCGGACCAGGCCCAGCAGGACGAGACCCTCGTGGCGAACCTCGTGGCGGCCTGCAACCAGCTGGCCAAGGCGTGCGACCAGTACGCCGATCACGTCGAGGCGGCGAAGCGGCAGATCCAGCAGCATGACATGGACCCGTTCCACATCGACGCGCCGTGGGACTCGCCCATGTTCGGCGGGAACGGGGACGACGGCGGGCTCAAGAACGCGGTGCTGAACGATCCCTGGATACACCGCCTCGGGGACGTTGCCCACGCCCTGGACGAGGCCGAGAAGCGCGTCAAGCTTCCGAACGGGTCGGACAGCCCGCCGGGCCTTCCCGGGCTGCCGCTGCTCCCGATACCCGTTCCCATACCTGTACCGATCGTGCTCGCCTCGTACCGCGGCCAGGCCCCCGGCATCCTGCCGATGGGCAACAAGGTCGACCCGTCGATCCCCGCTCAGGACCCCATCCCGCCCCAGCCGGGCACCACCCACCTCCTCGGGCCGGCCGAACAGCCGCAGTTCCGGACCTGGCTCAACTCCCTCAACACCGGCGGCTTCGCGGGCGGCGGCGGCCCCACCAACCCGGACAACGCCTACCAGCTGCGCGTGGCCGGCTACCCGGAGCGTGAAGTGCCCCTCGAAGGCCGCAAGCGCGGTCTGATGGTCGACGGCATACGCCCCGCGGACGGCTATCTGGTCGAGGCCAAGCACGTACGCGACCCGGACTGCAAGAAGCGGAGCTTCCGCAGCATCGAACGGGTCAACGAGACGCTCGCCAAGCCGGTGAAGGTCGACGCCAACGGCAACCCCAAGTGGGACCCGGTCATCGATTCCATGTACGGCGACGACAGCCGCGAGCTCGCCCGCTATCAGAAGGCCATGTCCAACCCGGCGAACTCCGAGATCCGCGGGCTTGAGATCGTGACCAACGGCAAGGACAACGCGGTCTACTGGGAGTCGATGATCGCCATGAACGGCGTCACCGGCTCCGCACGGTACGTACCTTGAGATCGAGGAATCCAGTGACAGCGCAGCGCAACGTCAGGACCACCTTCGGCTTCTACCCGCCGGAGAACAACGAAGCCGCCTGGCAGTCCAGCCTGGACACCTTCATGGCAGCGCTTGAGCGCGGCTTCCCCGACGCGGTCCTGGAGACTCGTGTTGATCCCCTGCGCGGAATGAGCGTGGTGGACTTCGACATCGAGGTAGCACCGGAGGTCTGGGTCACGGGCAGCGCGGCGATGCCTTCCCCCGACTACGCCTACATCACCCTCGGTAGCGTGACCGCCGACGAGGCGGCTCTCTTCGCCGTGTGGCTGCGCGACTCATACGTCCCCTCGCCGACCAGCGTGCGCTTCATCAGCAGCGCGGCGATGGAGAACGGCGACGAGACCCCGGAACCGCTGCCTGCCGTCGGCGGTGCGGCCGAGGTGGAGGCCGTACTGCGCAGCCACCTGGTGACGGCGGGGGCCGTGTAGCCGACGCCGACGGCCACATGGAGTCCCTACGTGGAAGGGACAACCGTGTCGCTCAGCGAGCCCTGCGTGGTACGTCGTCCGTCAGGCGCTTGCGGCCGATGTAGCCGACACGGATCCTGCCTTCTTCGCCGATCAGGCGGAAGTGGATGCGTCCAGGGCTGGGCTGGAAGCGTACGTGGAGGCTGAAGGGCCACTTGACTCCGTCGAGATCGGTGAAGTTGACGAGTCCCAGCTTGATGCGGGACTCGCTCTCGGGTACGACCTTGACGGCCCAGGCCGGCTCCGACTCGCCGGGGCGCCATGTCTCCGCCGCGGTGTTGAGGCGTAGCAGTTCGTCACGTACGGAAGGCGCGGCCACATCGGCCAGATCCTTGAGGTTCTGCTCCACTCCTGGCACGAACTGGAGGTAGGGGAAGAGCTCTGCCCGCTTGTCCCAGAGGTCCGTGCCCGTCGTTGCGGATGCCGCGCCGGTGTCGCGGATCCACTGCTCGTGTTCGGTGACGTGGGCGTGGGACGAGGCATGCCTGACATCCGCGCTGCCCTCGGCGTAGTGGTCCTCGTCGACGAGTTCGTAGTCCACCTTGAGCCAGGAGGCGTCCCAGGACGGGGCCGAGGGGAGGCTGACGGCGAGCGAGGTGGAGTTCATGAGGTGGGCGGCCGCCAGTCCGAGCACCGGTGCGCGTGGGGAGTGGGTGACGAACGAGAAGCGGCTGCTGGAGCGGGCCGGGTTGAGAGGGATCGACGAGATCGTGCGCGGCGGGGTGAACGAGCCCGAAGGGCTGGTGCACATGCTCGGGCGGGCGGAGGCGGTCCTGGACGCGGCGGTCTTCCGGGCCGAGGAGGTCCTGGACGCCGAGGTCGCCCGGGCCGAGGAGGTCCTGGACGCGATGGTCGTCCGGGCCCGGGAATCCGGCGTCGAATAACCCTTCGAAAAGGCCCCGCCGCCCCTGCTACCGTCACCGACGTGGCGAAACTCAATCAGATCATCGCAGTGGAGAAGGGCATCAAGTCCAAGTCCCATCAGGACCTGACGGCCGCTCATCACGGGCTGCAGAAGCCCGCATTGCTGGCCGGCATCTCGCGGACCTATCAGCCGAAGGACGAGGAGGGTGAGCAGCTGCCGCCCGAGTCGACGCGGGTGCAGGTGCAGGCCGAGGACGTGTTGCGGGAGACCGCGGGGACGCTCACCCGGCTGTTCGACGTGACCGCCACCAAGGACTGGGCGAACTGCACCGCCCGGGCGGATGTGAAGGTGGACGGGCGGGTCCTCGTCGCCGACGTGCCCGTGTCGTATCTGCTTTTCCTTGAGAAGCAGCTCACCGATCTCAACACCTTTGTGCGGAAGCTGCCCGTTCTCGACGCTTCCGAGTCGTGGGTGCAGGACCCGTCGACGGACGCGTGGAAGACCGAGCCCGTCAGGACGCTGCGGACCAAGAAGGTGCCGCGCAACCACGTCAAGGCCGAGGCCACCGAGAAGCATCCCGCCCAGGTCGAGGTGTACTACGAGGACATTCCCGTCGGGTACTGGACGACCGTGAAGTTCTCCGGCGCCCTGCCCGCGCGGCGCGTGAACGAACTCCTCGACCGGGTCGAGAAGTTGCAGCAGGCCGTCAAGTTCGCCCGGGAAGAGGCGAACGGCGTGGACGTCCTCGACCAGCGCGTCGGGGACTCCGTGTTCGGCTACCTGTTCGGGTAGCCTCTGGAACTCCCCGGCCACAACGCACCACGGCCGGGGTGCGCGAGGAGCGCAAGCTGAACCTGAAGCTTGTCGTGAATGCACGGTTCCAGTGGAGGTTCGAATCCTCCCCGCGGCACCAAACGGCACTCCACGGAGTGCCCACGCGCCGCGGTAGCCCAACTCGGCAGAGGCAGACCGTGATCAATCTCAGACTCTTGCTCCAGACTCAGCATTCGCCGCCGATCGCCGGATCAACCGGGCCCAGGCCCCGGGACGCCGAAATGCCGGTTCAAGTCCGGTCCGCGCAGCTCGATGCGTGGTGGTCCAAAGGCAGGACGCGGCGACATAACGACTGACCTGGGTTCTCAAGCGTGCCGGCGTGCGACATGGGCGGCATCACAAGGGTCCGGGGGCCGGCTACGCCCTCGGACCCGCTCCCCGTTCAGTGACAAACCGGGCCCGCCCCCGATTGCGTTCATAAAGAACGCGGCATCCCCGCGATGCGTCACCTTCCGGAAATACCTACGTTCCATTTCCTCCAGCAACGCGCTCTACCGTAGGCAGCACACCGCCCGGCCGACGTCGCCCGAAGGCGCCCCCGCCCTCGCCCGACAGGAGTCCCGTGTCCCGCCTCAGTGCCGCCGTACCGCTCTGGCTCGCCCATGCCCTGCGCGCACAGCGCGGCCCCGTGCCCTGGAGCGCGGTCGTGCGGGGCGCTCTGGCCGCCGGACCGCTGCTGCTCGTGGCCGTGCTGAGCGGGCGTACGTCCATCGGTGTCGTCGCCGCTCTGGGCGCCATGCTCGCCGGGATCAACGACCGGCCGGGCAGTCGTAGGGCCGCGGTCAGGCGGCTCGGGATGCCGGCGCTCGCGGGTGCCGGTGGGCTCCTCGTGGGGTCGTACGCGGGAGCGCACGTCGGCGCGGTGACGCTCACCCTTCTTCTCACCGTGCTAGGGCTGCTCGCCGGAGCCGTCAGCGCCGTCGGACCCGTCGCCAGCGGAGCGGGTACGCAGCTGCTCGTCGCCGCCGCCATCGGGGCCGGGATGCCGCTGCCCGAGCCCGGCTGGCAGCGTGCGCTCCTCTTCGTCGGCGGGGCCGGGTGGCTGCTCGTCCTGCGGCTCGCGCTGCCCACGCCCGGGGCCACCGCCGGCGACTATCGGTTCGACGGGGAGCGGGACGCCGTCGGGGGTGTGTACGACGCCGTCGCCGCGCTGCTCGAAGCGGTCGGGGGACCGGACGCGCCCGGTCGCAGGGTCGCCCTCACCGCCGCGCTCGACCACGCCCAGGACGCGCTCGGCGGCCCCCGGCTGCGGCGGTACGCCAGTTCCGCGGCCGAGCGGCGGCTGCACGCGCAGTACGCCGCCGCGCTCCCGCTCGCCGAGGCCGCCACCGCGCTCGCCTGGGCGGGCGAGGCGGTGCCCGCGAGGGCCGTCGACGGGCCGCGGCGGCTCGCCGTCGCCGTACGGACCAGTACGCACACCGGACCGCTGCCCGCGCCCGCCCGCTCCGCGCCCGCCCTGCGCGCCCTCGACGACGCACTCCTGCACGCCGCCGACGCCTTCGACAGGGGTGGCGACGACAACGCGCTGCACACGCGGCGCCGTACCGCCACGTCCCTCGCCCGCACGGCCCTCGGTTCCGGAGGACGCGAGTACGGACTCCGGGTCGCCCTCTGCTTCGGCGCCAGCGTGGCCGTGGCGCAGGCCCTGCACCACGCCCGCTGGTACGGCAGCCACTCCCACTGGTACTGGCTCCCCGCGACCGCCGTCTTCCTGGTCAAGCCCGACCTCGGACCGCTCGCCTCACGCGTGATCTGCCGGGCGGCGGGGACCGTGCTCGGCGCCGTCCTCTTCGCCGGGTTCGCGGCGCTGCTCCCGCGCCCCGCCGGGCTGGTCGCCCTGGTGGCGCTGTGCGGCGCCCTGATCCCCGTCGCCACCCGGCACTTCGCGGCGCAGACCGCCGTCGTCACCGTGCTCGTGCTCTCCCTCGTCATGGTGGGCGGGGAGCCGGGGGCCTCCTGGAGCCGGCTCGGCGAGACGCTGCTGGCCTGCGCGATCGTGCTGCTCGTCGGTCATCTGCCCGCGCTCGGGCAGCGCGGGGGAGGGGTACGGGCACGGCTCACCCGCGCCGCCGAGGCCGCGCACATGTACCTCGCCCACGTACTGGACCACGGCATGACCGAAGACCGGGCCGGCCGGTGGGCCCTGCGCCGCGAGGCCTACCGCGCGCTCGCCGAGGCCCGCGTCTCGATCGACCTCGCCGCCGCCGAACTCCCCGCCCTGGCCCGGCACGCGGAGGGAACGGACGAGGTCGCGGCCACCCTCGAACGCCTCGTCGACACCACGACCGCGTGCGCCGTTCAGCTCGACGACACCGGACGGCTCACCCCCCAGCACACCGAACGCATCGCCGAACTCCTCGACGAACTGGCCGAGGGACGGGAACGCGCGGGGCTGGCGGTGAAGGAGGGGCAGGCGCCCCCTGCTTCACTCGCGGGCTGAGCACCGGGAGCCCGGCCCGTCGTACGGTGACGCCATGACGCCGTCCGTCCCGACTCCGTCCACCACCACCCCGTCCGCCGCGGGCCCCGCCGACCTCCTCATCACCGGGTGCACCGCGCTCGTGCACGACGAGCACGAGGAGGTCGCGTTCGTCGAGGACGCCTCGATCGTCGTACGGGCCGGGGTCATCGAGGCGGTCACGCGCGAGGCGCGTCTTCCGGACGCCGCCCTGCGTATCGACGCGCGCGGCCAGGTGGCGATGCCCGGCCTGATCAACTGCCATACGCACACCCCGATGGTCGCCCTGCGCGGGATCGCCGAGGACCTGCCCGCCGAGGAGTGGTTCAACGACTTCATCTGGCCCATCGAGTCCAACCTCACGGACCAGGACGTGGAGTTGGGGGCGAGGCTCGCCTGCGCCGAGATGATCCGCGGGGGCGTAACCTGCTTCGCCGACCACTACTTCTCGATGGACGCGGTCGCCGCCGTGGTGACCGAGAGCGGGCTGCGCGCGCACCTCGGCGAGGCCTTCTTCTCCTCACAGGGAGCCGAAGGCCGCGAGAAGTCGCTGGAGTTCGCGCTGCGACAGCGCGGAGCCGCGGGCGGGCGCATCACCACCGCCCTCGCCCCGCACGCCCCGTACACCGTGGACGACGCCGATCTCGCCGCGACCGCGGCCCTCGCCCGCGAGCACGGCCTTCCCGTGCACCTGCACGCGGCCGAGAGCCGCGGCCAGACCGACACCAGCCTGGCCCGGTACGGCCGGACGCCCATCGAGATCCTCCAGCGCGCCGGGCTCCTCGACAACGAACCCGGTCTGCTCATCGCGCACGGCACCGGCATCGTCGAGCGCGACCTGCCGGTGCTGGCGGGCGCGAGCGGACCCGTGGCCGTCGCGACCGCACCCCGCGGCTATCTCAAGTTCGCCTGGGGGCCGACCCCGGTACGGGCCCTGCGCGAGATCGGCGTCCCCGTCGGACTCGCCACGGACGGAGCCGCGTCGAACAACTCCCTGGACGTGTGGGAGTCGATGGCGCTCACCTCACTCGTGCAGAAGTCCGCCGAAGGCGACCCACGATGGCTGACGTCCCGTCAAGCCCTGCACCACGCGACACTTCAGAGCGCGCGGGCCGTCGGCCTGGGCGAGCGGATCGGCAGCCTCGCACCGGGGCGGCGGGCCGACATCGTCCTCGTCGACCTCAGCGGCCCGCACACCCAGCCCGTGCACGATCTCGCCGCCACCCTCGTCCACAGCGCCCGCTCCGGGGACGTGACGACGACGATCGTCGACGGACGTGTCCTGATGCGCGACCGTGTGCTGCTGACACTCGATCTGCCCGCCACGGTCGGGGAGTTGGTGGAGCGGCTGCCCGCGCTCGTCGAGCGGGGCCACGGGAGGCGGATTCAGGAGTACGACACCTGATCCACTCTCCCCCGGCTGGAGGGCAGGGACCCCGCAGAAGGCCTCATCGACCACCCGTACGCCGTCCACGACCGCCTGCGCGACACCGTGCCCGCGGCCCGCTCGCACTCCCGGTGACGTACTGAATCCAGAAATTCTCCGCCGGCGCCGATGAGTTCCGCTCCCATGCCCGGTCACCACTGCGAAGGCACCGTTCCCTAGGAGGGACACATGACGCTTCCGCAGATCGTCTCGAGCGATGAGTGGCGCGCCGCGCGCGAGAAACTGCTGGTCAAGGAGAAGGCGGCGACCCGCGCACGGGACGCGCTCAACGCGGAGCGGCGCGGGCTGCCGATGGTCGAGATCGACAAGGAGTACGTGTTCGAGGGCGGCGACGGCAAAGCGGCCCTGCTCGACCTCTTCCAGGGGCGCCACCAACTCGTCGTCTACCACTTCATGTTCGCGCCGGAGTGGGACGCGGGCTGCCGCAGCTGCTCGGCCTTCCTCGACCAGATCGGCCACCTCGCCCATCTGCGGGCCCGGGGTACGGAGTTCGCCGCCGTGTCCCGGGCGCCGTACACGAAGATCCTGCCCTTCAAGGCCCGTATGGGCTGGACGGTGCCCTGGTACTCGTCGTACGACAGCGACTTCAACGACGACTTCCGGGTGTCCGTCGAGGTCGACGACGATCCCTACGAGCGGCCGGGCGTGAGCTGCTTCCTGCGGGACCGTGACCGGGTCTTCCACACCTACTCGACGTACGAGCGCGGCCTCGACGGGCTCGGCTCGACGACCACCCTGCTGGATCTCACGGCACTCGGCAGGCAGGAGGAGTGGGAGGTGCCCAGGGGACGCGCCTCGGCACTCGGGGCACCGGCGGGCAGCGAGCGGATCCGGTACCACGACGAGTACGAGGAATGACAAGAAAGTACGAGAAGGGAAAACTCGCGAAATGAAACGCGCACAGGCAGAGAGTTCCCTCACAGCACAGTAGTGAACGAGTGTTGACTATGTCTCAGTACCGTCACTGACCGAGCCGTTCACCCCGCCTTTGGCGTTTAACTCTATGAGTACGCGTCATGAGTACGGCGCTACATGGAGGTGCAGGGTGAACGGGCGAATGGTGCTGGAGCGCTTTCCCGCGGGTGGGCCGCGCGGTTCGTGGCCCGCCGAGGAGTTCGCGCAGGCGTGCCGCCTTCAGGGGCAGGCCGCCGAGGTCGTCATGGACCTCGCCTCGGACGCGTTCCTGGTGATCGTGCGTGCCGGGGAACTCGTCGAGTGAGGCCGCCCGAGGTCAGCCCACCTTCGGAGCCGGAACTTTCGGAGCCGGCGCTTTCGGAGCGGGCGCTTTCGTGGGCACTTTCGTGGGAATCTTCGCGGGCACCTTCGTCGTGAACTGTTCGGCCTGCAAGGCGTACAACT
The DNA here is from genome assembly GCF_044768965.1 of Streptomyces sp. NPDC090798. NCBI lineage: Bacteria > Bacillati > Actinomycetota > Actinomycetes > Kitasatosporales > Streptomycetaceae > Streptomyces > Streptomyces sp. NPDC090798. The sequence goes on from NZ_JBIVXA010000010.1 coordinate 107,977, forward strand.
CGGCGTAGACACCGCCCTTCGCCAGCAGTTCGTCCGGACTGCCGGACTCCACCAGACGCCCCTGTTCGAGGACATGCACCAGATCGGCGTGGCGGACCGAGGCCAGCCGGTGGGTGATGAGGACGACCGTCTGGCCGCTGCCCGCCAGGGCCCTGATCTTGTCGAAGACCTCCAGCTCGGCCCGGGCGTCCAGCGCCGCGGTCGGCTCGTCCACGATCAGGATGCGACCACGGCGGTACGCGGCCCGTGCGATGCCCAGCCGCTGCCACTGCCCGCCCGACAGCTCGTGCCCGCCGCTGAACCCGCGGGCCAGCAGCGTGTCCAGGCCGCGGGGCAGATCGGCGACCACGTCCTCGGCCCCCGCCTCCATCACCGACGAGGTGACGCGCTCGTCCGTCAGCGGCGCCGAGGAGCGGCCGACCGCCACGTTGACGCGGGCCGTGAACGGCCAGCGTTTGAAGTCCTGCGCCACCATCGCGATGCGTTCGGCGAGTTGCTGCCGGTCCGCGGTCGCCGCGTCGACGCCGTCCCACAGGATCCGGCCCCGCTCGGGCGCGTACAGGCCCGCGAGCAGCTTCACCAGGGTCGTCTTGCCCGAGCCGTTCTCACCGACGAGCGCCACGATCTTGCCGAGCGGCAGATGGAGGGTGACGTCCGCGAGCGCCGGCCGGGTCGAGGCACCCGGATAGGTGAACGTGACGTTCTCGAAGCGGATCTCGCTCGGATCGTCGGGGAGCGGCTCGCCGCCCACCGGGATCGCGCGCTCGGCCGCCTCCACGTACAGGCGCTGCAGATCGCCCACGAACAGGGCCTCCTCATGGAGGGAGTTGACCTCCAGGACGAGCGTGTCGAGGCTCGCGGAGCCGGTGCGGATCGCGATCACGGCCGTACCGGCGACGGAGAGTGCCATCGCACCGGCGAGCAGCAGTCCGCCGAGCGTCGCGTATGTCGCCACGGTGGCGATGCCCGTCCAGCCCGCCGCGACCAGGCCGGTGCGGGCGGAGAGACGGGCCAGGCGGGCCTGTTCCGCCTCGGCGGTCTCCGACATCGAGCGGAAGTGACGCAGCAGGAACGGGCCGACGCCGTGCACGCGGATCTCCGGGGCCGCGGCGGGCTCGGTGAGCAGACTGCTGATCAGATGCCCGGCACGGGCGTGCTGCACCCAGGTGTGGAAGGACTCGTAGCGGCGCCGGGCGATCGTCAGGGAACTCCAGGCACTCGGCAGGGTCATCGTCACGAGCAGCGGCAGCAGGGCGGGGTGCAGGACGGTCAGCACGCCCGCGGCCGCGATGAGCGAGATCATCGCGTTCACCACACGGGTGGCGATCGCGATCATGCGGCGGGCCGAGGAAGCACCGTACTGCGCGGTGTCCAGCAGCTTGTGGAAGGCGTCGTCCTCGATGGCGGACAGTTCGACGGCCGCCGCGCGCTCCAGGTACAGCTCGGTGGCGACGCGCTCCACCTTGGGTTCCAGGCGCCCGGTGGCATACGTCGAGGCCGCCCGCAGCAGCGCGCCGAGCAGCATGACGGCGGCGACCGTGACCAGCGCCGGGACCGCGCCGTGCAGCCGGTCCCCGACCGAGCCGCTCGTCATCAGCCGGCCCAGCACGATGTTGACGGCCAGCAGGCTCACCGCCTGCGCCGCGCCCCGGGCCAGTTCGGCGGAGACCACGATCCGGGCGGCGCGGCGGTCCGCGGTCCAGGCGAGCCGGAAACTGGACGCGAGCAGGGACGGCAGCCGCGTCACCATCGCGCGGAAGTTCAACTCGAGGAACGCTTCGGAGTGCTGCGACCAGCCCATGTCGTAGCGCAGGGGACCGCCGAAGAGCAGGTGTTCGGAGGCGGACGGCGCCGGTTTGTCGTCGTCGCGGTTCTTGTCGCGCGCTTTCCCTGTGGATTTCCCCACCATCGGCCTCCCCGGGAACGGATGAACGGTGCCTTCCCCAGGAACACGGCACTCCACTCGTGGTGATGGCGGAGTACGGGTGGCGACCGGCGCACTTCGGACACGCCCGCCAGCCCCCGAACCGGAGGACTACGCGCCGCGCGCCGACCGGGGGGTCACGCGCCGCGCGCCGATCGGGGGGTCACGCGCTGATCGGACGCGACCAGACGGGTGTCGTACCGGTGACCCGGCACAGGGCCAGATAGAGGGGGATCGGCGGGGTGTAGGGCAGGGTGCCGGCCGGCTTGTGGATGAGGCCGGGGGCGTGCGGGGTGTCCGCTACGACCGCCCCGGCGGCGTAGTGGGCGGGCGCGGGCCAGTCCAGGGCCACATCGGACTCGGAGGGCACGAGCCACCACCAGTGCGCCCCGTCGGCGTACACACAGCCCACCCGGGGCAGCCGGGTCAGCAGCAGGGGTCCGAACCGGGCGGGCACCGCGACCGCGTCGCAGCCCAGCGGTACCGTCATGCCCTCGGGCACGGGGAGACGTCGCAGCACCCTGGACGCCGTCTGCTCGCGCCTCAGGCGGACCAGCGTGTCCAGGCTCAGGACCTGAGCACCGGGTCCTGTCGCCGACGTACCCCTCACAGCTTTCCCCGATCCCGGCCTCGCCCGATCGGGGGGATCCCCGTGGTCCGCGTCCCCCAGGAGGTTTCCCTCCGCCAGGACGTCTCCCTCCGCCAGGACCCTTCTGTCCTCCAGGAGGCTTCCGTTCCCCGGGATGCTTCCGTCCCGGTGCCCCGGCCGTCGGCCGGGGGCTTCCTCGCGCCCCATCCGAGGTCGGAGCGGGCCGCTGCGGCCCCCGTGGCGTCGGCCGCCGGGGAGCGCGGGAGATCCGCCCAGACCAGCAGTCCCGGCGCGGTGTCCTGGGCGCCCCAGGACCGGCACACGGCCGCGACGAGCAGCAGCCCCCTGCCCTGCTCCTCCTCGGGACGCTGCGGCGAGGGGTGCGGCTCATCAGGAGCGCATCCCTCGTCACGTACGGCTATCCGCACCAGGTCGTCCCCGTCGTGCAGCTCGCACACCACACGCGCGCTCGCGCTGTGCACGATGGCGTTGGTGACCAGCTCGGAGACGACGAGGACCGCCGTGTCACAGGTGTCGTCGGACACGGCCCAGCCGGAGAGCCGGGCGCGCGTCAGGTGCCGGGCCTGAGCCACGGAACCCGGGTGTGCGGCCAGCTCGAAGCGGAACCGGCGCGCGGCGGCGGCGCCAGGGCGCACCCCTGCGGCGGCACGCAGACCGGAGCGGTCCTCGGCGGCGTCTGTTCCTAAGGGCGCGGACGGAATCACGCTTGCCACTATCTCCCCGCCGTGAACACTTGGCAAGTGTCACTCTGAAAATTGCAGAGTGCCGTGTGACTCTGAGAAGGGCCGTGGCACACTGCTGGCAACAGCACGCCGAGCGGCGCCAGTTGGGATCGTCGAAGAAGTCGAAGAAGACGAAGCGGACCCCGAACGGCGCCGTCCGGTCTGTCAGGACGCAGTACCTGTTCAGAGGCGTTCAGAACGGCGTCCGACCGTTCACAACGGCATCCGACCGTCGGAACGGCGTCTGTTCGGGACTCAGTTCGGGACTCAGTGGAGGTGGGACGTGAGCGAACCGCGGTCCGCGCCGACGGTCGGCCAGGTCGTCCTCGGCCGGCGCCTGCTGGACCTACGGGAACGCGCGGGTCTCAAGCGTGAGGAGGCGGCGCGCATCCTGCGTGTCGCGCCCGCCACGGTCCGCCGGATGGAGATGGCCGAAGTCGCCCTCAAAATCCCCTACCTCCAGCTCCTGCTGAAGTCGTACGGGGTGTCGGACGAGGAGGCCGAGGCCTTCGTCCAACTGGCCGAGGAGGCCAACCGGCCCGGCTGGTGGCAGCGCTTCCACGACATCCTGCCGGGCTGGTTCTCGATGTACGTCAGCCTGGAGGGTGCGGCCACCCTCATCCGTTCGTACGAACCCCACTTCGTGCCCGGAATCCTGCAGACCGAGGAGTACGCCCGTGGTGTCCTGAAGTCGGGCGCCGTCGGCCAGACCAGACCCGAGGACATCGAGCGCCATGTGGCGCTGCGCATGCAACGCCAGAGTCTGCTCACTCGTGAAGGCGCACCCCGGATCTGGGCCGTGATGGACGAGACGGCCCTGCGCCGGCCCGTCGGCGGTCCCGAGGTGATGCGCGCCCAGATCGACAAGCTGATCGAGGCCACGAAGCTGCCCAACGTGACGCTCCAGGTCGTCCCGTTCTCCACGGGGCCGCACCCCGGTACGTACGGGCCCTTCGTGCTGTTTCGCTTTGCCATGCCGGAACTCCCGGACATGGTCTACAGCGAGTACCTGACCGGCGCCGTCTATCTGGACGAGCGTTCCGAGGTGGCGACCCATCTCGAGGTCATGGACCGCATGGCGGCTCAGGCCGCCACGGCACATCGCACGAAGGAGATCCTCCGGGATTTCCGCAAGGAGCTGTGAATGGACAACATCAAACAGCGGATACGCAATGAGCGGATCTGCGATGAGCGGATCTACAACGGGATGCCCGCCCGTGAACTGGGCAGCGAGGGCTGGCACAAGCCGTGGAGCGGCGGCAACGGCGGCAACTGCCTGGAGGCGATGAAGCTCGCGGACGGGCGTATCGCCGTCCGCCAGTCGGCGGACCCGGACGGGCCCGCGCTGATCTACACACCCGGCGAGATGACCGCGTTCATCCAAGGTGCCAAGGAAGGGGTGGCGGACTTCCTTCTTTCCTGAACTCTCTTAAAATTGGTGCTGAATTGATTACTTGCAGCGGTAGAAGACCGAGACCTTAGGGCCACGACAGCAAACGCTTTACGCAATACGCGCTTTAGGTAAGACACACTTTAGGCAACACGCGCTTTACCTGGCGGGGCGTCGGCCAAGAGGGTTTCTAAGGACCCGGCGGCAGCGCCCCGCACAACGCCTCCAACGCCGCCCCGTACGCATGCTCCGAGGGCGTCGCGTACCCCACCACCAGCCCGTCCGGCGCGGACATCGTCGCCTCCGGATGCCGGAACTCGGCGAGCCCGTCGAGCGCGACACCCTGCCAGGTCGCGGCCTTGACGGCCGACCTCTCGGTCCCGGGCGGCAGCCGCAGCACCGCGTGCAGCCCGGCCGCGATCCCCGTCACCTCGATGTGCGGCGCCCGCTCCGCGAGGGCCGCGACGAGCCGGTCACGCCGCCCGCGGTACCGCTGCCGCATCCGGCGGACATGACGGTCGTACGACCCGGAGGCGAGGAAGTCCGCGAGCGTCAGCTGCTCCAGGACGCTCGCCCACGCCTCCCGCTCGCCCTTGACGGCGAGGACGGCGTCGACGTACCGCCGCGGCAGGACCATCCAGCCGAGCCGCAGCGCGGGCGACAGACTCTTGCTCACCGAGCCGATGTGGACGACCCGCTCGGGGTCCAGTCCCTGCACGGCGCCGACGGGCTTGCGGTCGTAGCGGAACTCGCCGTCGTAGTCGTCCTCCAGAATCAGGCCGCCACGCGCGCGTGCCCAGTCCACGACGGCGGCCCGGCGCTCCGGGTGCAACGGGCCACCGGTCGGGAACTGGTGCGCGGGCGTGAGCAGGACCGCCCGCTCCCGTCCCAACTCGCCCACCCGGGCGCCGTCCTCGTCCAGCGGCAGCGGCACGGTCCGAACCGACGCGGCGGCCAGCAGCTCGCGGTGGAAGCCGAGGCCGTACGACTCGACCGCCAGCGGCCCGCGCAACACGCCCGGGAAGAGCAGCCGCAGGGCGTGCGCGAAGCCCGAGCAGATCACGATCCGACCCGGCTCGGTGCGCACGCCACGCGCGCGTGCCAGGTACTCGGCGAGGGCCTCGCGCAGTTCGACGCGGCCCGCGGGATCGCCGGGCCCGAAGGCCGAGTTGGGCGCCTGCTGGAGCGCCCGCCGGTACGAGGCGAGCCAGGCGGCGCGCGGGAACGACGAGGCGTCAGGTGTCCCCTGCCGCAGATCGTGTCGGGGCCCACGCGCGCGTGAAGGCGCCTTTTTCGGTACGCGCTCCGGGGCCCCCAGGGGTTCGGCGCGCTCGGCGACGCGGGTGCCCGACCCCTGCCGGGCGGTCAGCCAGCCCTCGGCGACGAGTTCGGCGTACGCGTCGGCGACCGTGTTGCGGGCCACGCCCAGGTCGGCGGCGAGCGAGCGGTACGGCGGCAGCCGGGTGCCCGGGGCGAGCCTGCCACCGCGTACGGCCTCGCGCAGCGCCCGGATCAGCGCGGCCCGCCGTCCGCCCGGCCCGGACAGCTCCAGATGCAGGTCGGCGCCGATCCGCTCCGCAGAATTGACCCATGATTCCGCCATGGAAATGCACCCTACAGCCGGTCTTTCCGGTCCGTAGATTCATGGTCATGACGACGAACACGATGAACACGACGACCCCCGTTCCCGCTCGCCTCGACTTCGCGAAGTCCGCCCCGAAGGTCTTCCGCGCCCTCGTCGGCTTCGACGCGGCGGCCCGCGACGGGCTCGACCCGGCCCTCGTCGAACTGATCCAGATCCGCGCCTCCCACCTCAACCACTGCGCGTACTGCCTCCACATGCACACCAACGACGCCCGCAAGGCCGGCGAGAGCGAGGACCGGCTGCACATGGTCGCGGTGTGGCGCGAGGCCCGGCACTTCTTCACCGAGAGGGAGCGCGCGGCCCTGGCCCTGACGGAGGCGGTCACGCGCGTCGCCGACGCGGGTGTGCCCGACGACGTCTACGCGGAGGCCGCCGCCCACTTCGACGACCAGGAACTGGCTCACGTCCTGGCTCTCATCCTCACGATCAACACCTGGAACCGGGTCGCGCTGTCCACGGCGAAGGTGGCGGGCACGGACGAACGCCGCTGACCCGCACGGCTTCGCGGGCCCGGGGGGCTCCCGCACCGACCGGCGGAGCCCTACGCGGTCATGGGGCGGTCGTACGGTCCGATCGGCGCCGGCAACTGCGATGTCCCGGCCAGCGCGCGGTCCACGGCGGCCGCCACCGACCGCCCCTCGGCGATGGCCCACACGATGAGCGACTGCCCGCGGGCCGCGTCCCCGGCGACGTACACCTTGGGCACGTTGGTCGCGAAGTCGGTGTCGCGGGTGATCGTGCCGCGCGCGTCGAGGACCAGGCCGAGCTGGTCGATCAGCCCGTCGTGCCGGTCGGGCCCCGAGAAGCCGAGGGCGAGCAGCACGAGGTCGGCGGGGAGGCTCCGCCCGGAGCCGGGGACCGGGCGGCGCCGCTCGTCGACCTCGACCAGGTGCAGGGAGCGCACATGCCCGTCCGCGTCCCCGGTGAAGTGGAGCGTGGACGCCGCGAAGAGGCGCGCGTCCGCGTCCGCGGCGGGCGCCGTCTCCAGGTCGCGGGCCTCCTCGTGCGCGGCCGAGAGCCGGTAGATCTTGGGGTACGTCGGCCACGGCTCGACGTCCTCGTCGCGCTCGGCCTCCGGCTGCGGATAGATGTCGAGCTGGGTCACGGACGCGGCGCCCTCGCGCACGGCGGTCCCCAGACAGTCGGCACCCGTGTCCCCGCCGCCGACGATGACGACGTGCTTCCCGGCCGCGGACAACGGCGAGACCTCCAGATCCCCCTCGCACACCCGGTCGGCCAGCGGCAGATACTCCATCGCCTGATGGATGCCGGCCAACTCCCGCCCCGGAACATCCAGTTCGCGCCAGGCCGTGGCGCCCACCGCGAGCACGACCGCGTCGTAGCGCGCCCGCAGCTCGGCCGCCCCGAGGTCCCGGCCGATCGCCGTGGACGCCCGGAACTTCGTGCCCTCCGCCCGCATCTGCTCCAGCCGCCGGTCCAGATGCCGCTTCTCCATCTTGAACGCGGGGATCCCGTACCGCAGCAGCCCACCGATCCGGTCGGCCCGCTCGTACACGGCGACGGTGTGCCCGGCCCGGGTCAGCTGCTGCGCGGCGGCGAGCCCGGCGGGCCCCGACCCGATCACCGCGACCGTACGGCCGGAGAGCCGGTCCGGTGGACGCGGTGGCGTGAAACCGTCCGCCCAGGCGCGGTCGGCGATGGCGACCTCGACGTTCTTGATGGTCACCGCGGGCTGGTTGATCGCGAGAACACAGCCCGCCTCGCAGGGCGCGGGGCACAGCCGGCCGGTGAACTCGGGGAAGTTGTTCGTCGCGTGCAACCGGTCGCTCGCCGCCCGCCAGTCCTCGCGCGAGACGAGGTCGTTCCACTCGGGGATCAGATTGCCCAGCGGGCAGGCTTCGTGGCAGAACGGGACACCGCAGTCCATACAGCGGTCGGCCTGCCTGCTGATGATCGGCAGCAGCGCACCGGGGACGTACACCTCGTTCCAGTCCCGCACCCGTTCCTCGATGGGCCGACGGGGATACTCCTCGCGCGGAGTGGTCATGAATCCCTTGGGATCGGCCATGGCCGTCTCCCTCACGTACGCGTACCGGTACGGGGCCGCGCGACCATCGAACGCCTTCGGCCCACGGCCCTGGGCGGCTCTCCTTTCCCGCCACGATACGTCGCCTGCGGGTACCTTGCCGCTCAGCTGCCGGCCCCGGTCGAGGGTGGTGGCGGCCTCAGGTGAGGGCCAGCGTGTACGAGACCGCCGCGGCGGCCGAGGCGACCGCGCGGATGTGGTTCCACCTCGTCCACTCGCGTACGTACGAACGCCAGTACACGGCGGCCTCCGGCGTACCCGGGTCCGTCTTCAGCAGCGCGTCGTTGCGCGGGACGTTGGCGACGACCGTCACCCCGAACGTCCCGAACAGATACAGCGCGCTGCCCAGCAACAGCTCCACCGTCCCCTCGTCGGGCAGCAGCACGAAGGTGACCACGGCGAGCACGGCACACAGCCCCGCCGACCCGACGAACACGAGCATGAACGCCGGGCGCACCGCGGCCACGTTGATCGCGTTCATCGCCGCCACGCCCTGCGCGGGCGGCAACTCGGCGAGCCCTCGCATCACGAACGTCGAGAACCCGCAGAACACCCCGGCCACCAGCCCGCAGCCGAGCGCCCCCAGCACGGTCAGCACGAAATACGGTCCATCGATCATGACAACTCCCCCGTCGCTTCCCGAAGCCCAAGATCCTGCACGGCACCCACCGTCACCACAAGTGAAATCCCGTACCGCCACAGTGACCATGGCCGAGGGAAGCGTAGGCATGCGCGAGCGTCCAGAACCGGGTGCCGTGCCTTCGCCGGATGGCAGGCGTCACGCGCGTGCCGCGAGCTCGTCGTGCCACCCCTGGAGCCGCGCCTCCACCGCGGCCGCGATCCGCCGGCGCGCCTCGTGCCGCGGCACGCCACTCATCAGCAACTGGTCGTACGGAGTGTCCGTGTGCCGTACGGCGGCACGGACCGCAGCCGTCACCGCGGCCTCGGACAGCGCACGGCCCGCGGCGCTGCGCCCCACCCGCCCGCTCCCGCGCACCGAGGCGTGCGCGGCGATCGCGTGCGCCCGGTCGGCGGGACAGCCGGGGAAAAGCCCGCGTATCTCCCGTGCGAACGCCTCCGTGAACCGCAGATCCTCCGCCTCCCGCCGCCGCGCGTCCCGTACCCGGCGCCGCCGTCGCGCCTCCGCGTCCGCCAGACACCGCTCCTCGGCCCGGGCGAGCGCCGCCTCCTCGACGAGGACGCCCTGCCGCTCGTACCGGCTGCGCCGCCGGTTGAAGCGCACCACCACCGCCGACAGCGCGCTGCCCTCCCGCGACCGGCGCGTCAGCGCGGTGTCGCCCCGCGGCAGGAACACCAGGTGCCCCAGGTCCGCGCAGTCCAGACAACGTGGCTCCCCCTCCTCCAGCACCAGCAGCGCCAACGGCCCGCTCCGGCACTCGGCACAGCGCCGCTTCTTGAGCGGCTGGATGACGAGAAGCCCGCCACGGCGCGGGGGAGTTGGGATCGGTGCCATAGGTCGTTCATTCCCCCGTCCGGGGCGGCCCGCTACGCGATGCCGCCCCCTTCTCGATTCCTCTTTCTCCTCCTCGACCCCCGCCCCCGCCCCCTCCCGCCCCCTCCTGGCCCTCGCCGCCCGCCATGCCACGAGAACGACTTGTGATCACGGCATCATGGGCCTGTGCGACTCGAAGCGATCACCTGGGAACGGCTCGGCGACCTCCTCGCCGAGCGCCTGCTCGACCTGAAACCGGACGACGGCAGTCCGTGGCCGCGGATCGCCTTCGACGGAGCCCCCGCCGCCCACCCCGGTGACCTCGCACAGCGCGTCCGCGAGGCGCTGCGCATACGCGGCCGGTCCTCGCTCGTCGTCGGCACGGAGGGCTTCCTGCGCCCCGCGTCACTGCGGCTCGAATACGGTCACGAGGACGCCGAGGCGTACTACGACGGCTGGGTCGACACCGGTGCCCTGTGGCGCGAGGTCTTCGGCCCGCTCGACCCCGGCGGCAACGGCCGCGTCCTGCCCGACCTCTGGGACCCGGCCACCGACCGCGCCACCCGCAGCCCCTATGTCCAGCTCCCGCCCGGCGGGGTGCTGTTGCTCCACGGCCCCTTCCTGCTGCGGCACTGGTTCCCCTTCGACCTGAGCGTCCACGTCCTCCTCTCCCCGGGCGCCCTGCGCCGCCGCACTCCGGAACCCGAGCAGTGGACCCTGCCCGCCTTCGAGCGCTACGAGACGGAAGCTGACCCGGGCGCCACGGCCGACGTCCTGGTCCGCGCCGACGATCCACGCCACCCGGCCTGGAACGGCTGAGGGCGGCCACTGGAACGGCTGAGAGCGGCCACGGAAACGCATCACGCATCCCGGACTTCCGGGTGCGCGTCCCTGGGGACACGGCGAGAATGTAGGGCGCCGGGACTAGCGGTGTGTTCCGCGCCGCGCCGGCCGTCCGGCACCGGGAGGTACTTCATGACCACCGCCGGAGAAATCATGCACCGTGGTGCCCAGTGGATTCCCGCTCACGAGAGCCTGGACCGCGCAGCCCAGCTGATGCGTGAGCTCAACGTGGGCGCGCTGCCCATCAGTGACGAGAACGAACGGCTCTGCGGCATCCTCACCGACCGCGACATCGTCGTCGGCTGTGTCGCCATGGGCCACGACCCGGCCCAGGTCACCGCGGGCGAGATGGCCCAGGGCACCCCGCGCTGGATCGAGTCGGGCGCCGATGTCGGCGAGGTGCTCCAGGAGATGAAGGGGCACCAGATCCGCCGGCTTCCCGTGATCGAGAACAAACGCCTCGTCGGCATGATCAGCGAGGCCGACCTGGCCCAGCATCTGACGGACGAACAGCTCGCCGCGTGGGTCGAGAGCGTCTACGCGAGGAGCGCGATGCGCTGACCGCGCGGGCTCCCCCGACCGGGAGGGTCATGAGCGCGCACTCCCGCCCGGCCGGCCGTGCCGGGCGAGGGGCGGCTCACCACTCTCACAGCCAGCCGTTGCGCCGGAACCCCCGGTACAGGACGAGGCAGGCGAGGGTGATCACGCCGATGACTATGGGGTAACCGAACCGCCAGTGCAGTTCCGGCATGTGGTCGAAGTTCATGCCGTAGAGCCCGCAGACCATCGTCGGCACGGCGATGACCGCCGCCCATGCCGTGATCTTCCGCATGTCCTCGTTCTGTGCCACCGTCACCTGCGCGAGGTGCGCCTGCAGGATCGAGTTGAGCAGTTCGTCGAAGGCGGCGATCTGCTCGGTGACCCGCAGCAGATGGTCGGAGACGTCCCGGAAGTACGCCTGTATCTCCGGGGCGATCACCCGTATCGGCCGGGTGGCGAGCTCCTGGACGGGGCGGGCGAGCGGCACCACCGCCCGCTTCAGTTCGAGGAGTTCGCGCTTGAGCTGGTAGATGCGGCCCGCGTCGGCCCGCGCGCCGTTCTCGGCGAACACATCGGCCTCGACCTGGTCGATGTCCTCCTGGACCGAGTCCGTGACATGCACGTAGTCGTCGACCACATGGTCCGCGATCGCGTGCAGTACCGCGGCCGGGCCCTTGGCGAGTTGACGGGCGTCCGCCTCCAGCTCCTCGCGCAGCGGCCCCAGCGACCCGTGCCGTCCGTGCCGCACGGTGATGAAGAAGTCGGACCCGACGAAGACCATGATCTCGCCGGTGTTCACCACCTCGCTGGTCGCCGTCAGCTCCTTGTGCTCGACGTAGCAGACCGTTTTGAACACCGCGAAGAGTGTGTCGCCGTACCGCTCCAGCTTCGGCCGCTGATGGGCCTCCACCGCGTCCTCCACCGCCAGCGGGTGCAGGTCGAAGAGGTCGGCGATGCCGGCGAACTCCTGGTCCGTGGGCTCGTGCAGCCCGAGCCAGACGAAACCCTCGTGGCTCTTGCGGATCCGCTCCACGGTCTCGACGAGATCGCGTCCGCCCGGAACCCTGGCACCGTCCTGGTACGCCACGCAGTTCACCACCGCCGTGCCCAGCGGGGACCGGGCGTGGTGACTCAGGTCGACACGGGTGCGCCGCCGGGCCAGCCGCGCCACCTTACGCAGGCCGCCGACCTTGCCGAGGCCCGAGACCTTCCGCAGATTCCCTGCCATGGACATCCGGAACTCCTTGCGTGGATCTCCCCGCGCCGCACTTCGCGCCCTGGCGTGCAAGTCTGCCAGTCCCTTTCGCTCGCCGGGAAAGCCTGTGGGAACGGAATGTTCCACTTCGTTTCAGTGGTGCCGGGCGGCATCGGACCGGACCGGGCAGGGCTGTTGTCCGAGCGTCAGAGGCGGGCGGTGCCCGCGGTGACGCACGGGTGGGGAGAACGGGAGCGTCGGCGATTCCGGACAAGCGGGTCAACTGGGATGATCGCCGTATGACGCAAACCGACGGCTATCTCCTCGACAACCGGCAGACCGAGGCGGGAAAGCGCTTCGACGCCTTCGCCACTCTCTTCGACCCCACGACCTTCCGGCACATCGAGCGCTTCGGCATCGGGTCCGGCTGGCGCTGCTGGGAGGTCGGCGCGGGCGGCACGTCCGTGGTGTCCTGGCTCGCCAAGAAGGTCGGCCCGACCGGGCGGGTCGTCGCGACCGACATCGACACGTCGTGGGCGGCCTCCGCGGCCCGCCCGCCGGTCGAGATCCGGGTGCACGACGTGGGCGCCGAGGAACCGCCGGGGGAGGGCTTCGACCTCGTGCACGCCCGGCTCGTGCTGGTCCATGTGCCGGACCGGGAGCGGGCGTTGCGGTCGATGGTCAAGGCACTGCGGCCCGGCGGGCGGCTTCTCGTCGAGGACGCCGACCCCGCGCTGCAACCGCTGCTCTGCCCCGACGAGCACGGCCCCGAGCAACAGCTCGCGAACCGGCTGAGGCACGGCTTCCGCAAGCTGCTCGCCGAGCGCGGCGCCGACCTCTCCTACGGCCGCAAACTCCCTCGCCTGCTGCGGGAGGCGGGACTGCGTGAGGTGGAGGCCGACGCCTACTTCCCCCTCACCTCGACCGCCTGCGCAGACCTCGAGTCCGCGACGGTCCGTCAGATCCGCGACCGGCTCGTCACCGCGGGACTCGCCACCGACGAGGACATCGACCGTCACCTGGCCAACGTGGCCTCCGGCTCGATGGACCTGGCGACCGCGCCGATGATCTCGGCCTGGGGACGCAAGTAGCGCCGCAACGGACCCAGGGCCGTCGCATTCCCGTCGTCCACCCCGAGGGCGGCCCCTGCGGTGAGAGTGCGTGCATGGCGTCGTGGGGCAGACGGGAATGTCGGGAATGTGACGACAGGGCCTAAGGCCTGCCCCCGACCCGCTCCACCGCCATCGCCCCCGCCCTGCACCCCTCCACCGCCGCCGCCTCGGGCTCGGCGCCCGCGAGAAGGGCGGCGAGGAACGCGCCGGTGAAGGCGTCACCGGCGCCCGTGGTGTCGCGAGGGTTCGCGGGCACCGCCGGGACGTGGGCCCGTACGGCGCCCGAGCGGGCCACCAGAGCCCCGTCAGGGCCCTGCTTCGCGACGACCAGGGGGACGTGGCGGCTCAACTTGCCCGCCGCGTCCGCCGGATCGGGCAGGCCCGTCAGCAGGAACGCCTCGTCGCGACTGGGCAGCAGCAGATCGACGCCCTCGGCGAGCGCGAGGAAGCGGTCCACGCCCAGCTCCGTGAGGAACCCCGCCGACGCGGGGTCCAGGCTGACCGGTACCCCACGCGCGCGTGCCGACTCCAGGGCCACCGACACCAGCGCCCGGCTCGGCTCGGAGAAGAACAGATAGCCCGACAGATGCAGCCGCGCGACACCGTCGAGCAGCGCGGGCGACCAGTCGGCGGGCTCGAGCCGCAGGGAAGCCCCGCTGTCGGTGAGGAACGTCCGCTCGGCCGAGGCACCCTGGTCCACCAGGCAGATCACCGTCCCCGTCGGCGCCAGCGGATCGACGACGAGCAAGGGGCGTACGCCGCAGGCCACCAGCTCGCGCTCGTGCCAAGCGGCGGCATCCGCTCCCACCCGGCCCAGCAGCCGCACCTCCCCACAGCCCCAATGCGCGGCCCAGCACGCGACGTTGGCGCCGGCCCCGCCCGGCAGGGTCCGGATCGCGGCGGCCGTGTCGGTACCCGCCGCGAGCGGCCCGTGGTGCCGGGCGACGATGTCCGTGACCACGTCACCGACGACGAGCAGCGCCCCCGTCGCCGGGCCCGCGTCCCGCCCGGCACCGCCCCGGTCCGCCCGGTTCGCGCCCCGGCCCAGGCCGCCGTCGCGATCCGTCCCGTTCACGCCCCGGCCCAGGCCGCCGCGATCCGTCCCGCGAGTCGTACGTTGCCGCGCACCGCCGCCAGATTGGCGCTCAGCGACGCGCCGTCGGTGTGCCGCACCAGATGATCGAGCAGGAACGGCGTCACGGCCTGCCCGCTCACGCCCTCCGCCTCGCACGCCTGCAACGCCTCGGCGAGCACGCGCGCGTGGAGCGCGGGATCGAGCTGCTCCTCCTCCGGGACCGGGTTGGCCACGATGAGCGCCGATTGGGGGCCGTGCAGCGCGTCCTGCGCGCGCATGACGTCCGCCACCTGCCCGGGGGAGTCCAGTGTCCAGTCCACGGGATGCCCCGAGTCGGACAGATAGAAGCCGGGGAAGTGACCGGTGCCGTACCCGGCCACCGCGACACCCAGTGTCTCCAGGCGCTGCAGCGTCGCCGGCACGTCCAGGATCGACTTGACGCCCGCGCACACCACCGTGATCCGGGTCCGCGCCAGCAGACCCAGGTCCGCCGACTCGTCCTGCGTCACCGTCCACTCCCGGTGCACCCCGCCGAGGCCGCCCGTCGCGAACACGCGGATGCCCGCGAGCGCGGCCAGCAGCGCCGTCGCGGACACGGTCGTCGCCCCGCTCGCGCCCGCCGCCACCGCGAGCGGCAGATCGCGGTGCCCCAGCTTGCGGATCCCGTCCTCGTTGGCGACCCGCTCCAACTGCTCCTTGTCCAGTCCGACATGGGGCCGCCCGTCCAGCACGGCGATCGTCGCCGGTACGGCGCCCTCCTGCCGTACGACGTCCTCCAGCTTCAGCGCGACCTGCAGATTGCGCGGGCGGGGCAGCCCGTGCGCGATGATCGTCGACTCCAGGGCCACCACCGGCCGGCGCGCGTCGAGCGCCTCCCGCACCTCTTCGGACACCACGATCACGTGCCTGCCTCCTGTCTGTCGCCTTTCCTCATCTCTGGCGGGCGGTGCGCCCGGTCAAACCCTTGCGACCTGCGGCGTACGACACCAGCCTGGGGGCATGACGGACAACTCGGCACGTCTTGACCATGTCGTCCTGTGGGTGCGCGATCCGGTCGCCTCGGCCGACTTCTACGAGAAGACGGTCGGCCTGGAACCCGTGAGGGTCGCCGAATACGCGGAGGGGAAGGCACCGTTTCCCTCCGTGCGCCTCAATGAAGAGACCATTTTCGACCTCATGGCCCTCCCCATGGCCGCGTACATGAACATGATCCCGGGCGCCGCGGACAGCGCGGGGCACCCGGTCAACCACGTATGCCTGTCCCTCCAGAAGGCCGATTTCGACGCGCTGCACACACGTCTGGCGCAACGGTCCGTCCCCCTCTCGGGCTTCTCGTACGACTCCTTCGGCGCCCGTGGCATGGCCAAGCGCAGCTTCTACTTCCAGGACCCGGACGGAAACGTCTTCGAGGCACGCCACTACGACTAGTGCCGCGGCAGACAACGTTTGCCCGTCAAGGAGCGGCGTCCGGTGCGGCGAGAGTGCGTGCCGGGCGTTGCGACGGGGGCGAACGTTGCCTGTTGCGGCACCAGGCTGTGGGGCCTTTTGACCACCCTCCGCGTGAGGCTTCCTCGCATGCCTTTAAGGTGACCGCTCATGACCACGAACACGCAGGCCACCCCGTCCTTCGCCGTGCACATCCCCGACGCCGAGCTGGAACCTGAGCCCCTGGACCCGGCTCAGATCGTCTCCGGTGACCCGGTGGTGAGTGGCAAGGTGCTGTGGGAGTCGGCCGACGGCAGGCAACTGCGCGGCATCTGGCAGATCACGCCCGGCGTGGTGACGGACACCGAGGCCAACGAACTCTTCGTCGTCGTCAGTGGCCGTGCCACGATCGAGGTCGAGGGCGGTGACGTGATCGAGGTGGGTCCGGGCGACGCGGCCGTGCTGCGCGAGGGTGACCGTTCGACGTGGACCGTGCACGAGACGCTCCGCAAGGCGTACCACATCAGCCTCTGAGGCCCTTCGGCGCTCACCGGAGGCTTCGGCCTCGGCGCCGTGTGAACAGCGCCAGCCCGCCCAGCGGCACCAGCAGGCACGCGGCGAGGAGGTTCAGCCACCCGTAGCTCGCCTGTGCGACGACGAGACCGGCGGTCGCCCCACCGACACCGGCCGCCGTGTTCATGGTCAGGTCGGACACTCCCTGGGCGGCGGCGCGCGCGGCCTGGGGGACCGAGTCCGTCAGGAGCGCCGAGCCGGACACGAGCCCGGACGACCAGCCAAGGCCCAGTACGAAGAGCCCCGCGGCGATCTGTCCGTGGCTGCCGCCCGCCGTGCCCGCGAGGAGCGCAGCGCAGGCCAGCAGGCCCACGGCGAGCCCGATCCCGGAGAGCCGCCCGAGCCGGTCCGAGAGCCGCCCCATGAGGGGCGAGAACGCGTACATGCCCGCGATGTGGCCACTGATCACCAGCCCGATCAGATCGATGCTCGCCCCGTGGTGTCCGAGGTCGACGGGGGTCATCGACATGATCGAGACCATCGCGGTGTGCGACACGGCCACTGTCACGAGCGCCAGCCTGGCCCGCGGCGAGGCGGCGACCGCGGCGAAACCTGCGCGGATGGAACGCGCCTGGGCCGACTGCTCCTCGACGGGCGCCAGCGCCCGTGCGGTCAGCAGGGGATCGGGACGCAGCAGTACGGCCACCAGCAGCGCCGAGAGGAGGAAGACCCCGGCCGCCCAGAGGAACGGCCCCGCCGCCTCGGGTATCCCGATCCCGGAGACACTGCGTCCGGCGGGCGCGGCGATGTTGGGTCCCAGCACCGCTCCGATCGTGGTCGCCCACACCACGTTCGAGATGGCCCGGGCACGCCGCTGCGGCTCGGCCAGATCGGCGGCCGCGAACCGCGCCTGGAGGTTCGCCGACGAGGCCGCGCCGAAGCCCGCCATGCCGAGCAGCAGCAGCGGAAAGCTCCCCACGCACGCGGCGATCACGACGACGCCCGCTCCCGACGCCCCGATGAGGTACGCCAGCACCAGGCCCGGGCGGCGTCCTCGCGCGGTCATCAGCGCGGCCAGCGGCACGGAGAGCACCGCCGTCCCGGTGACCGTCGCGGTGGGTGCGAGCCCGGAGAGCGACTCGGTGCCACTGACCTGCTTGGCCAGCACGGTGGCGAGCGCGATGCCGGTGGCGACGCCGAGCCCGCCGAGGATCTGACCGGCGATGAGTACGGCGGTGATGCGGCGCCGCAACGCCGGTATCTCCTCCGCGGCCACGGGTACGGCGAGCCGCCGCTCGACGGAGGTCACGGCGAACACTCGGACGCGCTGGAATCGGCTCGGGTCACCGGCGCAGTCTCCAGCCCACGCCCCCACATGAACAAGGGTTGTCGCGAGCGGTGAGCGCTGTCGGTTCCGCCGGTAGGGCAGCGGCACGGCAGCCCGCACCCGGCACGGCAGGCACCGTACACAGCCGCCAGCCGCCAGCCGCCAGCCGCCAGCCGCCAGCCGCCAGCCCCGCCCGTCAGAACAACGGCTCCGGCAGCACCCCTTCCAGCGCCAGCAGCTTCCGCTTGGTCTCCAGGCCGCCCCCGAACCCCCCGATGCCGCCGCCGCTCTCCACCACCCGGTGGCACGGCACGACGACCGGCAGCGGGTTCGAGCCCATGGCCACGCCCACGGCCTGCGCCGCGCCCGGCTGGCCGACCCGCCGGGCCAGGTCGCCATAGCCCACGACCCCGCCGTACGGAACTCCCGCGGCCAGCTCGCGCAGCACCTGACGGTTGAACCCGGAGATCAGCGACCAGTCCAGCGGCAGCTCGAAGTCCCGCCGCTCGCCCGCGAAGTACGCCGTGACCTGGCGTATCGACTCGGCCAGGAGCGGTGACCCGGGTGCCTCGACAGGCTCGGAGCCCAGACGCGCGGCGAGCCGCTCGAGTGCCTTGTCGCGCACCGCGTCCGTGGCGTGGAAGACCACGTTCACCAGGCCGTCCGGTGTCGCCGCAAGCAGCAGCGGACCGATGTCCGTGCCGACGACGGCCCACACGACCCGCTGTTCGTCCTGCCCATCGCTGTTCATGCGATCCACCGTACGATCCGCCACTGACAACGCCCGCGGTGCGGACGCCGTCCGGCGTCCGCACCGCGGGCGAGAGGCCCGTCGGCAACGGTTCAGGTCTGTTGCAGAGCGCTCCGGATCACGTCGGGCTTGTTTGTGATCACGCCGTCCACGCCATAGCCCGCCAGGCGCCGCGCCGTGTTCGCGTCGTCGATGGTCCAGGCGAAGACCTCCATCGGCCGACGGTGCGGTCCGACGAAGGAGTGGACCGCGGAGACGTAGCCGGCCGAGAGGGAGGCGTGGTCCGGGTTGATCAGATCGGCGAACCGCGCGTACTCGCGCAGGCGCGCGGCCGACGGCTTGCCCAGGAAGGCCGTCGTGATCCCGGGACGCAGTTCGTGGACCGTCCGCACGCTCTGCTCGCTGAAGCTCTGGACGACCAGCCGGTTCCTGAGGTGGTCCGGATCCAGCCAGCCCTCGTTGCTCAGAACCTTGAGGGTCTGCCGCTCGATACCCGGATAGAGCTCGGGGTTCTTGATCTCCAGCACGAGCTTCTGGTGATTGTGCGAGACGCGGTTCATGTACTGCTTCAGCGTCGGCACACGTGTGCCCGCGTACCGGCGGCCGAACCAGCTCCCCGCGTCCAGGCGCGCGATCTCCCCCGCGGTGAAGTCCTTGACCTTCCAGGGAGCCCGGTGGGGATAGACCTTCTTGACGTCGGTCGTACGCGCCAGGCTTGCGTCGTGGAGCACGACGAGCTCGCCGTCCTTGGTGCGCTGGACGTCGTTCTCGACCCAGCCGAAACCCATCGCGGCCGCCTTGTCGATGGAGGCGAGGGTGTTCTCGGGCGCGTAGGCGGAGGCTCCGCGGTGCGAGACGATCAACGGAGCTTTGCGCAGGGAGCCGGCCTGTGCGTGGGAGGTGGGCAGTATCAGGACGGTTCCCCCGATAAACGCGGCGGTCGTGGCGGCGGCAACGCGCGCGTGCATACGTACTCCTCGCGTCGAGCGATCACAGACAGGTCAAGAGTGACAGCAGAGAGTCAACGACGGAGGGGTACGGGATGGACACGGACTGAATGGAGTTGACCAAGTCCGCTCACTGGCATCACACAGGTGCGGCGAGGTCGTGATTCTTTGCCGGAAAATCGTTCGACCATTCAGGTGAGGGTCATACTCTCTGCCTCGACCCTGGCCGTTGTTTCGGCCCCGAGGGTGGGGGCATTTCCGGGAATTTCTGGCGTAAAAGGGCGGGAAGGGCAGCCGCACATGCAGGGCACGGTCGACGGCTTCAGTTACGGACTCGTCACACCGCTGGTGGCGTACCTCATGGCCTGCCTGGGCGGAGCGCTCGGCCTGCGCTGCACCACCAGATCGATGCTCGTCGCCCACTCCTGGCGGGCCGGCTGGCTCGCGCTCGGCTCGGTGGCGATCGCCTCGGGCATATGGACCATGCATTTCATAGCCATGATGGGGTTCACCGTAAAGGAGACCCCGGTCCACTACGACAGGCCGACGACGTTCGCGAGCCTGGGCGTGGCCATCGTGATGGTCGGCATCGGGATCTTCATCGTCGGTTACCGGGGCGCCACCGGAACGGCGCTCTTCACCGGGGGCACGATCACCGGTCTGGGGGTCGCCTCGATGCACTATCTGGGCATGGCAGGCATGCGCCTCAACGGGAACCTCGAGTACAACACCCTCACCGTCTCCGCCTCGGTGGTCATAGCCGTCGTCGCCGCCACCGCCGCTCTGTGGGCGGCCGGGCAGGTCCGGGGATTCCTCTGGAGCGTGGGCGCCAGCCTCGTCATGGGCCTGGCCGTCAGCGGTATGCACTACACGGGCATGGCCGCCCTCAGCGTCCATCTCCACGGCACGTCCAGCAGCCCCGGCGGCGACTCGGCCGCCGCACTGCTCGCGCCCATGATGATCGGCCCGCTGGCCTTCCTGTGTCTGGCGGGCGTCGTCGTGATGTTCGACCCGCTGATGGTCATGGGCAAACCCGACTGGAGGCCCACGCAGCACCGGCCCGGCGTCCCGGCCCACCCCACGGTCCAGTACGTCGGCCGCCGCCCCCTGCCGCGCACCGGCCGGGAGCGCGGCCACCGCAGCTCACGCACCCCCCAGAACCGGTGATCCGAGCCCGTTGTCAGTGCGGGGTCGTACGGTGGAACCCATGCGGCCCGTATCAAAGATCGAACGTTCGGTGGCGCCCTTCGAGGTCGTCAGCCCCTACCAGCCGAGCGGTGACCAGCCGGCGGCCATCGCCGACCTGGAAAAGCGCATCCGCGCGGGTGAGAAGGATGTCGTCCTGCTGGGCGCGACCGGCACCGGCAAGTCCGCCACCACCGCGTGGATGATCGAGAAGCTCCAGCGCCCCACGCTCGTCATGGCACCGAACAAGACGCTGGCCGCCCAGCTGGCCAACGAGTTCCGCGAGCTGCTGCCGAACAACGCGGTCGAGTACTTCGTCTCGTACTACGACTACTACCAGCCCGAGGCCTACGTCCCGCAGTCGGACACCTACATCGAGAAGGACTCCTCGATCAACGAGGAGGTCGAGCGTCTGCGCCACTCCGCGACCAACTCGCTCCTCACCCGCCGCGACGTCGTGGTGGTCGCCTCGGTCTCCTGCATCTACGGCCTCGGCACGCCGCAGGAGTACGTCGACCGGATGGTCAGCCTCAAGGTCGGCGACGAGATCGACCGCGACGACCTGCTGCGCCGCTTCGTGGACATCCAGTACACGCGCAACGACGTGGCGTTCGCCCGCGGCACCTTCCGGGTCCGCGGCGACACCATCGAGATCTTCCCGGTCTACGAGGAACTCGCCGTCCGCATCGAGATGTTCGGCGACGAGATCGAGGCCCTCTCCACGCTGCACCCGCTCACCGGTGAGGTCATCAGCGACGACAACCAGGTCTACGTCTTCCCGGCGTCCCACTACGTGGCGGGCCCCGAGCGCATGGAGCGCGCGGTCAACGACATCGAGAAGGAACTGGGGGAGCGTCTCGCCGAGCTGGAGAAGCAGGGCAAGCTCCTTGAGGCCCAGCGCCTGCGCATGCGTACGACGTACGACCTGGAGATGCTCCGCCAGATCGGCTCCTGCTCCGGCGTCGAGAACTACTCGATGCACTTCGACGGCCGCGAACCCGGCTCCCCGCCGAACACGCTGATCGACTACTTCCCGGACGACTTCCTGCTCGTCATTGACGAGTCGCACAACACCGTGCCGCAGATCGGCGCCATGTACGAGGGTGACGCCTCCCGCAAACGCACCCTGGTCGACCACGGCTTCCGGCTGCCCTCCGCCCTGGACAACCGCCCTCTGAAGTGGGAGGAGTTCCAGGAGCGCATCGGGCAGACCGTCTATCTGTCGGCGACCCCGGGAAAGTACGAACTCTCGCGGGGTGACGGCTTCGTCGAGCAGATCATCCGCCCCACCGGCCTGATCGACCCCGAGGTCGTCGTCAAGCCCACCGAGGGCCAGATCGACGACCTGGTGCACGAGATCCGGGAGCGCACCGCGAAGGACGAGCGCGTCCTGGTCACCACGCTCACCAAGAAGATGGCCGAGGACCTCACCGACTACTTCCTGGAGCTCGGCATCCAGGTGCGCTATCTGCACAGCGACGTCGACACCCTGCGCCGCGTCGAGCTGCTGCGCGAGCTGCGCTCGGGCGAGTTCGACGTCCTGGTCGGCATCAACCTGCTGCGCGAGGGCCTCGACCTGCCCGAGGTCTCCCTGGTGTCGATCCTCGACGCCGACAAGGAGGGCTTCCTGCGCTCGGGCACCTCGCTGATCCAGACCATCGGCCGCGCGGCGCGCAATGTCTCCGGCCAGGTCCACATGTACGCCGACCGGATCACCCCGGCGATGGAGAAGGCCATCGAGGAAACCAACCGCCGCCGGGAGAAGCAGGTCGCCTACAACGAGGAGAGGGGCATCGACCCGCAGCCCCTCCGCAAGAAGATCAACGACATCGTGGCGCAGATCGCCCGCGAGGACGTCGACACGGAGCAGTTGCTCGGCTCCGGATACCGCAAGGGCAAGGACGGCAAGGGAGCCAAGGCCCCCGTGCCCGCGCTCGGCGGCAAGGCGGCCAAGTCCGCCAAGGGCAAGGCCAAGGAGACGGTGCCGACCGACCGCCCCGCGGCCGAACTCGCCGAGCAGATCGAGGAGATGACGGAGCGGATGCGGGCCGCCGCGGCCGACCTCCAGTTCGAGATCGCGGCACGGCTGCGCGACGAGGTGTCGGAGATGAAGAAGGAACTGCGCCAGATGAAGGAGGGGGGCCTGGCCTGAGACCCCCGCCTACCGTGCCGGACCTCGGCGGATACGCGCTGTGTTGCAACACCGACACAAAGCGCGCCCCAGGGTTCGGCACGGTCGCCGGCGCTGCGTAGGGTTCTGGACATCCGCGGACTCCGCGGCAACAGGGGACAGCTCGAGAGGGGAACAGCGCGTGACGGTCAACATGACCAAGGGTCAGGCCATCAGTCTGCAGAAGAACGACGGGGGCACCCTGACCGCGGTGCGCATGGGGCTCGGCTGGCAGGCGGCTCCCCGACGCGGCCTGTTCGGCTCGCGCACCCGGGAGATCGACCTCGACGCGTCCGCCGTGCTGTTCGCGGACAAGCAGCCCGTCGACGTGGTGTTCTTCCGTCACCTCGTCAGCGACGACGGATCCGTGCGGCACACCGGTGACAACCTGGTCGGCGGCGTGGGCCAGGGCGGCGACGACGAGGCGATCCTCGTCGACCTCCAGCGCGTCCCGGTCCACATCGACCAGATCATCTTCACCGTGAACTCCTTCACGGGCCAGACGTTCCAGGAAGTGCAGAACGCGTTCTGCCGTCTGGTCGACGAGAGCAACGGCCAGGAGCTCGCCCGCTACACGCTCGCTGGCGGCGGCCAGTACACGGCGCAGATCATGGCGAAGGTGCACCGCGCGGGCCCCGGCTGGCAGATGACGGCCCTGGGCACACCGGCCAACGGCCGTACCTTCCAGGACCTGATGCCCGCGATCCTGCCGCACCTGTAGGCAGCGCGGCGCCCGGTACACGAAGCGACACGGGGGGACAAGGCGATGACGGCCGAGCTGGTCCGGGGGCAGAACCACCCGCTCTCCCAGGCCCGTCTTGAGGTCCGCGTATCGGCCGGCCGGCCGATCGTGGCCGGGGCCACGCTCAGCGACGAGCAGGGCAGGGTCCGGGGCGTCGAATGGGTGGCTCACCCGGGCGCGCCGACCCTGCCCGGGCTCGAGGTCTCCAAGCAGGCGGCGGCCGATCACCGCCTCGCGTTCGACCTGGACGCCCTGCCGGGGACCGTGCACCGCGTCAGCGTGCTGCTCGCACTGCCGACCGGTGTCGGTGGCCCTGTCCGGTTCGGGGCCGTCGCCGCCCCCTTCGTCGCCGTCACCGGCCTCGACGGCTCCGAGGTCGCCAGCTACACCATCACCGGCCTGGACACGGAGTCGGCCGTCGTCGCCCTGGAGCTCTACCGCAGACAGGGCATCTGGAAGGTACGCGCGGTCGGCCAGGGGTACGCCGGCGGCCTCGCCGAACTCCTCACCGACCAGGGCCTGTCCGAGGCCCAGCAGCTCGCCGGCAGCATCAACGAAGCGGTGGCCCGGGGGCTGGCCCGCTCGGTGTCGGCACCCCCGCCGCGTACGACGGACACGGACCGCTCACCACAGGCGGCCGCCTCGGC
Organism: Streptomyces sp. NPDC090798; assembly: GCF_044768965.1. Classification (NCBI taxonomy): domain Bacteria; kingdom Bacillati; phylum Actinomycetota; class Actinomycetes; order Kitasatosporales; family Streptomycetaceae; genus Streptomyces; species Streptomyces sp. NPDC090798. Next base: position 132,240 of record NZ_JBIVXA010000010.1, read on the forward strand.
CTCGGGACCGGACCAGCCCTACGCCGGACCGCAGGGCGCCTCCGGGACCGTACCGGCCCAGTCCCCGTACGACGCGCCGGGTCCGCAAGGAGCCACGGTGCCGCAGACGGGCTACCCGGGAGGCCCGGCGCAGCCCGACCCCTCCGCCGTCACCCAGCCGTCCGCCCCCACGGGCGGCCCGGTCAACTACAGCCACCCGGGCAGACAGGCCGCCGCGCCGCCCCCGCCTCCGCCGACCGCACCGCCGGCCGCGCCGGGGCAACCCGCGCAGCCCGTCGCCGGTGACGCGACCGGCTGGTCCATGGAGGAGCGGCTCTACAACCAGGTGTGGGGCATGTTCGAGGACCTGGCGCGCACCACGGCCGCGTACCGCAGCGCCGTCGACTTCGCCGACTCGCGCCTGGAGCAGGAGCTCGACAAGGTCCTGTCCGACCCGCGCAGCCGGATCGGCGGGCAGGGCGACGCCGCGCGTGAGGCGGCCCAGGCCAAGCGTGCGGGCCTGGTCGACCAGGCCCGCGCCGCGCTCGACCGGGACCTCGCCCAGCTCGCGGCCGAGGCCGAGGTGGTCGAGCCCGCGCTGCCCGCGGCGTACGCATCCTGGGACAACCCGGTCTGGCATGGCTACCGGGTACCCATGGAGATCCCCATGGCCCTGCGCCTCGGCGACCTCCGGCTGCCCGAGAGCGAGAATCTGGGCATCCCGATGCTGGTCCGGCTTCCGCTCGAACGCGGCCTGTGGATCGACAGCGGACGGGCCGGCCTCGACGACCCGCTCACCGACTCCGATGAGCTGCGCCGACTCGCCATGGACACGGCGGTGGCGCATGCCGCCCGGCTGCTCGCCGTCTATCCCGCGGGTGAGTTCACGGTGCATGTGATCGACCCGGCCGGTTCGGGAGCCTCGTCTCTCGCGCCGCTGGTGCGTTCCGGAGTCCTCGACGCTCCGCCCGCCGCCGGTGCCGCGGGGGTGGGCGAGGTGCTGGCCCGGCTCACCCAGCGTGTCGACCTGGTGCAGATGGCGGTGCGCGGCGGCGTGGCCGACTCGCTGCCGCCGGACCTCGACACCGCCGAACAGCTGCTGATCGTCAACGACTTCCCGCACGGCTTCGACGACCGCGCCGTGACGCAGCTGCGCTATCTCGCGGACGAGGGACCGGCCGTCGGGGTCCATCTGATGATGGTCGCGGACCGGGAGGACGCCGCCGCCTACGGGCCGCTGCTCGATCCTCTCTGGCGTTCGCTGTTGCGACTCACCCCGGTGCCCGACGACCATCTCGCCGACCCGTGGGTAGGGCACGCCTGGACGTACGAACCTGCCCTCGTCCCGGCGGGCAGCCAGGTGCTCCAGCAGGTGCTCTCCCAGGTGGCGGCGGCCCGCCGCTCATGGAAGCGCTGACCTGCGGAGGGCTTTGTCAAGCATCAGTAAAGCTGTCCGACCAGGCAGTTTGGTCTTTCTTTTACTAATCGCTTTACCTTTCCTTGGTGTTTCGGGTACTGTTTTCCGTACGGAGGGGAGTACTCCCTACCAGTAGCGGCGTTCCCGTCAATACGGATCCGACCGGATCCCGGGGCGTCGGCCCGTGGACCGCGGACGCGTCACGCGTCCCCTCGGTCGCGGGTGGAAGAGACCTCCGGCAGCGACGACGCTGTATTTGCCGTTACGACTGCCGGAGGCGCAGTGGATGTTTCCGTGACCCTTTGGGTCCTCACGATCGTGGGCCTCGCGGCCCTCATCGCGGTCGACTTCTTCATCGGCCGCAAGCCGCACGACGTATCGATCAAGGAAGCCGGAATCTGGACGATCGTCTGGATCGCTCTGGCCGGACTGTTCGGCCTGGGACTGCTCGTGTTCTCCGGCGGCCAGCCCGCCGGCGAGTTCTTCGCAGGCTTCATCACCGAGAAGTCGCTGAGCGTCGACAATCTCTTCGTCTTCGTCCTGATCATGGCGAAGTTCGCCGTGCCGACGCAGTACCAGCAGCGGGTACTTCTCGTCGGCGTCCTCATAGCGCTCGTCCTGCGCACGATCTTCATCGCCGCGGGCGCCGCGATCATCTCCAACTTCGCCTGGGTCTTCTACATATTCGGCGCGTTCCTCATCTACACGGCCTGGAAGCTGATCCAGGAGGCACGGGCCGACGAGCCGGAGGAGGAGTTCGAGGAGAACAAGCTGCTCAAGGCCGCCGAGAAGCGCTTCGGTGTCGCCGACCGGTATCACGGCACGAAGCTGTGGATCCAGCAGAACGGCAAGCGCGTCATGACGCCGATGCTGGTCGTGATGCTCGCGATCGGCACCACGGACGTGCTCTTCGCGCTCGACTCGATCCCCGCGATCTTCGGCCTGACCCAGGACCCGTACATCGTCTTCACGGCCAACGCGTTCGCGCTGATGGGCCTGCGCCAGCTGTACTTCCTCATCGGCGGCCTCCTCAGGAAGCTGGTCCACCTCAGCTACGGCCTGTCCGTCATCCTCGGCTTCATCGGCGTCAAGCTGGTGCTGCACGCACTGCACGAGTCCGGCGTCCACGTCCCCGAGATCTCCATCCCGGTCTCGCTCGGGGTGATCTGCGCGGTCCTGGTCGTCACGACGATCACCAGCCTGATCGCCTCCAAGAAGCAGGCGGCGCTGGAAGCGTCCGAAGGCGCTTCGGAGACTCCGACGTCTGAGAAGTCCCCGACGAACAGCATCGACGTCTGATCACGTCGGAGGCGGCAACAGCCGCCTCGTGGTGGGGTGCGCGGCGCAGGGCCGCGCACCCCACCAGATGTTCGCTCGGGCGATCATCGGAATGCGGGGCCCGTCCGCGCCTGCGACGATCGCTGCATGATCGTTCGGCTCCGGTCACTCCTGACGCAGTGGACGGCCGTCGTGCCCGTGGTCGCGGTGGTCCTGCTGGCCTTCACCTGGGGGCGCGACCTGCCCGGCGCGATCGTCGCACTGGTGACCCTGGTCCTGGCCGGGGCGGTGCTGGCCGCGGTCCACCACGCCGAGGTGGTCGCGCACCGGGTCGGCGAACCCTTCGGTTCCCTCGTCCTGGCCATCGCGGTCACGATCATCGAAGTGGCGCTCATCGTCACCCTGATGGTGGACGGCGGCGCGAAGAGCTCGACGCTCGCCCGTGACACGGTGTTCGCGGCCGTGATGATCACGTGCAACGGCATCGTGGGACTGTGCCTGCTCGTCGCCTCCCTGCGTCATGGGCTCGCCGTCTTCAACGCGGAGGGCACCGGCGCCGCCCTGGCGACCGTCGCGACGCTGGCGACGCTCAGCCTGGTCTTCCCGACCTTCACCACCAGCAAGCCGGGCCCGGAGTTCTCCACGGCCCAGCTCACCTTCGCAGCGCTCGCCTCACTCGTCCTGTACGGCCTGTTCGTGACGACCCAGACCGTGCGGCACCGCGACTACTTCCTCCCGATCACCCGTCTGGGCGAGGTGATCGACGTGGACGAGCACGCGGACGTCCCGTCCGCCCGCGCCTCCGGGATCAGCCTGGGCCTGCTCGCCCTGGCCCTCGTCGGAGTGGTCGGCCTCGCCAAGGGCGTATCGCCCACCATCGAGTCAGGCGTCGAGGCGGCCGGTATGCCGCAGTCCGTGGTCGGTGTGATCATCGCGCTGCTCGTGCTGCTGCCGGAGACCATCGCCGCGGTCCGGTCGGCCCGCCGCGACCGGGTGCAGACCAGCCTGAACCTCGCCCTCGGCTCAGCGATGGCCAGCATCGGCCTGACGATCCCCGCGGTCGCCCTGGCGTCCGTCTGGCTCTCCGGACCGCTCGTACTCGGCCTCGGCTCCACCCATATGGTGCTGCTCGCGCTCACGGTGGTCGTGAGTTCCCTGACGGTCGTCCCCGGACGCGCGACCCCCCTCCAGGGAGGCGTGCATCTGGTGGTGTTCGCGGCGTACTTGGAGCTGGCGGTCACTCCCTAGGCCCTGTCGTCACATTCCCTCCCCCAGCCTTCGGCCGGGAGGTGCCCCCAGACCCACGACGCCGTGCACGCACTCACTCCGTGGCCGGTGCGACGGCCATCCGGGGTACCGGCCGGGTCTCCGGCAGCAGTGCGAAACACCCGAGGCTGAACAGGGCGATCCCTGTCAGATACGCCGCCACACCCCAGGGCACCCGCTCGCCGTCGGCCACCGCCGTCGCGACGATGGGCGTGAGCGCGCCGCCCAGGACCCCGCCCAGGTTGTAGCCCACCGCCGCCCCCGTGCAGCGCACCCGAGGCTCGTACAGCTCCGGCAGATACGCGGCGATCACGGCGAACGTCGTGATGAACGCGAGCAGCGCCACCAGGAAGCCCAGGAACATCAACAGGGGTTCGCCGGTCGACAGGAGCGCGATCAACGGGAACATCCACAGTGCCGAGGCCGCACATCCCGCCAGGCACAGCGGCCGCCGCCCGTAGCGGTCGCCGAGAAGGGCCATCACGGGCGTCAGGGAACCCTGCACCACCACGGCCGCCATGATGCAGGACAGCATGACGGTACGGCTCACCCCGAGCCGCTCGACACCGTAGGCGAGCGCCCAGGTCGTCACCGCGTAGAACACGGCGTAACCGACCGCGAGTCCACCGGCCGTCAGCAGGACGAGCCGCCAGTGGTCGCGCACCACCTCGGCGAGCGGCACACGCGCGTGGTCCTCCATTTCGAGGAAGCTGGGGCTCTCCGCGAGCGAACTGCGCAGCCACAGCCCCGCGGCGGCGAACAGGCCCGCCGCCCAGAACGGCACCCGCCACCCCCATGCCGCGAACTGCGCGTCGGACAGCGTCGCCGACAGCGTCAGCATCACGCCGTTGGCCAGCACGAACCCCACGGAGGGGCCGATCTGCGGAAAGCTCGACCACAGCGCGCGCCGCTCGGCGGGCGCGTGCTCCGCGGTCAGCAGTACCGCACCGCCCCACTCCCCGCCGAGCCCGAGCCCCTGAAGGAAACGCAGGAGAAGAAGGAGCACGGGAGCGGCCGTACCGATCGAGTCGTACGTCGGCACGCACCCGACCGCGACGGTCGCGGCGCCGGTCAGCAACAGTGAGGCGACAAGCACCGGACGCCGTCCGCGCCGGTCCCCGATGTGCCCGAACAGCATCGAGCCGAGCGGGCGGGCGACGAACCCGACGCCGAAGGTCGCGAAGGCCGCCAGCGTTCCCGCCAGCGGTGAGAAGGTCGGGAAGAACAGCGGTCCCAGGACCAGGGCGGCCGCGGTCCCGTAGACGAAGAAGTCGTAGAACTCGATGGCCGTTCCGGCGAGCGAGGCGGCCGCGAGCCGGAGCATGGAGGGCGCCCTTACGGTGTGTACGTCGTGCATGCCGCGTCAACTACCCACGGTGACGGACGGTTACGGGGGCGCGCGGGAGCATGGTGCGCGTCGGAGGCTGATCGCGATGCGCCGGAGCAGACCGGCCTCGTACGGCTCGGAGCGGGTCTCCTCACGGAACGGCGGGTGCCATCACCGAACGGCGGGTCTCGTCACGGATCGGACGGCCCGTCACCGCCGCGCCGTAGCGTGATAGACCGGGTCCGAGCAGCGGTCCTCGACGGGCCGGCAGATCTGGAAGGACCGGAGGAACCGTGCCCCGCACCCTCGCCAACGCCCCGATCATGATCCTCAACGGGCCCAATCTGAACCTCCTCGGGCAGCGCCAGCCGGAGATCTACGGTTCGGACACGCTCGCGGACGTGGAGGCCCTGTGTGCCAAGGCGGCCGCCGCGCACGGCGGCACGGTGGACTTCCGCCAGTCCAACCACGAGGGCGAGCTGGTGGACTGGATCCACGAGGCGCGCCTGAACCACGCCGGGATCGTGATCAACCCGGCCGCGTACTCGCACACCTCCGTCGCGATCCTGGACGCGCTCAACGCCTGTGACGGCCTTCCGGTGGTGGAGGTCCACATCTCCAACATCCACCGGCGCGAGGCGTTCCGGCACCACTCGTACGTCTCGCAGCGGGCCGACGGGGTCATCGCGGGGTGCGGGGTGCAGGGGTACGCGTTCGCGGTGGAGCGGGTGGCGGCGCTGGCGGGGACGGGGCAGGCGGAAGCCTGACACAGAGCCGCCCCTCAAGCCGCCGCTCAGAGCCGCCCCTCAGGCCGCCCCTCAGAGCCGCCCCTGAAGCCGCCGCTCAGAGCCGCCCCGCCTCCACGATCCGGCGCAGGAACCGCTGGGTGCGCTCCTGTCGCGGGCTCCCGAAGAGCTCCTCGGCCGTGCCGCGTTCGAGGACCACACCGCCGTCCAGGAAGCACACCTGGTCGGCGACCTCGCGGGCGAAGCCCATCTCGTGCGTGGCCAGCACCATGGTCATGCCCTCGTCCTTCAGGTCCCGGACGACGGACAGGACCTCACCCACGAGCTCCGGGTCGAGGGCGGCGGTGATCTCGTCGAGGAGCAGCAGCCGGGGACGTACGGCCAACGCGCGGACGATCGCGGCCCGTTGCTGCTGCCCGCCGCTCAGCCGGTCGGGATACTCGCCCGCCTTGGCGCCGAGGCCGAGCCGGTCGAGCAGCTCACGCGCGTGTGCCTCGGCCTCCGCGCGGCCCACGCCGTGCACGCGGCGCGGGGCGAGCGTGATGTTCTCGAGCACGGTCATGTGCGGGAAGAGGTTGTACGCCTGGAAGACCACGCCGATCCGACGGCGTACGGCGTCGTGGTCGGCCCTCGGGTCGGTGATCTCCTCGTCGTCCAGCCAGATCGCGCCGTCGTCGATCTCCTCGAGGAGGTTCGCGCAGCGCAGCAGGGTCGACTTGCCGGAGCCGGAGGCGCCGATCAGCGCGGTCACCGTGTGCGGGGCGACTTCCAGGTCGACGTCCCGCAGTACGACAAAGTCGCCGAAGGTCTTGCGGACGGATTCCATCCGCAGCACCGGTGTGCCGGTCATATGGTCCCTCCCTGGGCCCGCTGACGGTCCATCCGGGCCGTGACCCAGTCCGTGAGGCGGGTCATCGGGATGGTCAGCGCGACGAAGACCAGTCCCGCGACGATGTACGGCGTGTAGTTGAGGCTGCGGCCCACGATGATGTCGGAGGCCCGCACCGCGTCGACCGCGCCGCCGATCGACACGAGCCCGGTGTCCTTCTGGAGGGACACCAGGTCGTTGAGGAGCGGCGGCACCTGGCGGCGTACCGCCTGGGGGAGGACGACGTAGCGCAGGGCCTGCCGGTTGGTGAGTCCGAGCGAGCGGGCCGCGGCGCGCTGCGAGGGGTGGATGGACTCGATGCCGGCGCGGAACACCTCGGCCACGTACGCCGAGTACGTGAGCGTCAGCGCCGTACCGCCCAGCAGGACCGGGTCCACGGTGACGCCCTGCAGCCGCAGCGCGGGGACGCCCAGGACCACGATCATCAGGTTGATGATGAGCGGGAGGCCGCGGAAGAAGTCCGTGTACGCGGCGGCCAGCGCCCGTACGGGGAAGAACACCGGGCCGCGCAGGGTGCGGGCGATGGCGATCAGCATGCCCAGGACGAGGACCGCGACGCCGCATATCAGGAGCAGCCGTACGTTCAGCCACAGCCCTTCCAGGACCTTGGGGAACGCCTCGCGCGCGTACTGTCCGTTGAAGAACGTCTCCTTGGTGCGCGACCAGCCGGGCGCGTTGACGACGACGAGGTACAGCACGACGCCGGTGACCAGGGTGGAGAGCGCGGCGATCGCCGTCGCGCGGCGGGCGCGGGCGCGCTTGTGGCGCTCCCGTTCGATCCGCCGCCGCGACGGGACGTACGCCTCGGGCATGTCACCCTCGCCGAAGTCCTCTCCCGACTCCTCCTTGACGACGGTCACTTGAGCACCGGAGCGTCGACGGCCTCGGACAGCCACTGCTTCTCGATCGAGGCGAGCGTGCCGTCCTGGCGCAGGGCGTCCACGGCCTTCGTCACGCACGAGGTCAGGGCGCTGCCCTTGTCGAGGACGAGTCCGAACTGTTCGGGCGTGCCGCCGGTGTTCTCGAACTGTCCGACGATCTTGGCGTCGGTCACCTCGGCCGCCGTGATGTAGAACGCGGTCGGCAGGTCGACCACGATGGCGTCGACCTGGCCGTTCTTCAGGGCGGACTTGGCCTGGTCGTTCTTCGCGTACGCGGCCGGCTGCTGGGTCGGCTTCACCACGTCGTCGATGTAGTTCAGGCTGGTGGTGCCGACCTGGGCGCCCAGTTTGACGCCCTTGAGGTCCGCGATGCTCTTCGCCTTCGCGGCCTTGGAGCCCTTGAGCGCGATGACGGCCTGGCGGACGTCGTAGTAGCCGGACGAGAAGTCCACCGCCTTCTTGCGCTCGGCGCTGATCGACACCTGGTTGATGTCGAAGTCGAAGGTCTTCACGCCGGGCGCGAAGGCCTTGTTGAAGGGAACGGTCTGCCAGACGACGTTGTTCTTGTCGTAGCCGAGCTGCTTGGCCACCGCGTACGCGACCGCGGACTCGAAGCCCTTGCCGTTGGCGGGCTTGTCGTCCTTGAACCACGGCTCGTACGCGGGCTCGTCGGTCGCGATGGTCAGCTTGCCGGACGTCCGGGTGCCCAACGCGCCCTTCGCGCAGGCTTCCCCGGTTGTCCCGGAGGCCTTGGCGGAGGCTTTGTCCTCCGGCTGCGGGGCACAGCCCACGGCGACGGCGAGCAGGGCGACGGTGGCGGCGGACGCGGCGCGGCGCAGGGTGCGTTGGGCGAGATGCATGGCGGGAGAGTGACAGCGAGGCATACCGTTTGTCGAGGTCACAACGGTAAATGTCCGCATAGTGGGAACGTGTGTTGCGGTCCCGTGAACACTCGATGAGAAGAGCCGTGGATCGGCCCGCCGACGGCTTCGCCGGGGCCGCCGGCCGAGGGCGGGGATCAATGGGCCGGCGGCCCGTTTCGCGTCAGGAGCCGTCGACCTGAGCGGGGCTGCTTCCAGTGGACTGCACCACCCCTCGCGCCGGGAGCGCGCGCAGGGCATCGGCGCGTGCGCTCCATTCACACGGGGCGCGTGTTCGCGGACTTCACGCCCCCGGCCGGGGTTCGTCGGATGGCCCGGACCGGTCGGCGGGTGTCATACGACCCGGAGTCACCAGCCGCGCGCGTGCCACTCCGGAAGGTGCGGCCGCTCGGCGCCCAGCGTCGTGTCGTTGCCGTGTCCCGGGTAGACCCAGGTCTCGTCCGGCAGTGCGTCGAAGATCTTCGTCTCGACGTCGTGGATGAGGCTGGCGAACGCCTTCGGGTCCTTGCGGGTGTTGCCCACACCGCCGGGGAAGAGACAGTCCCCGGTGAACACGTGCGGGTGCCCGTGCGGGTCGTCGTAGACGAGGGCGATCGAGCCCGGCGTGTGCCCCACGAGGTGGCGCGCGGTGAGTTCCACGCGGCCCACCCGGATCGTGTCGCCGTCGCCCACGAGGACGTCGGTCGGCACGGGGATGCCCTCGGCGTCCTCCCGGCCCGCGTAGGTGCGGGCGCCGGTGGCCACCACGACCTCCGCGAGCGCCTGCCAGTGGTCGCCGTGCTGATGGGTGGTGACGACGGACGCGATGCCGTCGTCACCGATCAGCGTGAGCAGGGTGCCGGCGTCGTTGGCCGCGTCGATCAGCAGCTGCTCGTCGGTGGCCCGGCAGCGCAGCAGATAGGCGTTGTTGTCCATCGGGCCGACCGCGACCTTGGAGATCATCAGGTTCTGCAGCTCGTGCACATCGGCAGGTCCGCCGACCTTCACCGCTCCGCTGTACGTCATGACGGCAGCCTATAGCGGGGGGAGCGCGGGGAGTGGCCCGCCATCGACGCTCAGCCCCGAACCGTCGCGCCGTCCGCAGAGCCAGCCGAGCAGCGCCGGCGAGGGACCGGTCACGGTGACCTCGGGGCCGCCCTCGGCGTCGCGTCCCGTGCTCCACGCGCGCACGGCGTCGGTGATCCGTGTGGACGGCACCTCGGGGTGCCCCGTGAAGCGATCGGCGAGGAACTCGATCTCCCGTTCGACGAACTCCCCCGGGAGATCTTCGAGCTCGTACCCGGTTCCCAGATCCACGTGATGCAGCTCGACCTCGCCCCAGCGCCGGAACGGCACCCGGGCCGCGGAGTCGGTGACCCCGTTGCGCAGCTCCACCGTGCGCGACCAGTCCGCGGGCACCGCCCCCGCGTCCAGGAACCGGGCCGCGCTCTGCCGCAGGTCCGCGAGCTGTACGTCCAGGGGGCGCGGCGCGTCCCGCTCGATGTCGGCGTCCCGGGCTTCCCCGGAGACGTACATGGGGCGCCCGTCGAGGACGTTCACGAGCGCGTCCGCGTTACGGGCGAGGTGGGCGAGCACATGGCCGCGGCTCCAGCCGGGCAGTCGTGACGGCTCGGCCACGGAAGCGTTGTCCAGTTCGGCGGCTGCGTTGAGCAGCCGGTCGGTCGCGTCACGTACAGATGCCAGGTCGCGCACATGATCCATCATGCGGCCGACCCTAGCTCCGCCACACGTTCGGGTGAAGGTGGTCGGCCATGCCCGCAAATCGAATGCACGTGCTATACCCTCGAGTGTGGCGTCGGGCATGCTGGATGGTCCGGGATTGTTGTGAACCAGGGAAAGCAACCGGCGCTGTCAGTGGCTCCCCCTAGTCTGGGAAAGACGGGGGCCTCGGCCCCTGTCACTTCTCTCAAGAAAGGTGCGGACCGGCGTGGCCGACCGTCTCATCGTCCGTGGAGCGCGCGAGCACAATCTGAAGAATGTCTCGCTCGACCTCCCGCGCGACTCGCTCATCGTCTTCACGGGCCTGTCGGGGTCGGGCAAGTCCTCGCTGGCCTTCGACACGATCTTCGCCGAGGGACAGCGGCGTTACGTGGAGTCACTGTCCTCGTACGCCCGGCAGTTCCTCGGCCAGATGGACAAGCCGGACGTCGACTTCATCGAAGGCCTCTCCCCGGCGGTCTCCATCGACCAGAAGTCGACCTCGCGCAACCCGCGCTCGACGGTCGGCACCATCACCGAGGTCTACGACTACCTGCGCCTGCTCTTCGCGCGCATCGGCAAGCCGCACTGTCCCGAGTGCGGCCGCCCCATCACGCGCCAGTCGCCGCAGGCCATCGTCGACAGGGTTCTGGAGCTGCCCGAGGGGAGCCGCTTCCAGGTCCTCTCGCCGCTGGTGCGCGAGCGCAAGGGCGAGTTCGTCGACCTCTTCGCCGATCTCCAGACCAAGGGGTACAGCAGGGCCAGGGTCGACGGCCAGACGATCCAGCTGACCGAGCCGCCCACGCTGAAGAAGCAGGAGAAGCACACCATCGAGGTGGTCGTCGACCGCCTCACGGTGAAGGACTCCGCCAAGCGCCGCCTCACCGACTCCGTGGAGACCGCCCTCGGGCTCTCCGGCGGCATGGTCGTGCTCGACTTCGTCGACCTCCCCGAGGACGACCCCGAGCGCGAGCGCATGTACTCGGAGCACCTGTACTGCCCGTACGACGACCTGTCGTTCGAGGAGCTGGAGCCCCGCTCCTTCTCCTTCAACTCGCCCTTCGGCGCCTGCCCCGAGTGCACCGGTATCGGTACGCGCATGGAGGTCGACCCCGAGCTGATCGTCCCGGACGAGGACAAGTCCCTCGACGAGGGCGCCATCCACCCCTGGTCGCACGGGCACACCAAGGACTACTTCGGGCGGCTCGTCGGAGCCCTCGCCGACGCGTTGGGATTCCGGACCGACATCCCCTTCGCCGGTCTCCCGCAGCGCGCCAAGAAGGCCCTGCTCTACGGCCACAAGACGCAGATCGAGGTGCGCTACCGCAACCGGTACGGGCGCGAGCGCGTCTACACCACACCCTTCGAAGGGGCCGTCCCCTTCATCAAGCGGCGGCACAGCGAGTCCGAGAGCGACGCCAGCCGTGAGCGCTTCGAGGGCTATATGCGCGAGGTGCCCTGCCCCACCTGTGAGGGCACCCGCCTCAAGCCGCTCATCCTCGCCGTCACCGTCATGGAGAAGTCGATCGCGGAGGTCTCCGCGATGTCGATCAGCGACTGCGCGGACTTCCTGGGCAAGCTCAAGCTCGACGCGCGCGACAAGAAGATCGCCGAGCGCGTCCTGAAGGAGGTCAACGAACGCCTGCGCTTCCTGGTCGACGTCGGCCTCGACTACCTGTCGCTCAACCGCGCGGCCGGCACGCTCTCCGGCGGCGAGGCCCAGCGCATCCGCCTGGCCACCCAGATCGGCTCCGGCCTCGTCGGCGTCCTGTACGTCCTCGACGAGCCGTCCATCGGCCTGCACCAGCGCGACAACCACCGGCTGATCGAGACCCTGGTCCGGCTGCGCGACATGGGTAACACGCTCATCGTCGTCGAGCACGACGAGGACACCATCAAGGTCGCCGACTGGGTCGTCGACATCGGCCCCGGCGCGGGCGAGCACGGCGGCAAGGTCGTGCACAGCGGCCCCTTGAAGGAACTGCTCGCCAACCCCGAGTCGATGACCGGCCAGTACCTGTCGGGCAAGAGGGAGATCCCGCTTCCGGACATCCGCCGCCCCGCCGACCCGGGTCGCAGACTCACCGTGCGCGGCGCCCGTGAGAACAACCTCCAGGACATCGACGTGTCCTTCCCACTGGGCGTGCTCACGGCGGTCACGGGCGTCTCGGGTTCCGGCAAGTCGACCCTGGTCAACGACATCCTGTACACACACCTGGCGCGCGAGCTCAACGGCGCCCGGAGCGTCCCCGGACGGCACACGCGCGTGGACGGCGACGACCTCGTCGACAAGGTCGTGCATGTCGACCAGTCGCCCATCGGCCGCACCCCGCGGTCGAACCCGGCGACGTACACCGGAGTCTTCGACCACGTCCGCAAGCTGTTCGCCGAGACCACCGAGGCGAAGGTGCGGGGCTACATGCCCGGCCGCTTCTCCTTCAACGTCAAGGGCGGCCGCTGCGAGAACTGCTCGGGCGACGGCACCATCAAGATCGAGATGAACTTCCTGCCGGACGTGTACGTCCCCTGCGAGGTCTGCCACGGGGCGCGCTACAACCGGGAGACCCTGGAGGTCCACTACAAGGGCAAGTCCATCTCCGAGGTCCTCGACATGCCGATCGAGGAGGCCCTCGGCTTCTTCGAGGCCGTCCCCGCGATCGCCCGCCACCTGCGCACGCTCAACGACGTCGGTCTCGGCTACGTCCGGCTCGGTCAGTCCGCGCCGACGCTGTCCGGCGGCGAGGCCCAGCGCGTCAAGCTCGCCAGCGAGCTCCAGAAGCGTTCCACGGGCCGCACGGTGTACGTGCTGGACGAGCCGACCACGGGTCTGCACTTCGAGGACATCAGCAAGCTGATCACGGTGCTCTCCGGTCTGGTCGACAAGGGCAACACGGTCATCGTCATCGAGCACAACCTCGACGTCATCAAGACCGCCGACTGGGTCGTCGACATGGGCCCGGAGGGCGGCAACGGCGGTGGTCTCGTGGTCGCCGAGGGCACTCCCGAGGAGGTCGCCGGGGTCCCGGCCAGCCACACCGGCAAGTTCTTGCGCGAGGTCCTGGGCGCGGACCGGATCAGCGACGCCGCCTCCGTACCGGCTCCCCGCAAGGCGGCGGCCAAGAAGGCGGTCGCGGCCAAGTCGACGGCCAGGAAGACGACCACGAAGACCGTGAACAACACGGCCACGAAGAAGGCCGCCGCGGCCACCAGGACGACGGCCACGAAGAAGGCGACCCCCGCGAAGAAGACCACGCGGGCACGCAAGGCCTGATCCGGCCGGACGGGCCAGGCCCGAGACGTCACGAAGAAAACGGTGCCCCACGGGAACTCCCCGTGGGGCACCGCCTGTTGCGCAGCCGGCCGTCCTTGGACCACATCGGTCCCGGAGGATCCAGTTGCCTCAGGGGGCGTCGAGTTCCGCGGCGAACGGTGGCTCCGCGCCCGCTCGTGAGCAGGTGATCGCCGCCGCGCGGGCCGCGAACCGCAGCAGCTCGCTCCAGCCGTCGGGGCCCAGCTCGGCCAGCGCCGCCGGGGACAGCGCGTCCCGCGCGGCCAGTCCGTGCAGCAGGGCCGCGTTCACCGTGTCTCCGGCGCCGATGGTGTCCACGACCTCGACCGGCTCACCGGGCACGGAGTGGACGGAGCCGTCCTGGGTGAACACCGTCAGGCCGTCGCCGCCCTGGGTGATCACGACGGCCGCGGGACCGGACGCCAGCCACTCGCGCGGGGTGCCGCCCAGCCACAGCGCGTCCTCCTCGGAGAGCTTGAGGAGCGACACCGACGGCAGCCAGCTCTTGAAGCGGGCTCGGTAGGCGTCCGCGTCGGGGATGAGCACGGCCCGGATGTTCGGGTCGAGGGTGGTGAACACACCGCGCGCGGCGGCGGCCCGCATCAGCTCCTCGTAGGCGCTCGCGCCCGGCTCCAGCACCAGCGAGCAGGTCCCGAAGGACACCGCCCGGGTGGCGTCCGGGAGGCGGTCCGGCGCGGCGAACAGGCGGTCGGCCGTGCCCTCGACGTAGAAGGAGTACGCCGCCGAGCCGTCCGCGTCGATGGAGGCGACCGCGAGGGTCGTCGGCTCCGTTCCGCGCTGCACCGAGGACACGTCGACGCCCGCCTCGCGCAGGCCGCCGACGAGCGCCTCACCGAAGGCGTCGTACGAGACCCGGGAGCAGAAGGCGGTGGGGGAGCCGAGGCGGCCCAGCGCCACCGCCGTGTTGTAGGGGCCGCCGCCGCGTGCGGGACGCAGGCTGACGAGCGCGCCCGCGCCCTGCGGTACCAGGTCGATCAGGGCCTCACCGGCGACGACGATCACGACAGGGATCCTTTCGCGGGACTCTTCTGACTCAGGTCGGTGGGGGAGGCCCCCGATGTCCTGGGAGGCTCGGCGCAGCCGCACGAGGTGCGGTGGACGAAGGCGCAGGGGAGCCGCACGGTGCGGGCCGGGCGGTCCGGCGAGGCGAGCCGGTCCAGCAGCAGCCGGACGGCCTGCGCGCCGATCTCCTTGCTGGGCTGGGAGATCGCGGTCAGCCGGGGCGCGAACAGATCCGCCCAGGCGAAGTCGTCGAAGCAGCACAGCGCCAGGTCGTCCGGCACGGACAGACCGCGTTCGCGCAGGGCGCGCAGGGCCCCGATGGTCATCGCGTTGTTTCCGGTGACCAGCGCGGTCGGGGGCGCCGCCAGGGACAGCAGCGCGTCGGTGGCACGTTCGGCGGACGTTGCCTCGGAGTCGCCGTGCGCCACGAGCCGTTCGTCGTAGGGGAGTCCGGCGCCCGCGAGGCCGTGGCGGTAGCCGGAGATCCGCTCGTTCGTGGTGCTGAGCCCGGGCAGGCCCGCGACGAGCCCGATGCGCCGGTGACCCCGCTCGGCGAGGTGCCCGACCAGCTGTGCCATCGGCTCGGCGTTCTCGGCGCAGACCTGGTCGAAGCGGAAGGGGCGGCCGGCCGGGGCCGCGACCAGGCGGTCCAGGAAGACGGTCGGCACGTTGTGCTGCCCGAGGTAGCGCAGGAGCGCTTCCGGATCGGCGGAGGGTGCGACGATCAGACCGTCGACGCGTCGCTCGTGCAGCAGCTGGACGACCTTCCGCTCGTGCTGGGGATCGTCGTGCGGATCGGCGAGGAGCAGCCCGTATCCGTGCTCCAGGGCGCCCGCCTCGACGCCCTGGAGGATCTCCGTGAAGTACGGGTTGCTGATCGCCGACACCGCGAGCCCGATGGACCGGGTGCGTGCGGTGACCAGCGAACGGGCCAGGGTGTTGGGTGTGTATCCGAGCGCGTCGATGGCGTCCAGGACGGCCTGGCGGGTGTGGGGCAGCACGGGGCGCGTGTCGTTGAGCACATGGGAGACGGTCGCCACGGACACTCCCGCGTGCGCCGCCACGTCGACCATCGTTGCCATCGCCCTGCCTCGCCTCTCCCTGGGCGACCCCTCTGGGCCCTCCCCGAACTCTCGGCCTGCTCCGGCGGGAACGTATCGCATTCGGCGGTGGACGTAAACGCTTGCGCAAACGTCTACGTCCGGTCACTCACACCTGTCCGGACCCTCGCGGGGCGGAATGATCCGTACCGGTATCGTCGACACAGACCCGGCCCCGACCTGTGGAGACGCCATGCCTGCCCGCCGTACCGTCCTGCGAGGAGCGGCGCTCGCCCCGGTCGCCGGGATCGCCCTCAGCGCCTGCTCCGGCGCCAGCGGTGGCGGGAGGCCGGCGACGCCGACCGCGCCGGTCGAGCTGGGCGCGGAGAGCGAGATCGCCAAGGGCGGCGCCAAGCTGTACCGGGAGGAGAACGTCGTGGTCAGCCGCGCCGAGAACGGCTCCCTGAAGGCGTTCAGCACGATCTGCACGCACGCCGGGTGCGCCATCAACAAGCTTCAGGGCACGACGCTGATCTGCCCGTGCCACGGCAGCGAATTCGACGCGGCGACGGGCAAGGTGCTGCAGGCCCCGGCCACCGTGGCGCTGAAGGAGCTGTCCGTGGAGGCCAAGGGCGGCAGGATCGTCGCGGGTCCCTGACCGGGAGTCGCGGTGACGCCGCGTCCCCGGCCGGCCGGGGTCACTCCCAGTCCCAGCCGATGCCCACGATGCCCGACCGCACCCGCGGCTCGACGAGATGCACCGAGCGATGGCGCCCGCTGAGGGGGAGCTCCTGGCGGCCGCTGCGTGGCGCCGCCGCCGAGTGCTGGGTGAACCGGTGGCAGCGCACGGGCAGTGTCTCCTCGGCGAACCGCACCTGGAGGGCGTACTGCCCGCCCGCGAAGCCGAACCCGCGTACGTACTCGCTGGACGCACCGGCCGTGCCGTCCTCGAAGCCGTAGCGGAAGAGGAACGTATCTCCTGCGCGCAGCCGCGTGTCGAAGAGCAACTCCGCCACGAGCACTCCGGTGTCGTGGTGCCAGCGCACCCGTCCCGTGCGGCAGTTCTCCAGGGCCCGGACCGCCGTGCGCTCCGGGGCGCAGCCCGGGTCGCCGTGGTGGACGGCCACATAGCGGTCCACACCGTCCTTGTAGGCCCGCACGATGTGGTGGGACTCGCGCGCGAGCAGCTCGCGGTGCGTGCCTATCCGGACGAGCTCGTGGTGGCCGAGCGTGTGCAGCCCGCCGTCGAGCGGTGACTCCAGCTCGGCCAAAAGCCGCTCCAGGACGCCGGAGGCCTCCACCAGGGAGCGGTACGAGCGGCCGGTGGGGCGCTGCGGGTCGCAGCGCTCGTCGGCCTTGGCCAGCAGCCGGATCAGCGACTCGTCCGGGAGCTGGAGGATCTCCTCCAGGGCGCGTACGGCGCGCAGCGACTCGGGGCGCTGCGGGCGCCGGGCGCCCTGCTGCCAGTAACTCAGGCTCGTGACCCCCACTTTGACCCCGTAGCGCGACAGATGGTGCTGCACGCGCTGCAGGGGCAGGCCGCGTGCGGCGATCGCGGCGCGCAGCGCGACATGGAAGGGGCCGCCCGCCAGGGCCGTCTCCAGTTCCGCAATGGCGACGTCCGCGTGCTGTGTGCCGTACCGCATGCAGGGGCCTTTCTGTGAATGTTCACAACGGCTGGTCAGGCCGTTGGATGTAGGTCTTCGGGGCGCCCGGCAGGCGCGCGGGGCTTGTTCACACGCGCCTGTCGCCGTCCACGACCCCGAGGTTCCACGCATTGAAGCGTGTTGACCAAGCCCCGACAACACCTGATACGCAACCTACTCACCCTGCCGTACCGCCCTCTGGCCGATCTGCGATCACGGTCCCGGCGGCCGAGTCCACAGGCGGGCCGGGAGGTCGTCGCGGTGTCAGCCCTCGCCAGTAGGGTGTGTGACATGGCCGACCCCTCCAGCTACCGCCCCAAGCCGGGACAGATCCCGGACTCTCCCGGGGTGTACAAATTCCGCGACGAGCACCGCCGGGTGATCTACGTCGGAAAGGCGAAAAGCCTGCGCCAGCGCCTGGCCAGCTACTTCCAGGACCTGGCGGGACTCCACCCCCGCACCCGCACCATGGTCACCACGGCCGCGTCCGTGGAGTGGACGGTGGTGTCCACTGAGGTCGAGGCGCTACAGCTGGAGTACTCCTGGATCAAGGAGTTCGACCCCCGGTTCAACGTCAAGTATCGCGACGACAAGAGCTACCCCTACCTCGCGGTGACGATGAACGAGGAGTTCCCGCGGGTGCAGGTGATGCGCGGCCACAAGCGCAAGGGCGTGCGCTATTTCGGTCCGTACGGGCACGCGTGGGCGATCCGCGACACCGTCGACCTGCTGCTGCGCGTCTTCCCGGTCCGCACCTGCTCGGCGGGCGTCTTCAAGAACGCCGCCCGCACCGGCCGCCCCTGCCTCCTCGGCTACATCGGCAAGTGCTCCGCCCCCTGTGTCGGGCGGGTCTCCGCCGAGGAACACCGTGAGCTGGCCGAGGAGTTCTGCGACTTCATGGCCGGCCGTACGGGGACGTACATCCGCCGCCTCGAGAAGCAGATGACGGACGCGGCCGAGGAGATGGAGTACGAGCGGGCGGCCCGTCTGCGCGACGACATCGAGGCCCTGAAGAAGGCCATGGAGAAGAACGCGGTCGTGCTCGCCGACGCGACCGACGCCGACCTGATGGCCGTCGCCGAGGACGAGCTGGAAGCCGCCGTGCAGATCTTCCACGTGCGCGGCGGCCGGGTGCGCGGCCAGCGCGGCTGGGTCACCGACAAGGTCGAGGCCGTCACCACCGGCGACCTGGTCGAACACGCGCTGCAGCAGCTCTACGGGGAGGAGAAGGGCGACTCCGTCCCCAAGGAGGTGCTCGTTCCGGCACTGCCCGACCCCGTGGAGCCCGTCCAGGAGTGGCTGACCGAGCGCCGCGGGTCGAACGTCTCCCTCCGCATCCCGCAGCGCGGCGACAAGAAGGCGCTGATGGAGACCGTGCAGCGCAACGCGCTCCAGGCGCTCGGCCTGCACAAGACCAAGCGCGCCTCCGACCTGACCACCCGCTCGCGCGCCCTGGAGGAGATCGCCGGAGCCCTCGACCTGGACAGTGCCCCGCTCCGGATCGAGTGCTACGACATCTCGCACCTTCAGGGGGACGACGTGGTCGCCTCCATGGTCGTCTTCGAGGACGGGCTGCAGCGCAAGAGCGAGTACCGGCGCTTCCAGATCAAGGGCTTCGAGGGCCAGGACGACGTCCGCTCCATGCACGAGGTGATCACCCGCCGCTTCAGGCGCTATCTCGCCGAGAAGGAGCGGACGGGCGAGTGGACGGACGGCGAGAGCGCCTCCACCGACGGGGCCTCCGCCGAAAGCGCCACCGTGGGGAACGCGACCCCGGGGAACGCGGCCCTGGGGAACGCCACTCCGGAGAGTGACACCACGGGGAACGCCTTCGCGGTGAACGCCTTCACCGAGGAGGACGGCCGCCCCAAGCGCTTCGCCTACCCTCCCCAGCTCGTCGTCGTCGACGGCGGCCAGCCGCAGGTCGCGGCGGCCAAGAGGGCCCTCGACGAACTGGGCATCGACGACATCGCCGTCTGCGGCCTCGCCAAGCGCCTGGAGGAGGTCTGGCTGCCGCACGAGGACGACCCGGTGGTCCTGCCCCGTACCAGCGAGGGCCTGTACCTGCTCCAGCGGGTCCGTGACGAGGCCCACCGCTTCGCCATCACCTACCAGCGCACCAAGCGGGCCAAGCGTTTCAGGGCGAGCCCGCTGGACGAGGTGCCGGGCCTCGGCGAGACCCGCAAGCAGGCGCTGATCAAGCACTTCGGCTCGGTGAAAAAGCTGCGATCCGCGACCATCGACCAGATCTGCGAGGTCCCCGGCATAGGCCGCAAGACGGCCGAGGCGGTCGCCGTGGCCCTCGCCCAGGCGGCTCCGGCCGCACCCGCCGTGAACACGGCGACTGGAGAGATCATGGAAGACGAGGAAGTCGGGGCGTCCGGTACGACCGCGGGCTCCCCGGAGGAGCCCGTGTCCGCGGGCGCCTCACACGAGCGACGGGGGCAGGAGACATGAGCGACAACGGACGACAAGAGATCCCAGCACAGACCGAACAACCGGCCGAACAACCGGCCGAACAACCGGCCGGACCGCAGACCGGGAAGACGGCCGCACCACAGGCCGCCGACGAGACCCAGGGGGGTACGACGATGGAGACGCCCGCGGTGCCCGAAGCCGCCATCCCCGAGCTGGTGATCATCTCAGGGATGTCCGGGGCGGGCCGGTCGACGGCCGCCAAGTGTCTGGAGGACCTCGGCTGGTTCGTCGTCGACAACCTGCCGCCCGCGCTGATCCCCACCATGGTGGAGCTCGGCGCCCGCTCCCAGGGCAACGTGGCGAGGATCGCGGTCGTCGTCGACGTACGCGGCCGCCGCTTCTTCGACAACCTCCGCGAGTCCCTCGCCGACCTGGAGGCGAAGAACGTCACCCGGCGGATCGTCTTCCTGGAGTCCTCCGACGAGGCCCTGGTGCGCCGCTTCGAGTCCGTGCGCCGTCCGCACCCCCTCCAGGGCGACGGCCGCATCGTCGACGGCATCGACGCCGAGCGCGAGCTGCTGCGCGAGCTGCGCGGCGACGCCGACCTGGTCATCGACACCTCCAGCCTGAACGTGCACGAGCTGCGCGCCAAGATGGACGCCCAGTTCGCCGGCGAGGAGGAGCCCGAGCTGCGGGCCACCGTCATGTCCTTCGGCTTCAAGTACGGCCTTCCGGTCGACGCCGACCTGGTCGTGGACATGCGCTTCCTGCCCAACCCGCACTGGGTCCCGGAGCTGCGCCCCTTCACCGGCCTGAACGAGGAGGTGTCGGCGTACGTCTTCAACCAGCCCGGCGCCAAGGAGTTCCTCGACCGCTACACGGAGCTGCTCCAGCTCATCGCCGCCGGCTACCGCCGCGAGGGCAAGCGCTATGTGACCATCGCGGTCGGCTGCACCGGCGGCAAGCACCGCTCGGTCGCCACCTCCGAGAAGCTCGCCGCCCGCCTCGTCTCGCAGGGCGTGGAGACCGTGGTCGTCCACCGGGACATGGGGCGCGAGTGACCGGACGTGCCGCACTGCGGCTGAGCAGGCTGCGCCGGGTCGCCTCCGAGGGACGCGGCGACAGGCCCGCCGAGGCGCGCGGCGGGAAGCCGCGCCGCCGGGGTGCCCAGCCCAAGGTCGTCGCCCTCGGCGGCGGCATGGGGCTGTCCGCCTCGCTCGCCGCGCTGCGCCGGATCACCGGCGACCTCACCGCCGTCGTCACCGTGGCCGACGACGGCGGTTCCAGCGGGCGCCTGCGCGACGAGCTGGGCGTGCTGCCGCCCGGCGACCTGCGCAAGGCCCTGGCCGCGCTGTGCGGCGACGACGACTGGGGCCAGACCTGGGCCCGCGTCATCCAGCACCGCTTCCAGTCCCAGGGCGATCTGCACGAGCACGCGGTCGGCAATCTGCTGATCGTCGCCCTGTGGGAACAGCTCGGCGACCATGTCCAGGCCCTGGACCTGGTCGGCAGGCTCCTCGGCGCGCACGGCCGGGTGCTGCCCATGTCCGCCGTACCCCTGGAGCTCCAGGCCCTGGTCAAGGGGCACGACCCGGAGCGGCCCGAGGACGTGGACACGGTACGGGGACAGGCGACCGTGGCCCTCACCCCCGGCGAGGTGCAGTCCGTGCACGTCGTCCCCGCCGACCCGCCCGCCGTCCCCGAGGCCGTGGCGGCGGTCCTCGACGCCGACTGGGTGGTCCTCGGCCCCGGCTCCTGGTTCTCCTCGGTGATTCCCCACCTTCTCGTGCCCGAGCTCCTCGATGCGCTCACCGAGACGAAGGCGCGCCGGGTACTCTCCCTGAACCTCGCCCCGCAGCCCGGAGAAACCGAGGGCTTCTCCCCGCAGCGTCATTTGGAGGTTTTGGGACGACACGCCCCTAAACTCGCCCTGGACGTGGTGCTGGCCGACGAGGCCGCCGTGCCCGATCGCGACTCACTCACCGACGCCGCCCAGCGGTTCGGCGCCGCGGTCGAGCTGGCGCCGGTGGCCCGGACCGACGGATCTCCGCGGCACGACCCGGAGCTGTTGGCCGCCGCGTACGACCGTATTTTTCGGATGCATGGAAGGATCGGCCCATGGCGATGACGGCAGCGGTGAAGGATGAAATTTCCCGGCTCCCCGTCACCCGGACCTGCTGCAGAAAGGCGGAGGTCTCCGCCATTCTGCGGTTCGCCGGCGGCCTCCACCTGGTGAGCGGCCGGATTGTGATCGAGGCGGAGCTGGACACCGCGATGGCGGCGCGCCGGCTGAAGCGGGACATTCTGGAGATCTTCGGCCACAGCTCCGAACTGATCGTGATGGCGCCCGGCGGTCTGCGCCGAGGCTCCCGGTATGTCGTACGCGTCGTCGCGGGCGGCGACCAGCTGGCCCGCCAGACGGGGCTCGTGGACGGCCGTGGGCGCCCGATCCGGGGCCTCCCGCCGCAGGTGGTCTCGGGGGCCACCTGCGACGCCGAGGCGGCCTGGCGCGGGGCCTTCCTGGCGCACGGCTCGCTCACCGAACCGGGCCGCTCCTCCTCCCTGGAGGTGACCTGCCCGGGGCCGGAGGCCGCGCTCGCGCTCGTGGGCGCCGCCCGTCGGCTCTCGATCGCCGCGAAGGCCCGCGAGGTGCGCGGCGTGGACCGGGTGGTCGTCCGTGACGGAGACGCGATCGGCGCGCTGCTCACCCGCCTCGGAGCGCACGAGTCGGTGCTGGCCTGGGAGGAGCGGCGGATGCGCCGCGAGGTCCGCGCCACGGCCAACCGGCTCGCCAACTTCGACGACGCCAACCTGCGCCGCTCGGCCCGTGCCGCCGTCGCCGCCGGGGCCCGCGTGCAGCGCGCCCTGGAGATCCTCGCGGACGAGGTGCCCGAGCACCTCGCGGCCGCCGGACGGCTGCGCATGGAGCACAAGCAGGCCTCCCTGGAGGAGCTGGGCGCGCTCGCCGACCCGCCGCTGACCAAGGACGCCGTCGCCGGCCGTATCCGGCGGCTGCTCGCGATGGCCGACAAGCGGGCGCAGGATCTCGGCATCCCCGGGACGGAGTCGAACCTCACCGAGGAGATGGCGGACAACCTCGCGGGCTGACCCGTCCGGTCGACCACCAGAAGCCCAACACGCCGGTGCCGATGCCCACTTGGGACATCGGCACCGGCGTTTGCGTTCCTGTGAGGCACCCTTGACTTGACCATGAAGTGTCATGAGCCTGGCATCTGTTCGCTGCTGTGGCGGACTCACGCAAGGGGGGCTCATGAGACGAAGAGCGAGAGCGATCCTCGCTACGGGCGCGCTCCTGCTGGGCGGTGCGGGCATGGCGCCCATCGCCCAGGCACAGAACGGCGGTTCGCCCAAGCCCGACGCGAACGCCGTGAAGGTGTTCCGCGCGCAGATCACGAAGCAGCAGATACCCCTGCTGCTCGCGGCCGGGCAGGACGGCCACGAACTCGGCGACACGACGTGGAGGAACGGCAAGAGCGCGGTCGAGGTCTACGTCACCGACCAGCAGGCCAAGAAGCTGGAGAAGCAGGGCGTCGACCTCACCGAGCACACCCTGACGGCCAAGGCCGAGGCACGGGTGGAGAACGCGGCCCAGGGCGTGTTCCGCCCGTACAGCGGCAAGGGCAATCTCCAGGAGGAGATCGTCAAGACCGGCGCCGCCCACCCCGACCTCACCAAGGTCGTCTCCATCGGCAAGACGGTCAACGGCCAGGACATCCTCGCGCTCAAACTGACCAAGGGCGCGAAGAAGACCAAGGACGGCGCCAAGCCGTCCGTGCTGTACATGTCCAACCAGCACGCGCGCGAGTGGATCACGCCCGAGATGACACGGCGTCTGATGCACTACTACTTGGACAACTACTCCACGAACAAACGCATCAAGAAGATCGTCGACTCCACCGAGCTGTGGTTCGTCCTGTCGGCCAACCCCGACGGCTACGACTACACGTTCAAGGACGCCGACGCCCGCCAGTGGCGCAAGAACCTGCGGGACGTGAACGGCGACGGGGTCATCTCCACCGGCGACGGTGTCGACCTCAACCGCAACTTCGCCTACAAGTGGGGCTACGACGACGAGGGTTCGTCACCCAACCCCACCAATGAGACCTACCGCGGCGCGAGCCCCGGCTCCGAGCCCGAGACGAAGGCGCTCGACACGTTCGAGAAGCGGATCGGCTTCACGTACGGCATCAACTACCACTCCGCCGCCGAACTGCTCCTCTACGGAGTGGGCTGGCAGGTGGCGACGCCCACCCCGGACGACGTGCTCTACAAGGCGCTCGCCGGAACCCCCGAGAACTCCGCGATCCCGGGCTACCACCCCCAGGTCTCCTCGGAGCTCTACACGACCAACGGCGAGGCGGACGGCCACGCGGGCAACGTCAACGGCATGGCGATGTTCACCCCCGAGATGTCGACCTGCGAGACCGCCTCGAACATCGACCCGAACGACGCCTGGAACGCGGCCGACTGCGCCTCTATCTTCACCTTCCCGGACGACGAGAAGCTGATCGAGCAGGAGTTCGAGAAGAACGTCCCGTTCGCGCTCTCCGTCGCCGAGACCGCGGCCCACCCCGACCAGCCGTCGTCCTCGGTGGGCCTCGACGCACCCGACTTCACCCCGGCCGCCTTCACGACGTCGTACTCCCGCGGCGCCGACCAGGAGGTCTCCGTCGTCGTCCGCAAGTCCGTACGCGACAAGGAGCTCAAGTACCGCGTCAACGGCGGCCGTACGCTGGACATGGCGCTCAAGGCCTGGAAGGGCGGCGAGACCTACGGCGGCAAGGACAACCTCTACTTCGACGAGTACCGCGCCAAGGTGAAGGACGGTGACCCCGGCGACAAGGTCGAGGTGTGGTTCACCGGTGAGACCAGGAGCGGCAAGAAGACCTCCAGTACGCACTTCACGTACACCGTGGCCCAGCGGCCCAGTGCCGACACGCTGGTCGTCGCCGAGGAGGGCGCGCCCGCCACGCAGTCCCAGGCCTACGTCGACGCCCTGAAGGCCAACGGCAAGAAGCCGCTCGTCTGGGACGTGGCGGCCCTGGGCGCACCCGACGCGCTCGGCGTGCTCGACCACTTCAAGACGGTCGTCCACTACACCGGCGCCGCACGGCCGGGCAACGCCACCCAGCTCCAGCTGCGCGCCTTCCTCAACGAGGGCGGCAAGCTGATCGAGGCGGGCGAGCAGGCCGGCGGCAACGTCGACCTCGGCGGCGGCACCCTTTCGAACGACTTCAGCCAGTACTACCTGGGCGCCTACTCCCGTACGTCGACCGCGGGGGCCAACGGATTCGCCGGCTCCGGGAAGCTCACCGGCTTCGCGGGGGCGCTCGGCGACGCGCCCGGAAATCCGCTGAACACGGCGGGTACCTACGGCGTCACCTCGGACTCGCTGGCGCCCGCGCAGTACCCGCAGTTCGCGTCGAGCGCGGGAGCGGGCCAGTTCGCCGGGACCGTCAACCCGTACGGGCCCTACGCGGGTTCGTACATGGCCGCCGCCGTCCACACCGACGACGCCTACAAGCGCCTCACCCGGACCATCGACCTCACCGGTGTCAGCGCCGCCGACAAGCCGACGCTGCGCACCCAG
Organism: Streptomyces sp. NPDC090798; assembly: GCF_044768965.1. Taxonomy (NCBI): domain Bacteria; kingdom Bacillati; phylum Actinomycetota; class Actinomycetes; order Kitasatosporales; family Streptomycetaceae; genus Streptomyces; species Streptomyces sp. NPDC090798. The sequence continues at coordinate 157,629 of NZ_JBIVXA010000010.1, forward strand.
CTCCAGTGGGACACCGAGCCCGGCTACGACCACGCGGTGCTCGAGGCCCACACCGCCGGGGCCGACGACTGGACGACGCTCCCCGAGGCGGGCGGCGCCACCAGCACCGCGGTTCCCGCGGATTGCGAGGCCGGATTCCTGGTCAGGGAGCACCCGTTCCTCAAGCGGTACCTGACCGTGAGTTCCACCGGCTGCGCCAACACCGGTACCAGCGGGGCCTGGAACAGCTTCACCGGTGCCTCCAGCGGCTGGCAGCAGGTCGACTTCGACCTCAGCGCGTACGCCGGCAAGTCGGTCGAGGTGTCGCTGAGCTACATCACCGACCCGAGCACCGGCGGTCACGGCGTCCTCGCGGACAACGCCTCCCTCGTCGTCGGCGGGGCGGCCACCGAGACCGAGGGCTTCGAGGCCTCCCTCGGGCCCTGGAGCGCCTCCGGACCGCCTCCGGGCAGCCCCTCCGTGCTCAAGGACTGGGCGCGCTACGGGGAACTGTTCAAGACGTACGGCGGAGTCACCACGGACGACACGGTGCTGCTGGGCTTCGGCCTGGAGCACGTCACCGCGGCGGCCGACCGCGCGGCCCTCATCAAGAAGGCGCTCGGGGCGCTGAAGAGCTAACCCTGTGTGACTATCTCGTCAACTTCGAGGGTGTTCCGTACCCCTACTGATGGGTACGGAACGCCCTGCCGTGTATGGGGCATCTCGATGTCACCGCAGACGCGTCAGGGAGGTAGGGTCGTAGGCGGTCGGGGACATCCCATACAACTCGCCGGCACTGAGTCGGCGTACCTAACGAGGAGATCGGTTCGTGACGATCCGCGTAGGCATCAACGGCTTTGGCCGCATCGGTCGTAACTACTTCCGCGCGCTGCTGGAGCAGGGTGCTGACATCGAGATCGTGGCTGTCAACGACCTGGGTGACACCGCGACCACCGCTCACCTGCTGAAGTACGACACCATCCTGGGCCGCCTCAAGGCCGAGGTGTCGCACACCGCCGACACGATCACCGTCGACGGACACACCATCAAGGTGCTCTCCGAGCGCAACCCCGCCGACATCCCGTGGGGCGAGCTGGGCGTCGACATCGTCATCGAGTCGACCGGCATCTTCACCAAGAAGGCCGACGCCGCGAAGCACATCGCCGGCGGCGCCAAGAAGGTCCTGATCTCGGCTCCGGCCAAGGACGAGGACATCACCATCGTGATGGGCGTCAACCAGGACAAGTACGACCCGGCTCAGCACCACATCATCTCCAACGCCTCCTGCACCACCAACTGTGTGGCGCCGATGGCCAAGGTGCTCGACGAGAACTTCGGCATCGTCAAGGGCCTGATGACGACGGTCCACGCGTACACGAACGACCAGCGCATCCTGGACTTCCCGCACTCGGACCTGCGTCGCGCCCGCGCCGCCGCCGAGAACATCATCCCGACCACGACCGGTGCCGCCAAGGCCACCGCCCTGGTCCTCCCGCAGCTCAAGGGCAAGCTGGACGGCATCGCCATGCGCGTGCCGGTCCCGACCGGCTCGGCCACCGACCTGGTCGTGACGCTGCAGCGCGAGGTCACCAAGGACGAGGTCAACGCCGCGTTCAAGAAGGCCTCCGACGACGGCGACCTCAAGGGATACCTGTCGTACACCGAGGACCCGATCGTCTCCTCAGACATCGTCGGCGACCCGGCCTCCTGCACCTTCGACTCCTCCCTGACGATGGTCCAGGAGGGCAACTCGGTGAAGATCCTCGGCTGGTACGACAACGAGTGGGGCTACTCCAACCGCCTCGTCGACCTCACGGTCTTCGTCGGCGGCCAGCTCTAAGTCCCGGAGCAGGCACCTCTGATGTGAGAGCAGGGCTCGGGCAGCGCACAGCCGCGTTGTCCGAGCCCTGCTCTGTGCACGGATCGATCAGCCCTCCCGGACAACAGAGCCCTCCTAGGAGTCCTTTTATGAAGACGATCGACGAACTTCTCGCCGAAGGCGTGGACGGCAAGCGGGTCTTCGTCCGCGCCGACCTGAACGTGCCGCTGGCCGACGGCCTCATCACCGACGACGGCCGTATCCGCGCCGTCCTGCCCACCATCAAGGCCCTCGCCGAAGCGGGCGCCAAGGTGGTCGTCGCCTCACACCTGGGCCGCCCCAAGGGCGCCCCGGACCCGGCGTTCTCCCTGCTGCAGCCCGCCGAGCGGCTCGGTGAACTGCTCGGCGCCCCCGTGGCGTTCGCCCAGGACACCGTCGGTCCCGCCGCCCACGACGCCGTGAACGGCCTCCAGCCCGGCCAGGTCGCCGTGATCGAGAACCTGCGCTTCAACGCGGGCGAGACGTCCAAGGACGACACCGAGCGCGGCGAGTTCGCCGACCAGCTCGCCGCCCTGGCCGACGTCTACGTAGGCGACGGTTTCGGTGCCGTGCACCGCAAGCACGCCTCCGTGTACGACCTCCCGGCGCGCCTTCCGCACTACGCGGGCTACCTCATCGCCACCGAGGTCAACGTCCTGAAGAAGCTCACCGAGGACGTCAAGCGCCCCTACGTCGTCGCGCTCGGCGGCGCCAAGGTCTCCGACAAGCTCGCCGTCATCGACCAGCTGCTCGGCAAGGCCGACCGTCTGCTCATCGGCGGTGGCATGGCGTACACCTTCCTCAAGGCCAAGGGGTACGAGGTCGGCATCTCCCTCCTCCAGGAGGACCAGGTACCGGCCGTCAAGGAGTACATGGACCGCGCGGAGAAGAACGGCGTCGAGCTGGTCCTCCCCGTCGACGTCCTGGTCGCTCCGGAGTTCCCGGACCTGAAGACCAAGGCCCCCGCCAACCCCACCACCGTCGCCGCGGACGCCATCCCGGCCGACCAGGAGGGCCTGGACATCGGCCCGGAGACCCGCAAGCTGTACGCCTCGAAGCTCGCCGACGCGGCCACCGTCTTCTGGAACGGTCCGATGGGCGTCTTCGAGCACCCCGACTACGCCGAGGGCACCAAGGCGGTCGCCCAGGCCCTCGTCGACTCCCAGGCCTTCACGGTCGTCGGCGGTGGCGACTCCGCCGCGGCCGTCCGCATCCTGGGCTTCGACGAGAAGGCATTCGGTCACATCTCGACCGGTGGCGGCGCCTCCCTCGAATACCTCGAGGGCAAGACGCTCCCCGGCCTCGCCGCACTGGAGGACTGACCCCGCATGACGACCCGTATGCCGCTGATGGCGGGCAACTGGAAGATGAACCTCAACCACCTCGAGGCCATCGCGCACGTCCAGAAGCTCGCCTTCGCCCTGGCCGACAAGGACTACGAGGCCTGTGAGGTCGCCGTCCTGCCGCCCTTCACCGACCTGCGCTCCGTGCAGACCCTGGTCGACGGCGACAAGCTCAAGATCAAGTACGGCGCGCAGGACCTCTCGGCACACGACTCCGGTGCCTACACCGGCGAGATCTCGGGCCCGATGCTGTCCAAGCTGAAGTGCACGTACGTGGCGGTCGGCCACTCCGAGCGCCGGCAGTACCACAACGAGACCGACGAGATCGTCAACGCCAAGGTCAAGGCCGCCTTCAAGCACGGCCTGACCCCGATCCTGTGCGTCGGCGAGGAGCTGGCCGTCCGCGAGGCGGGCAACCACGTCGCGCACACGCTCGCCCAGGTCGACGGGGGTCTCAAGGACGTCCCGGCCGAGCAGGCCGAGTCGATCGTGATCGCGTACGAGCCGGTGTGGGCCATCGGTACCGGCAAGGTCTGCGGCTCCGACGACGCCCAGGAAGTCTGCGCGGCGATCCGCGCCCGGCTGGCCGAGCTGTACTCCCAGGAAGTGGCCGACCAGGTCCGCATCCAGTACGGCGGCTCCGTGAAGTCCGGCAATGTCGCGGAGATCATGGCGAAGCCCGACATCGACGGCGCCCTGGTCGGCGGTGCCTCCCTGGACGCCGACGAGTTCGTCAAGATCGTCCGCTTCCGCGACCAGTAAGTATGCGCTAGCGGCGATTCGTCGTACCCTTGCGGGGGTCGTGGCCTTCGGAGTGGGCTTGAGGTGCTCACCCAGTAGGCTTCGGCCCCCGTCGTCCATTCAGTTCCGAGGAAGTTGGTCCAGCCGTGGTTTTGGGGTTCTCGATCGCCCTGATCGTCTTCAGCCTGCTGCTGATGCTGCTGGTGCTGATGCACAAGGGGAAGGGCGGCGGTCTCTCCGACATGTTCGGTGGCGGCATGCAGTCGTCCGTCGGTGGCTCCTCGGTCGCCGAGCGCAACCTCGACCGCATCACCGTGGTGATCGGTCTGCTCTGGTTCGCGTCCATTGTCGTGCTCGGCATCCTGATGAAGGTCAACAACTGATCACCGACCGGCATCGGTACAGCAGCACAACTGCACATTACGCAAGCACAATCCGCACGTAAGGCCCCATGTCCGGTACGCGCCCCCAGGCGCGGCCTATCATGGGGCTTGCGTCTAGGGGCCGGGGTGTAACTCCAATCACTGGACGCGCGTTGGGCCTTACGTAGACTGAGGCGCTCGCAGCGAAGCGTCACGCCGACTCGCTTCGCGGCACCATCACGCAGGGAGTTACGACCGTGGCAAGTGGCAACGCGATCCGAGGAAGCCGGGTCGGGGCGGGGCCGATGGGCGAGGCCGAGCGCGGCGAGTCCGCGCCGCGGCTGCGCATCTCCTTCTGGTGCTCCAACGGGCACGAGACGGTGCCCAGCTTCGCCAGCGACGCGCAGGTTCCCGAGACCTGGGACTGCCCGCGCTGCGGCTTTCCCGCCGGACAGGACCAGGACAACCCGCCGGACCCGCCGCGCACCGAGCCGTACAAGACGCACCTCGCGTACGTACGGGAGCGGCGCAGCGATGCGGACGGCGAGGCGATCCTCGCCGAGGCGCTCGCCAAACTGCGGGGCGAGATCTAGAAGTTGAGAACCGGCCGGGCACCGAGGTGCCTGGCCGGAGGTGTTTCGTACGCCCGGTCACGCGGGCGCGCCGCTGGGGCGGACCGCTGTGCCGGCCCGGTCGCGGAGCGTCCGCGGCGCTGCCGCGAGCCGATTGTCAGTGGTGCCCTCTACGGTTCTTGAAGTGGCGGAACCCGAGGGGGCGTTGTGACGACGGTCGAGGCGGCGGGGGTGCGGGCACCCGCGTGGCGCGGGGGATTCGGGCGGCTGTGGAGCGCGGCGGTGGTATCGCGTTTCGGGGACGCCCTGCGCACCGCCGCGCTGCCGTTGCTCGCCGTGCGCCTCACGGACGATCCGCTCGTCATCGCCTCCGTCACGGCCTGCGGCTACCTCCCCTGGCTCCTCTTCGGGCTGCTGGGCGGCGCGGTCGCGGACCGGGTGGACCAGCGGCGGGCGATGTGGGCCGTCGACACCGTACGCGGCGGGCTGGTGGCCTGCTTCGCCCTCGCCGTCGGGCTCGGCCACGCCACGATCGGCCTGCTGATCGCGCTCGCCTTCGCCCTCACCGCCCTCCAGACGCTGTTCGACAACGCGTCCACGGCCCTGCTGCCCTCCCTGGTCGGCAAAGAGACCCTGGGCAGCGCCAATGCCCGGCTGATGACCGGCCAGCAGTTCGCCGGCGGCTTCCTGGCCGGCCCCTTCGTACCGCTGCTGCTCACCCTCGGGGCCGCCGCGCCGTTCGCGGCCGACGCGGTCACCTATCTGCTGGCCGCGGCCCTCGTGGCCTCCCTGCGGATCCGGGTGCCCGAGCGGGAGCCCCGGCCCGCCGGGAGCACCCTGCGGGCCGAGGTGGCCGAAGGAGTGCGCACCCTGTGGCACGACAGGGTGCTGCGCGCGGTCTGCACGGCCACACTGCTGTGCAACATCGGCATGGGGGCGCTGATCGCCACGCTGGTCCTGCACGTGACCGGCTGGCTGCACGCGGGAAACGCGGGCTTCGCGGCCGCGATGACGGCCTACTCGGCCGGATCCCTGGCCGGGGGAGTGCCGGCCCAGTGGATCGCGCGCCGGATCGGACGGGTGCGGAGCCTGTTCCTGTGCGGATGCGTCCAGACGGCGGCCCTGGTACTCCTCGGTACCGTCCGCCACCTGGGTGCACTCCTCGTGGGCATGGCACTGCTCGGACTGATGGGCATGGTGTGGAACGTCAACCAGGTCACGCTGATGCAGCAGCGCAGCCCGGCAGCCATGGTGGGCCGCGTCAGCTCCGCGTTCCGCACCGCCTCCACCTCCGGGGCCCCGCTCGGCGCTCTGCTCGGCGGCGCCGTGGCGGGTGCCTACGGGCTGAACGGGCCCGCGCTGTTCGCGGCCGCCCTCTTCGGGCTCGCCGTCACCTCGCTGATACCCGCGCAGCTGCCGGACGTATCTGTTGTTGAGCCGGATGACGGCGCTACGACAGCTCACGTCAAGCCCTGATCAATTAGGTTGGGACCGGCAGTGGGGCGAGGCAAGCAGCAGCACACGCAGGAAAGAAGGCGGAAGCCAGAGATGAACGCAGACAGCCGTGCCAGGCTCAACCAGACGCCCGAGTGGACCGCTCTGGCCAAGCACCGCGAGGAGCTCGCCAAGACCCATCTGCGGGACCTGTTCGCAACCGACCCCGGGCGCGGAAGCGGGTACACGCTCCAGGTCGGCGATCTGCACGTCGACTACTCCAAGCACCTGGTCACCGACGAGACGCTGCGGCTGCTGCGCGAGCTGGCAGCGGCGACCGACGTCTTCGGGCTGCGGGACGCCATGTTCCGCGGTGAGAAGATCAACGTCACCGAGAACCGGGCCGTGCTCCACGTGGCGCTGCGCGCCCCGCGCGACGCGGTGATCGAGGTCGACGGGGAGAACGTCGTCCCGGCCGTGCACGCCGTGCTCGACAAGATGGCCGACTTCGCCGAGCGGGTCCGCTCCGGCGAGTGGACCGGTCACACCGGCAAGCGCATCAAGAACGTCGTGAACATCGGCATCGGTGGCTCCGACCTCGGCCCGGCGATGGCGTACGAGGTGCTGCGCTCCTTCACCGACCGCGGCCTCACGGTCCGCTTCGTGTCGAACGTGGACGGCGCCGACCTGCACGAGGCCGTCCGCGACCTCGACCCGGCCGAGACACTGTTCATCATCGCCTCGAAGACGTTCACCACCATCGAGACGATCACCAACGCGACCTCCGCGCGCAACTGGCTGCTGACGGAGCTGAAGGCCGGTCAGGAGGCCGTGGCCAAGCACTTCGTGGCGCTGTCGACCAATGCCGAGAAGGTCGCCGACTTCGGTATCGACACGGCCAACATGTTCGAGTTCTGGGACTGGGTCGGCGGACGCTACTCGTACGACTCCGCGATCGGTCTGTCCCTGATGATCGCGATCGGGCCGGACCGCTTCCGGGAGATGCTCGACGGGTTCCACCTCGTCGACGAGCACTTCCGCACCGCGCCGGCCGAGACCAATGTGCCGCTGCTGATGGGCCTGTTGGGTATCTGGTACGGCAACTTCCACGACGCCCAGTCGCACGCGGTACTGCCGTACTCGCACTATCTTTCGAAGTTCACGGCGTATCTGCAGCAGCTGGACATGGAGTCCAACGGCAAGTCCGTGGAGCGTGACGGGCACGACGTGGAGTGGGAGACCGGCCCGGTCGTGTGGGGGACGCCAGGCACCAACGGGCAGCACGCCTACTACCAGCTCATCCACCAGGGCACGAAGCTGATCCCGGCCGACTTCATCGGCTTCGCCGAGCCTGTCGCCGATCTGCTGCCGGGCCTGGTCGCCCAGCACGACCTGCTGATGGCGAACTTCTTCGCGCAGACCCAGGCCCTCGCCTTCGGCAAGACACCGGACGAGGTGCGCGCCGAGGGCGTGGCCGAGGAACTGGTCCCGCACAAGACGTTCAAGGGCAACCACCCGACGACGACGATCCTCGCGAGGGAGCTGTCGCCGTCGGTACTCGGCCAGTTGGTCGCCCTCTACGAGCACAAGGTGTTCGTCCAGGGCGCGGTCTGGAACATCGACTCCTTCGACCAGTGGGGTGTCGAGCTCGGCAAGGTCCTCGCCAAGCGGGTCGAACCCGCGCTGACCGAGGGTGCGGACGTGCCGGGCCTGGACGAGTCGACGAAGGCGCTCGTCGCGAAGTACCGGGAGCTGCGCGGCCGGTAGGCGCGGACGCGCGTGGGTCACGGGAAGCGGACGGCGGGAGTCCGCCCGCTTCCCGTAGACTCCCCGGCGATCACGCAGATGAAGGCTCGGGGGAGCGGAAGTTGACTGGTTCGCGAGGAAGATGGCTGAGCGGCACGCTGTCGGCGAGGTCGATTCTGCAACCCAAGACCGTGGCGCAGGCGGTGTTCCACCCCGTGTGGATTCCGGCGTCGGTCGATCCGTCCGTGGAGCGGCTCAAGCGCGTGCGTGTCGTTGCCGGGGCGGTCGCGGCGTTCGGCGTGTACACCTTCGTGCAGGGCAGGTTCGACTTCACCGAGGTTCTGCAGAACATGCTGACGGCGGCCGTCGTCCTGCTGTTCATCACGCCCACGACGGTGGGCGTGATGCTCTTCGTCTGGCGGCGCACCGGGAGGATCCGCCAGCTGCGCGTGCCTCTCTTCAACTCGCTCAAGCTGTTGCTGCTCTTCATCGGCATGGTCGTGGCGACGGTGTTCTTGTGGCAGCTGTCCACCTCACTCGGCGGCATCATGCTGGTGGTGCTCGGTTTCACCGCGCTCTGGCTGACCGGATTCCTGGCCTACGGAGCCGTGCAGCTGTCCGGGAACTTCTTCGGCTCCGCCGCCGTCCACCGCTGCCTGCCGCCGCTGCTCGCCATGGTGACGACCTGGCTGATGGCCATTCCCGACCTGGTCACGGGTGATCTGCACGGGCTCAGCTTCACGATGGGCATCGTCTTCATTCTGGGCGCGCCGGTGACGGTCACGGCCATAGCCTTCCTGGAGATGAACCGGCTCCGCCGCCGCTACGGGATTCGGCTGGGCGCGCACCCCGCCACGTTGCCGCCGCTTCCCGCGCCATCCGCGTACGGGCCGAACGCGGGGTTCGTGCCGCCGCAGGGGAACCTCTACGCGCCGGGCCCGCAGTACCCGTATCCGCCGCGGCACCCGTACGCCCCGCCGAGCCCGTATCCGCCGCGGCACCCGTACGCGCCGCCAAGCCCGAACCCGAACCCGTACAACCAGCAGAACCCGTACGGGTCCTGACCGTGATCAGGCCACCGCGCTCAGGGTGTCCGCGAGCCGTCGTCGGGCGGCGCGGCCCGCGGGGAGCGCGGCGAGGGCGGCGGCACCCAGGACCGCGGCCAGACCGAACAGCGACAGCAGGAGGGGAGACGGTCCCCGGGCGATACCTGCGCCGATCCCACTCGACTTCCCCTGGACGTCGATCAGCCAGTGCGCCAACGGCAGCCCCAGCGCCGTACCCGCGAGGACCGCTGCCAGCGCGGTGCAGGCGGTGGCCGTGACGGTGACCGCCGTGATCTGCCGCGGGGACAGCCCGATGGCCTTGAGCGCCAGCAGATCCCGCTCGCCCTCGCGCACGGTGCCGCCGATCGCGGTCAGCAGTTCGATGAGCCCGATGAGGGCCAGTACGGCGATCAGCCCGACGACGACGCCGCGCAGCGGTGAGAGGCCGTCGGCCGGGTTGGTCACGGCGTGCACGTCCAGGTGCCCGTGCCCGGCCGCGGTCAGCTCGGCTGCGACCTTGCCCGGGTCGGCGCCGGGGCGCAACTGGAGCTGGTAGAGGGTCGGGCGGAGCTCCGGGTCGTTCTCGCGCAGGGTGTCGAGCGAGGTGGAGATGACGCGGCCGCCGTTCTCGGGCTCGATGCTGCGGCCGACGATGTGCAGGATCTGCGGGCGCGCGCCGACGGTCATCCGCACCCAGTCCCCGACGCGCACGTCCAGCAGGTCGAGCAGCCCCTGACCGGCCACCGCCTCGTCGGGCCCGCGGGCCGGGCGGCCCTCGGCCAGCGTGAACGGGTACGGGTCCCGGCGCGTACCGAGCCCGCGCAGTGCGATCGTCGCCGTCTGGCCCGGAACCAGAGCGGCCACCTCGGCGCCCGGGTGCACGGCGGTGACCTGTGCGTTGCGGGCGAGCAGGGCGCGGGCTGCCGGATCGCCGAGGCTCTCGTCCGGGTGCGCCGTGAGCGCGGCCGCGAGGCCGATCCGCTCGGGTTCGCTGTGGAAGCGGTCGATGGTGGTCCAGGCACTCAGCGCGACCACGATCAGCAGCAGCGGCAGGGCCAGCCGGGCGACCGTGGCCAGCGAGCGCGGCCGCCGCGGGAACGCCTGGTGCCAGCCCAGCACGAGCGCGGGGGGCAGCCGCAGTCCGAGCGCCCGGCGGGCCACGCCCGACAGGCGGCCGGCCGGCGGCGCCGCGGCCCGCAGCACGGGCACGGGAGGCACCCGGCCCGCCCGCCACGCCGCGATCCCGGTCGTCGCCCCGATGAAGAGCACCGCGGCCACCGGTACCGCCAACAGTGCCGCGGTGTGCCCGGGCAGTCCCTGCCAGACGCCCAGGGCGTCGCCGAGGCGGCCGGGGATCCGGCTCCCCAGCGCCTGGGTGAGCGTGGCGGCGACCAGGGCGCCCAGCGACGCGTACACCACGTGCTGGATCAGGAAGATGCGCACCACCTGGCCGGGCGTGAACCCGATCGCCTTCAGGACCGAGATGTCCCGCAGGTGGCCGCGGATACGGGTGCCGATCGCGCCGTGCACGGCGAGCGCGGCGGCGAGGAGCGCGCCGAGGCCGAACAGGCCGAGGACCTGTCCCAGCAGCCGGTTGTCGCCCTGGGCCTCGGCGCGGGCCTGCTGCCAGTTCGACACCTGGGTGACCGCGCCGGAGCCGAGCGCCGTCACCGCGCGCTGCACGGCGTAGTCCGTGTCGCCCGGATCGGTGAGGCGCAGGCCGATGACCTGGCCGGCGCGCCCGTCGGCGCTCGACACCGCGGAGAGCGGCGCCCAGACGACCCCCGACCGCTCGCCGGGGCTGTAGTGGGGCTCTGCGCTGTCGGCCACGCCCAGGACGGTCAGGGTGCGCGAGGTGCCGGGCACGGTGAGGGTGTCCCCGGGCTCGGCCCACAGCGCCCGGGCGAGGCTGTCCTCCAGGACGACTCCGTCGGGCCGGGCGGGGTCGAGCCAGTGACCGGAGACGAGCAGCGGCCGACCGGTGGTGGGCGGCTCGACGGCACCGCGCAGCTCGACGGAGGCACGGGTGCCGCGTGACTCGACGGTGGCGGACGCGGTGCGGTACGGGCCCGCCACGGACTCGACGCCGTCCAGCCGCGCGAGCCGCCCGGCGTCGGCGGACGCGCCGGTGTGGATCCACACATGGGCGCCGTGCGACTGCGTGAAGACGCGCTGCCAGGGGTTCGTCGCGTATCCGAAGAGCGCCGCGGCGAGCAGCAGCGAGGTGACGATTCCCGCCGTGGCGAGCACGATGAACAGCGCCTCGCCCCGATGGGTGCGCAGATCGGCATGCGCCCAGCGCAAAGTGGCCCGCACGCCGGTCAGCCCTTCGGCTCGCGTACGGCGGGCGCGTGCCGCAGGGCGCGTACAGCGGGAGTCTGCCTCGGTTCGCGCACGCTGCTCAGTCCCTCAGTTCCAGCACGCCGGATATCCCGGCGCCGCGCGACGGCGTGCCGTCGAGTTCCGCGTCGTCGGCGATGCGGCCGTCGAAGAAACTGATCACGCGGTCCGCGGCGCTGGCGAGCCGGGCGTCGTGGGTGACGAGCACGATGGTCTGACCGCGCTGGTGGAAGCGCGACAGCAGCCGCATCACCTCGCGGGTGCCCTTGCTGTCCAGGCTGCCCGCGGGTTCGTCGGCCAGCAGCAGGGACGGATGGTTGACCAGCGCCCGGGCCAGGGCGACGCGCTGCTGTTCGCCGCCGGACAGCTCACCCGGCATGCTGCGTCCCTTGCCCTCCAGGCCCAGCTCGGACAGCAGCCGCTCGCGCTCGGCGCGCGCCTGCCGGGGGGAGACCCCGGCGAGCAGGGCGGGCAGCTCCACGTTGTCGGCGACCGACAGGTTGGAGACCAGGTTGAAGAACTGGAAGACGATGCCGATGCGCCGTCGCCGTTCCACCGCCCAGCGCGCCTCGCTGTAGGCGTCCGTGCATTCGGCGTCCAGCCAGACGCTGCCGGAGTCGGGCCGCTGGAGGCCGCCGAGGAGGTGCAGCAGCGTCGACTTGCCGGCGCCGGACGGGCCGGTGACGGCCACGAACTCACCCTGGCGCACGGCAAGATCCACTCCGCGCACGGCGTACGCCGGGGCGCCCTCGCCGTAGTGGGTCTTGACCAGGCCCTCGGCGCGCAGCAAGGGCGCCGGGCCCTCGGCGTGCGGCAAAGGAGCGGTGCGGCTCATTCCAGCTCCTCCAGTTCCTCCTGGCAGCGCTCCAGCCAGTCCAGATCGGCCTGCAGGTGCAGCATGGCGCCCTCGATCAGCAACTGGGAGATGCGGTTGTCCCGGTCCTCGGCCGCGGCGAGCTTCGACAGGTTGCGCATGGTGTTCAGGTACTGCCGCCGCTGCCTGTTGATCAGGGCGATCTGGTCGGCCAGGCCGGTCGTCGGGGCGAGCGCGAGTTTCATGAAGAACTCGTCCCGTACCCGAGGCTCGTCCGCCGTCTCCTGGTACCAGGCATGCAGTGCCTCGCGCCCGGTATCGGTGAGGTGGTAGATCTTCTTGTTGGGCCGGCTCGACTGCTCGACTTCCTCGCCCTCGATCAGCCCCGTCTTCTCGAGGCGGCCGAGCGTGACGTAGATCTGGCCGACGTTGGGCTGAGGGTACGCGGCGCCCAGCAGTTGCTCAAGGTCCTGCTTGAGCTCGTACCCGTGGGCCGGGCCTCGCGCCAGCAGGGCCAGGAGGGGCAGCCGCACCCGTGCTCTCCTCCCCGCATCCTTGTCTTGTGCCGCGCACCGATGTCAGGCCGTTGCCCGGTCGATGCGGCCGGAGGCCAATGTGTCGCAGGCCCTAGTATCGCCCATACCTAACAGGTATACATGGCCACTGACGCCGGGCGAAGGTGCCCGACGCCGGTGTACAGGGAGGAACCTATGCGGTGGATACGTGCCGCCGGTAGGGGCCTCCTGGTCGCAGCGGTGGTCCTGACCGGTTACGTCGCTTCCGGCACCCCCGCCGACGGCGCGCACGGCGCCGGTCGCGGCCCGCTCACCCTGGCGACCGCGGGGGACCTCACCGGCTATCTGGGGCCGCTGCTCGAAGGGTGGAACCGTACCCACCCCGGCGAGAAGGTCACCCTCGTCGAACTCCCGGACTCCGCCGACGAGACGCACGCGCAGATGACGACCGACCTGCGCGGCGGTGGCAGAAGCCGCTTCGACGTCCTCAACATCGACGTCGCCTGGACCTCGGAGTTCGCCGCCGCGGGCTGGATCTCCCCGCTGGACCGCGGCCGCTTCCCGCTCCGCAGCTTCCTGCCGCCGGTCGTGGACACGGCGACGTACGACGGAAGGCTGTACGCGGTCCCGTACGTCACCAACGCGGGACTCCTCCTGTACCGCAAGGACGTCCTCGCCAAGGAGGGCGTCGCGCCGCCGCGGACCTGGGCCGAGCTGGAGCGACAGGCGAGGACCATCGCCCCGAAGTACGGACTCGACGGTTACGCCGGCCAGTTCCTGCCCTACGAGGGTCTCACCGTGAACGCGGCGGAGGCGGTCTACTCGGCGGGCGGCACGATCCTCGGCGACGAGGGCGAGCGCGTCACCGTGAACTCCGAGGCGGCCCGCGAGGGCATCGGGTTCCTCGCCGACGGGGTGCGCGACGGCTGGATTCCGAAGAAGGCGCTGACGTACAAGGAAGAGGAGTCGAAACAGGCCTTCCAGGACGGCCACCTCCTCTTTCTGCGCAACTGGCCCTACGCCTACGTCGGTGCTTCCGGCAAGGGATCGGCGGTCGCCGGGAAGGTCGGCGCGGTCCCCCTGCCCGGACCCGACGGACCGGGCGCGAGCGTGCTGGGCGGCTCCAACCTGGCCGTCAACACACATGCGCGGCACCCCGATTCGGCCGCGCGCCTGATCGCGTACCTCACGACCGAGCGGGCGCAGCGCCAGGTCCTCACCAAAGGTGCGCTGCCGCCGGTACGGGCGGCGCTGTACCAGGACCCGGAGCTGATCCGGGAGTTCCCCTATCTGCCCACGCTGCGCGCGGGCATCCTCGCGGCCGCCCCACGCCCCAAGAGCCCGCGCTACGACCAGGTCAGCCTGGTCGTGCAGGCCGTGGTCCACGACGCGATGACGGGGCACGAGACGCCGTCCGCCGCGGTACGGCGGCTCGCACGCGAGCTGGCGGCCATCTCAAGCCGGTAGCACCTCGGGGGCGCTTCGGCAGCGCCCACTAGTTACTTGTTAGGTAACGGGAGCATCCCATCTCCGGGTTTTGTGCCCGAAAAGTCGGTACATAACCGACCAGCTTCCGGGTTACTGCTGCCTACTCGTTGACACCCGTGCGACACGCCTACTTAACATGCATGCATAACCGAAGGCACGCACAGACAGGTCAACGGGTGACCCTCAACACACATCGCTGGTGGCGCGACGCAGTGATCTACCAGGTGTACGTCCGCAGCTTCCTGGACAGCACCGGAGACGGCATCGGCGATCTCGCCGGGGTTCGCGCGGGCATGCCGTACCTCAAGAAGCTCGGTGTCGACGGCATCTGGCTGAGCCCCTTCTACCCCTCGCCGCAGCACGACCACGGCTACGACGTCGCCGACTACTGCGACGTGGACCCGCTCTTCGGCGACCTCGCCGAGTTCGACCTGCTGATGACCGACGCCCGCCGCCTCGGCATCAAGGTGCTTCTGGACATCGTCCCCAACCACTGCTCCAGTGAGCACCCGTGGTTCCGTGCCGCGCTCGCGGCGGAGCCGGGCAGCGCGGCCCGCGCCCGTTTCCACTTCGCCGACGGACGCGGCCCGGACGGCGCCGAGCCGCCCAACAACTGGCACGCCATGTTCGGCGGACCCGCCTGGTCCCGTGTCACCGACGCGGACGGCAACCCCGGCCAGTGGTATCTGCACATGTTCACGTCCGACCAGCCCGACCTGAACTGGCGCAACCCCGAGGTCGGCGCGCACTTCGACCACGTGCTGCGGTTCTGGCTCGACCGGGGCGTCGACGGCTTCCGCATCGACGTCGCCGCCGGCCTCTTCAAACACTCCGACCTGCCGGACTCGCCCGACCCGGAGGCCGACGCCCGCACCCGCGACTCGGTCAACCCGCTCGCCTGGAACCGGCCCGAGGTGCACGACGTGTGGCGCCACTGGCGGTCCGTCTGCGAGGAGTACACCGGGCGCGACGGCCGCGACCGGCTGCTGGTCGGCGAGGTCTCAGTACCGACGGCCCGCGAACACGCCCAGTACGTACGCCCCGACGAGCTCCACCAGGCCTTCTTCTTCGACCTGCTCAGCGCGCCCTGGAACGCCGACGCCTTCCGCAAGGTCATCTCCGAGGCCATGCAGGACATAGCTGGCACCGGATCGACGGTCACCTGGGTCCTCAACAACCACGACCAGGTCCGCACCGTCACCCGCTACGGCGAGCTCGGCACCGAGGGCAGCGGCCTCGGTACGGCCCGTGCCCGCGCCGCCGCACTGCTGATGCTGGCGCTGCCCGGAGCCGCGTACATCTACCAGGGCGAGGAGCTCGGGCTGCCCGAGGTCGTCGATCTGCCCGACGACGTGCTGACGGACCCGATCTTCCGCCGCACGGGAAGCCGCGCCCGTATCCGTGACGGCTGCCGGGTGCCGCTGCCCTGGTCCGGGCACGCCTCGCCGTTCGGCTTCACCTCGGGCGCGGAGAGCGCCAAGCCGTGGCTGCCGCAGCCCGCCTACTTCGCCGAGTACGCCACCGACCGCGCGCTCGCCGACACCCGCTCCTTCTGGCACCTCTACCGCGACGGGCTCCAACTGCGCGCCGGACTGCCGCAGCTGGGCGAGGGCGCGTTGCGCTGGCTTCAGGCGCCGCCCGGCGTTCTCGCCTTCGTCCGCGGCGACGGCCTGGTGTGCGCCGTCAACTTCGGTACGGCCCCGACGCCCGCGCCGGTCTCCGGCACCCCCTTGCTGTCCAGCGGCCCCTGCCCGGCCGGCGTGCTGCCCGGCTCGACGACCGCCTGGTGGATCAGCGACTGCACGAACCCCTGACCGTCCCCTCCTCTGGTTCCCGTTCCTCTGGTTTCCGTCAATTCCCCTGCCCTGAAAGGGACATCAACGATGATGCGACGACGTACGACCCTGCTCGCGAGCTGCACCGCCCTCGCCCTGGCCCTCGGCGCCACCGCCTGCGGAGGCGGCCCCGTAGCCGCCGGAGGCGGCGGTAAGTCGCTCAGCGGCCAGACGATCACCGTGGCCGGTGTCTGGTCCGGCAGCGAGCAGAAGAACTTCCAGAAGGTCCTGGACGCCTTCACCGAGAAGACGGGCGCCAAGACCCAGTTCGTCTCCACCGGCGACAACGTCTCCACGGTCGTCGGCAGCAAGATCGAGGGCGGCAACGCCCCCGACGTGGTGATGGTCCCGCAGGTCGGCGTCCTCCAGCAGTTCGCGAAGGAGGGCTGGCTCAAGCCGCTCTCCAAGACCACCGAACAGTCCGTCGACACCAACTACGCGAGCGTCTGGAAGAAGTACGGCAGCGTCGGCGACACCTTCTACGG
Source organism: Streptomyces sp. NPDC090798 (assembly GCF_044768965.1). Lineage (NCBI taxonomy): Bacteria > Bacillati > Actinomycetota > Actinomycetes > Kitasatosporales > Streptomycetaceae > Streptomyces > Streptomyces sp. NPDC090798. Next base: position 174,187 of record NZ_JBIVXA010000010.1, read on the forward strand.
CCTGTACTTCAAGGCCGCCCACAAGTCGACCGTCTGGTACAGCCCCGACGCGCTCGACCAGGCGGGTGTCAAGCCGCCGACCACGTACGACGCCATGCTGAAGGCCGGACACACCGTCTCCGACTCGGGCCTCGCCGCCTTCTCCGTCGCCGGACAGGACGGCTGGACGCTCACCGACTGGTTCGAGAACATCTACCTCTCCCAGGCGGGACCCGAGAAGTACGACGCCCTGGCCGCCCACCGGCTGAAGTGGACCGACCCGACCGTGGTCAGGGCGCTCACCACCCTCGGCAAGCTCTTCAAGGACAAGCAACTGATGGCCGGCGGCCAGAAGGGGGCCCTGAACACGGACTTCCCCGGCTCCGTCGAGAAGGTCTTCGGACCCAAGCCCGAGGCGGGCATGGTCTACGAGGGCGACTTCGTCGCCGGGGTCGCCAAGGACCAGTTCGGCAGGAAGATCGGCCAGGACGCCAACTTCTTCCCCTTCCCCGCGGTCGACGGCGGCAAGGCGCCGGTGGTCAGCGGCGGCGACGCGGCCGTGGTCCTCAAGGACGGCAAGAACCAGAAGGCCGCCATGACGTTCCTGGAGTACCTGGCGACCCCCGAAGCGGCCGCCGTCTGGGCCGGGGCGGGCGGCTTCCTCTCCCCGAACAAGAAGCTCGACCTCGCCTCCTACGGCGACGACATCACCCGCGAGACCGCCAAGTCCCTGGTCGGGGCCGGGGATTCGGTCCGCTTCGACATGTCCGACCAGGCCCCCGCCGCGTTCGGCGGCACCAAGGGCGCCGGCGAGTGGAAGATCCTCCAGGACTTCCTGCGCGACCCCTCGAACCCGAAGGCGACCGCGGCCGAGCTGGAGAAGGCCGCGGCCAAGGCGTACCAGGGCTGATCGTCATGACCGCCACCCTCGTGAAAGAGGCGAGCCCTCCGGCCGTGAACATGGCCGACCGCAGACGGCGCGCCAGGCGCCGCGGCCGGATCGTCGCCCTGATCTTCGTCCTCCCCGCCCTGCTCCTGCTCGGCGCACTCGTCGTCTACCCCGTCGTCTTCTCCGTGGGCCGCAGCTTCTTCGACGCCTCCGGCAGCCGGTTCGTGGGCGGCGGCAACTACACCGAGATGTTCCGTGACCCGGCCACGCTCAAGGCCGTACGCAACAGCGCCATCTGGGTCGTCGTCGCGCCGACGCTGCTCACCGGGCTCGGCCTGGTGCTCGCCGTCCTGGTCGAGAAGATCCGCTGGGCCACCGCGTTCAAGCTGCTGCTGTTCATGCCCATGGCGGTCTCCTTCCTGGCCGCCGGCATCATCTTCCGGCTCGCGTACGACGAGGACCCCGACAAGGGTGTCCTGAACGCCGCCGTGGTCGGTGTCCACGACGCGTTCGAGGGAACCTCGTCCTATCCGACCGCCCGCGCCCGCGACGGCCGGGGCCTCACCAAGGGCGCCGACGGTTCGTACCGCACGACCGCCTCCGCCTCGCCCGGCCACACGGTCGGCCTCGGGCTCGTCGGCGTCCTCCCCAAGGACCTGCCGAAGGACGCGGAGCCCGCCTACGCGGCCGCAGGACAGAAGGCGGCCAGGGACGAGCTGCGCGGTGTCGTCTACCTGGACTTCACACCCGGCGGGGGAGGGAGACAGGGCCAGGTCGACCGCGGGGAGAGCGGGCTGCCCGGGATGAAGGTCGAGGCGGCGCGCGATGGGAAGACGGTCGCGAGTACGACCACCGCGGCCGACGGCTCCTTCCGCTTCGCCGGACTGGACACCGGCTCGTACACCGTGCGGCTGCCCGCGTCGAACTTCAGCCCGCCGTACGAGGGTGTGTCCTGGCTCGGTCCGGCACTGGTCACCCCGGCCATCATCGGCGCGTACCTGTGGATCTGGACCGGCTTCGCCATGGTGCTGATCGGCGCCGGACTCGCCGCCCTGCCGCGCGACGCGCTGGAGGCGGCCCGGATGGACGGCGCCAACGAGTGGCAGATCTTCCGCCGGATCACCGTGCCGCTGCTGGCACCCGTGCTCACCGTGGTCTTCGTCACGCTCGTGATCAACGTGATGAAGGTCTTCGACCTCGTCTACATCATCGCGCCCGGCCCCGTGCAGGAGGACGCCACCGTGCTCGCCACCCAGATGTGGCTGGTGTCCTTTGGCGGTGGCAACAACCAGGGCCTGGGCAGCGCGCTCGGTGTGCTCCTCCTGCTCCTGGTCGTCCCCGCGATGGTCTTCAACGTCCGCCGCTTCCGAAGGAGTCAACGATGAACGCGCTCAGGCGGGGGCTCGGCAACGGCCTGGTGCAGGCGTTCCTGGTGGTGGTCGGCCTGGTCTGGGTCACCCCGCTCGCAGGGCTCTTCCTCTCCTCGATGCGCTCGGCGCAGGACACCGCCAAGGGAGGCTGGTGGACGGCGCTGACCAGCCCCGGTCAGCTCTCCTTCGACAACTACTCCGCTCTCCTGGGCAATGCGGGGATGACACGGGCGTTCTGGAACACCGTGCTGATCTCCGTGCCGGCCACCGTCCTCGTCGTGGTGATCGCGGCGCTCGCCGGATACGCCTTCGCCTGGCTGGAGTTCCCCTTCCGGGACACGATCTTCCTTGTCGTGGTGGCGTTGTTGGTGGTTCCGGTTCAGATCGGGCTGCTGCCGGTCGCCAAACTCTTCGGTGCGCTGGGGCTGTTCGGCACGATTCCCGGTGTCGTGCTCTTCCACGTCTCCTACGGGCTGCCGTTCGCCATCTTCCTGCTGCGCAACTACTTCGCGGAGATGCCGAAGGAGATGCTGGAGGCCGCCCGGATGGACGGAGGCAGCGAGTGGCGCATCTTCACCCGGCTGGTGCTGCCGGTCGGACGTCCGGCCATCGCGAGCCTGGCCATCTTCCAGTTCCTGTGGGTGTGGAACGACATGCTGGTCGCCCTGCTGTTCGCCGACAGCTCCTCGCAGCCGTTGACAGTCGAACTCCAGTCCCAGATACGGCAGTTCGGCAGCAACATCGATGTGCTGGCGCCGGGGGCGTTTCTGTCGCTGATCGTTCCGGTGGCGGTGTTCTTCGCGTTCCAGCGGCACTTTGTGCAGGGGGTGATGGCCGGGTCGGTGAAGTGAGGGGCTTTCTCGCCCCCAGACCCCCGCCAAAAGACCGCGCGGTTCCCCGCGCCCCGTTTCAGGGGCGCGGGGAACCGCGCGAACGGGGCTCAGGCCGAAGCCGGCGGGTACAGCGAGCGGGGCAGTTGGGAGGCCGCCGCCGCGTCCAGGAGCCACAGGGTGCGGGAGCGGCCGTGGGCGCCGGCCGCCGGGGCCTGCACCTCGCCCGCGCCCGAGAGGGCGATCGCCGCGGCCTGCGCCTTGTCCTCGCCGGCCGCCAGCAGCCAGACCTCACGGGCGGAGCGGATCGCGGGCAGGGTGAGCGTGACCCGGGTCGGCGGGGGTTTGGGGGCGCCGTGCACGCCCACCACCGTCCGCTCCGTCTCACGGACCGCGGGCAGCTCCGGGAAGAGCGAGGCCACGTGGGTGTCCGGGCCGACGCCCAGCATCAGGACGTCGAACGTGGGCACGGACCCGTGGTTCTCGGGCCCCGCGGCCTTGGCGAGCTCCGCGGCGTACGCATCCGCCGCCGCGTCCACGTCGGCACCGTAGGGACCGTCGGACGCGGGCATCGGATGCACCCGCGCGGGGTCCACCGGCACCGAGTCCAGCAGCGCCGCACGGGCCTGGGTGTCGTTGCGGTCCCCATCGCCCTCGGGCAGGAACCGCTCGTCACCCCACCACAGGTCGATACGGCCCCAGTCGATGGCGTCCCGGGCGGGCGCGGCCGCGAGCGCCGCGAGGAGCCCGTTGCCGTTGCGCCCGCCGGTGAGGACCACCGAGGCGTAGCCGCGCGAAGCCTGCGCGTCCACGACCTTGGTGATCAGCCGGGCCGCGGCGGCCTGGGCCATCAGCTCCTTGTCGCGGTGCACGACGAGCTGCGGAGTGTTCACTTGGCGGCCGCCTTCTTCGCGGGGCGCTTCGCGGCGGCCTTCTTCGCGGGTTCCTTGGCGGCGGCGGTGTTGGCGGCCGCCTTCGCGGTGGCCGGCTCCTCCTCGACGGCCTCGGCCGCCGCCCCGTTCAGCCGGTCCACCCCGTACCGCAGCGCCGACGCGTAGGTGTCGTCCGGGTCGAGCCGGCGCAGCTCCTCCGCGATCAGCTCCGAGGTGTCTCGGCGCTTGAGCGCCACCGCACGGTCGGGCTGGCCCTCGATGGAGAGGGTCGCCAGGGTGCCGTCGGCGCGGTCCAGGGCGATCGGGCCGCAGCTCGTTTCCATGCGGACGGCGGTGAGGCCGGGGCCGGAGGACTTGGACCGCTTGACGGGGACGTCGAGCCGGTCCGCGAGCCACATGGCGAGCAGCTCCACGCTCGGGTTGAACTCCTCGCCCTCCACCTCGACCGCGTTCACGTCACAGATGACCTGGTCGAGGGCGGCGGCCAGCATCGAGCGCCAGGGCGTGATGCGGGTCCAGGAGAGGTCGGTGTCCCCGGGGGTGTAGGCGTCGGCGCGAGCGTTGAGCTCGCGTACGGGCGCCTCGGCGGCGTAGGTGTCGGTGACGCGGCGCTGGGCCAGCTTTCCGAGCGGATCGTTGGCCGGGTCGAGCGGCGCGCTCACCGGCCACCAGACGACGACCGGCGCGTCCGGCAGCAGCAGCGGCAGGACGACCGAGTCGGCGTGGTCGGCGACCTCGCCGTACAGCCGCAGCACGACCGTCTCGCCGGTGCCGGCGTCCGCGCCGACCCGCACCTCGGCGTCGATGCGGGACTTGGTGCGGTCGCGGGGCGAGCGGGAGACGCGCTTGATGACCACGAGGGTGCGCGAGGGGTGCTCTCGGGACGCCTCGTTGGCGGCCTTCAGGGCGTCGTAGGCGTTCTCCTCGTCGGTGACGATGACGAGGGTGAGCACCATGCCGACGGCGGGGGTGCCGATGGCGCGGCGGCCCTGCACCAGCGCCTTGTTGATCTTGCCGGCCGTGGTGTCCGTGAGGTCTATCTTCATGGGCGACGCCAGCTCCGTCCGTCTCGCTCGAGCATTTCGTCGGCCTCGACGGGGCCCCACGTGCCCGAGGGGTACTGCGCGGGCTTGCCGTGCTTGTCCCAGTACTGCTCGATCGGGTCGAGGATCTTCCAGGACAGCTCGACCTCCTCCGTACGCGGGAAGAGGTTCGAGTCGCCGAGCAGGACGTCCAGGATCAGTCGCTCGTACGCCTCCGGGCTGGACTCGGTGAACGACTCGCCGTAGGCGAAGTCCATCGAGACGTCCCGGATCTCCATGGAGGTGCCGGGTACCTTGGAGCCGAAGCGGACCGTGACGCCCTCATCGGGCTGGACGCGGAAGACGATCGCGTTCTGGCCCAGCTCCTCCGTCGCCGTGTGGTCGAAGGGGGAGTGCGGGGCGCGCTGGAAGACCACCGCGATCTCGGTGACGCGGCGGCCCAGCCGCTTGCCGGTGCGCAGATAGAAGGGGACCCCCGCCCAGCGGCGGTTGTCGACCTCCACCTTGATCGCGGCGTAGGTGTCGGTCTTCGACTTGGGGTCGATACCGTCTTCCTGGAGGTAGCCGACCGCCTTCTCGCCGCCCTGCCAGCCGGCCGCGTACTGCCCGCGGACGGTGTCGCGGCCCAGGTCCTTCGGGATCCGCACCGCGCTGAGCACCTTGGTCTTCTCGGCGGCGAGCGCGTCGGCGTCGAACGACGAGGGCTCCTCCATGGCCGTCAGGGCCATCAGCTGGAGCAGGTGGTTCTGGATGACGTCGCGGGCCGCGCCGATGCCGTCGTAGTAGCCCGCCCGGCCGCCGATGCCGATGTCCTCGGCCATGGTGATCTGCACGTGGTCGACGAAGGACCGGTTCCAGATCGGCTCGAACATCGTGTTGGCGAAGCGGAGCGCCAGGATGTTCTGGACGGTCTCCTTACCCAGGTAGTGGTCGATGCGGAAGACCTGGTCCGAGGAGAAGACCTCGTGCACGATCGCGTTGAGTTCCTCGGCCGACTTCAGGTCGTGGCCGAAGGGCTTCTCGATGACCGCGCGCCGCCAGGAGCCGTTCGACTGGTCGGCCAGGTGATGCTTCTTCAGCTGCTGGATGACCACCGGGAAGGCGGAGGGCGGCACGGAGAGGTAGAAGGCGAAGTTGCCGCCCGTGCCCTGTGCCTTGTCCAGCTCGTCGATCGTGGCGCGCAGCCGCTCGAACGAGTCGTCGTCGTCGAAGGTGCCCTGGACGAAGCGCATCCCCTGGATGAGCTGCTGCCAGACCTCCTCGCGGAACTCCGTACGGGCGTGTTCCTTGACGGCGTCGTGGACTACCTGGGCGAAGTCCTCGTTCTTCCACTCGCGGCGGGCGAAGCCGACGAGCGAGAAGCCCGGCGGCAGCAGCCCGCGGTTGGCGAGGTCGTACACGGCAGGCATCAGCTTTTTGCGTGACAAATCGCCCGTGACGCCGAAGATGACCAGGCCCGACGGCCCCGCGATACGCGGGAGCCGTCGGTCTGCGGGGTCACGCAGCGGGTTGCTGCTTGACAAGGTTTCAGCCCTCCGAAGGGGCGAGGCGCTTGAGCTCCGCCTCTGTGGACTTGAGCAGGTCGTTCCAGGACGCCGCGAACTTCTCGACGCCCTCGTCCTCCAGGAGCTGGACCACGTCGTCGTACGAGATCCCGAGCTTCTCGATCGCGTCGAGTTCGGCGCGGGACTGCTCGTACGTACCGGCGATGGTGTTGCCGGTGATGTCGCCGTGGTCCTCGGTGGCCTGCAGGGTGGCCTCCGGCATGGTGTTCACCGTGTTGGGCGCCACCAGCTCGTCGACGTACAGGGTGTCCTTGTACGCGGGGTCCTTGACGCCGGTCGACGCCCACAGCGGGCGCTGCTTGTTGGCCTGCGCCTTGTCGAGGGCGGCCCAGCGGTCGGAGGAGAAGACCTCCTCGTACGCCTGGTAGGCGAGCCGGGCGTTGGCGAGAGCCGCCTTGCCGCGGGCGGCCTTGGCCTCGGGGGTGCCCAGGGCGTCGAGCCGCTTGTCGATCTCGGTGTCCACACGGGACACGAAGAAGGACGCCACCGAGTGGATCTTGGAGAGGTCCAGGCCCGCGGCCTTCGCCTTCTCCAGACCCGCCAGGTAGGCGTCCATGACCTCGCGGTAGCGCTCCAGCGAGAAGATCAGCGTGACGTTGACGCTGATGCCCCTGCCGATGACCTCGGTGATCGCGGGCAGACCCGCCTTGGTGGCCGGGATCTTGATGAGCGTGTTCGGGCGGTCCACCAGCCAGGCCAGTTGCTTGGCCTCGGCGATGGTCGCGCCGGTGTTGTGGGCCAGGCGCGGGTCGACCTCGATGGAGACCCGGCCGTCCTGGCCCTGCGTCGCGTCGAAGACCGGGCGCAGGATGTCGGCGGCGTCACGGACGTCCGCCGTCGTGATCATGCGGATGGCCTCGTCGACGGTGACCTTGCGGGCGGCGAGATCGGCGAGCTGCTGCTCGTAGCCGTCGCCGCTGCTGATCGCCTTCTGGAAGATCGACGGGTTGGTGGTGACGCCCACGACGTGCTGCTGGTCGATCAGTTCGGCGAGATTGCCGGACGTGATCCGCTTGCGCGACAGGTCGTCCAGCCAGATCGCGACGCCTTCCTCGGAGAGGCGCTTGAGTGCGTCTGTCATGGAAATTGCATCTCCTACGTGTCGTATATCGGCGTCAGCGCTGGGCTGCGGCGATCGATTCCCGGGCGGCGTTGGCGACGTTCTCGGCAGTGAAGCCGAATTCACGGAAGAGGACCTTGCCGTCGGCCGAAGCACCGAAGTGTTCCAGCGAGACAATGCGTCCCGCGTCTCCGACGAACCGGTGCCAGGTCAGACCGATACCGGCCTCGATCGAGACGCGCGCCTTCACCGACGGCGGCAGGACGCTGTCCCGGTACCCCTGGTCCTGCTCCTCGAACCACTCCACGCACGGCATGGACACGACCCGCGTCGGGACGCCCGCGGCCTGGAGCTGCTCGCGCGCCTCCACCGCCACGTGGACCTCGGAACCGGTGGCGATGAGGATGACCTCCGGCTCCGCGCTCTGCCCGCCGGGCCCTTCGGCCTCGAAGCGGACGTAACCGCCCTTGACCGTGTTCTCGTCGGCCTCGTACGTCGGCACACCCTGACGGGTCAGCGCGAGGCCGTGCGGGGCGCCCTTGCCGAAGACCTTCGTGTAGCGCTTGAGGATCTCGCGCCAGGCGATCGCGGTCTCGTTGGCGTCCGCGGGACGGACGACGTTGAGGCCGGGGATGGCGCGCAGCGAGGCCAGGTGCTCCACCGGCTGGTGGGTCGGGCCGTCCTCACCGAGACCGATGGAGTCGTGCGTCCACACGTACGTCACCGGCAGGTGCATCAGCGCGGACAGACGCACGGCGTTGCGCATGTAGTCGGAGAACACCAGGAAGGTGCCGCCGTAGACACGGGTGTTGCCGTGCAGCGTGATGCCGTTCATCTCCGCGGCCATGGAGTGCTCGCGGATGCCGAAGTGGATCGTGCGGCCGTACGGGTTCGCGCCCGGCAGCGGGTTGTCGGCCGGCAGGAACGAGGAGTTCGGGTCGATCGTCGTGTTGTTCGAGCCCGCGAGGTCGGCGGAGCCGCCCCACAGTTCGGGGATGACCGCACCGAGAGCCTGCAGCACCTTGCCGGACGCGGCGCGGGTGGCGACACCCTTGCCCGCCTCGAACGCCGGGAGCTTCTCCTCCCAGCCGGCCGGCAGCTCGCACGCGGCGATCCGGTCGAACTCGGCGGCACGCTCGGGCTGAGCGGCGCGCCACTCCTGGAAGCCCTTCTCCCACTCGGCCTTCGCCTCACGGCCGCGGTCGAGAGCCTGGCGGGTGTGCGCGAGGACCTCGTCCGCGACCTCGAACGACTTCTCCGGGTCGAAGCCGAGAACGCGCTTGGTGGCCGCGACCTCGTCCTCGCCGAGCGCCGAGCCGTGCGCGGCCTCGGTGTTCTGCGCGTGCGGGGCGGGCCAGGCGATGATCGAGCGCATCGCGATGAACGACGGCTTGTCCGTCACCTTCTTCGCGGCCTCGATGGCGTTGTAGATGGCGTACGGGTCGAGGTCGCCGTCCGGCTTCGGGGCGACGCGCTGCACGTGCCAGCCGTACGCCTCGTACCGCTTGACGGTGTCCTCGGAGACCGCCGTCTCGGTGTCGCCCTCGATCGAGATGTGGTTGTCGTCCCACAGCAGGACGAGGTTGCCGAGCTTCTGATGACCGGCCAGGGAGGACGCCTCGTGCGAGATGCCCTCCTGGAGGCAGCCGTCACCGGCGATCGCGTAGATGAAGTGGTCGAAGGGGGACTCGCCCTGCGCAGCGTCCGGGTCGAACAGACCGCGCTCGTAGCGGGCCGCCATCGCCATGCCCACCGCGTTGGCGACACCCTGCCCGAGCGGGCCGGTCGTGGTCTCCACACCCGGGGTGTGCCCGTACTCGGGGTGGCCCGGCGTGCGGGAGCCCCACGTCCGGAAGGACTCCAGATCGTCCAGCTCCAGGCCGAACCCGGCCAGGTAGAGCTGCGTGTAGAGGGTCAGGGACGAGTGGCCCGCGGACAGCACGAAGCGGTCACGTCCGGTCCAGTCGGGATCCGCCGGGTCGTGCCGCATCACCTTCTGAAAGAGGGTGTACGCGGCAGGCGCCAGACTCATGGCCGTACCGGGATGGCCGTTTCCGACCTTCTGTACGGCATCGGCGGCCAGGACGCGGGCGGTGTCGACGGCCCGCTGGTCCAACTCGGTCCACTCGAGGTCTGTGGTGGTCGGCTTGGTGCTCACCCTGGGTCAGGGCTCCTCTCCACATGTCACGCATGTCGAATGCCGGTGCACTGGGCGCCCACCGGCCGTTGTCGAGCCTACCCCCGTAGGTACGTGCGTTTTTTCGAGTCATTCCAGACTGCCGGGACTCTCCGGGATCCGCCTCCCGACTGGTCCGTTCCGTGTTCGGCAAGTGAATACGGAGCCGCTCGGAAGAGTGCTCAATCGAGCTCCGTCACGCCCGTTGCGCAGGCCCTCTTCCGTCCCTGGTGCGGCCGCTCCCAACACGACCCCACCCCCGCGAAGGCCGAGGTATAGGCAACGTCTACAGTGGCGTGGTACGCGCGAGCCTTTACGGGGAGTTCACACCCCGGGGCTTGCTGGGATGTCTCTGTCAGGGGTGTGCGTGACGGCCGTCGAATCCCGTCCAGCGGGGGTGCTCGGGACGAGCAGCAGCCCAAGCCACCGGCCGTTCGGGGCCCGTGTCAAGGCGTTCGTGGCGCTGACCAAGCCACGAATCATCGAACTGCTGCTGATCACCACCGTTCCGGTGATGTTCCTGGCCCAGCAGGGGGTACCCGACCTCAAGCTGGTCCTGCTCACCTGCCTCGGCGGTTTTCTGTCGGCGGGCGGCGCCAACGCGCTGAACATGTACATCGACCGCGACATCGACGCCCTGATGGAGCGGACCTCGCAGCGCCCGCTGGTCACCGGCATGGTCAGCCCGCGCGAGTGCCTGGCCTTCGGGATCACGCTGGCGGTCGTCTCGACCCTGCTGTTCGGGCTGACCGTCAACTGGCTGTCCGCCTGGCTGTCACTCGGAGCGCTCCTTTTCTACGTCGTCGTTTACACGATGATCCTCAAGCGGCGCACCTCCCAGAACATCGTCTGGGGTGGCATCGCCGGCTGCCTCCCGGTGCTCATCGGCTGGTCGTCCGTCACCGACTCCATGTCGTGGGCGCCGGTCATCCTCTTCCTCGTCATGTTCTTCTGGACGCCGCCGCACTACTGGCCGCTGTCCATGAAGGTGAAGGACGACTACGCGCGCGTGGGCGTGCCGATGCTCCCGGTCGTCGCCTCCAACAAGGTGGTCGCCCGCCAGATCGTCATCTACAGCTGGGTGATGGTCGCGGTCTCGCTGCTACTCACCCCGCTCGGCTACACGGGCTGGTTCTACACCCTGGTCGCGCTCGGCGCGGGCGGGTTCTGGCTGTGGGAGGCGCACGGTCTGCAGAACCGCGCCAAGGCCGAGGTGACCGGCGGGAAGCTCAAGGAGATGCGGCTGTTCCACTGGTCCATCACCTATGTGTCGCTCCTGTTCGTGGCGGTCGCGGTGGACCCCTTCCTGCGCTAGGTCCTGTCGGGCCGTTCCGGCGGATTCCTCACGGGCGGGGTACGTGGTCCAAGCCACGTACCCCGCCCGTCGCCGTTTGATCTACCCGTCGGTAGCATCCTGGTCATGGCAGACACGCAGCAGGTTGACGAGACCACCGGCGCCGCCCAGGACGTCAAGGCCGAGCGCAAGGCGGCCAAGCTCGCCCAGCGGATCAACGCCTTCGCCAAGGAGCACGGCGGGACCGAGGGGCACGTCGAGTACATCGGACAGCGCGGCGCCCGGATCGTCCTCGTCGGCGCGGACGGTGCCTGGGGGGACGTGGTGGCGCCCACCTACACGATTGCCGAAGAGGCCGTGAAGAAGGCCGGGATCACTGTTCACGAGACGTTCGACGGTGAGTTCGCGGCGAAGGTCAGGACGGGGCCGTACGAGTGGAAGAGGATGGCGGGGATCCAGCTCGGGGCGCCGAGTAACGGCTGACAGTATCTGTTATCTGTCACCTGATAGTTGATATCCGTCATCCGATATCTGTCATCCGATATCCGTCAGCTGGTGTACGGCTTGCGCTTCACCAACACCTGACGCCCGCCTCACCCGTTAGGACCTGAAGAACGCAACGGTCCAGTCGCGGGGAGTCCGGATGATCGAAACGCCGTCCCTGGTGGACCAGTACTGCCACGGCGTACTGAGGACAGAGCTGGGCCTCGGCACCTTCGAGGCCCACCTCGCCAGAACCGAGGGCCCCCCGGCCCCCGGCACCACCTTCTTCGACACCCAGACCGGCTTCGCGGTACGCCGTTGGTGCCCGCCCCTGCTCGGCCTGGAACCGCACTGTCCGCCCGCCCGCTATCTGGCCAGGCGCCGCGAACTAGGCGTCCTGGAGTCGGGGCGCAGACTCCTGCGCGGCAGCGGCATCACGACGTACCTCGTCGACACGGGGCTGCCCGGGGACCTGACGGGACCGGGCGAGATGGCCTCGACCGGCGCGGCCCACGCCCATGAGATCGTCCGCCTGGAGCTGCTGGCGGAACAGGTCGCGGACACCTCGGGCACCGTCGAGTCCTTCCTCGCCAATCTCGCCGAGTCCGTCCACGGAGCCGCCGCGAACGCCGTCGCCTTCACGTCGGTCGCGGGGGGACGGCACGGTCTGGCGCTCGCGCCCGAGCCGCCAGGACCGGGAGAGGTACGGGGCGCGGCGGGCCGCTGGCTCGCGGGCCGCCGGGTGGGCGGGGCGCTGAGCGACCCGGTCCTGCTGCGCCACCTCCTGTGGATCGCGGTCGCCTCGGGGCTGCCCCTCCAACTCCACGCCGGTCTGGGCGAACCCGGTCTGCGCATCGACCGCACCGACCCCGTCCTGCTCACCGACTTCGCCCGTGCCACGGCCGGGCTCGGCACGGATCTCGTCCTTCTGCACGGCTACCCGTACCACCGCCACGCGGCGCACCTCGCCGGGGTCTTCCCGCACGTCTACGCCGACCTGGGTGCCGCGCTGGTGCGTACGGGAGCCAGGGCGGCGGCCGTCCTCTCCGAGATCCTGGAGCTGGCCCCCTTCGGCAAGCTCCTGTTCTCCAGCGGGGCACACGGCCTGCCCGAACTGCACGTCGTCGGCGCGCGCCTGTTCCGCGAGGCGCTCTCCCGGGTGCTGGGCACCTGGGTCGCCGAGGGCGCCTGGTCGCTGGTGGACGCGCAACGGGTGGCGGGACTGATCGCGGCGGGGAACGCGCGGCGGGTGTACGGGGTGGAGTGAGCCTACGCGCGCGTGAGCGCCGATTCCGCGGCTGGCCCCGGCAGTTCCGCCGCGGCCCCAGGGCGTTCGCGCAGCGACAGCAGGACCCGCAGGACGCCGATCCACACCAGGCAGGAGCCGAACATGTGGAGGCCGACCAGGGCCTCGGGGAGGTCCGTGAAGTACTGGACGTAGCCGATGACGCCCTGGCCCAGCAGGATCAGGAACAGTTCACGCGTGCGGTCGAGCGGACCCTTGGGGGCGTCGACGGCCTTGAGGACGAACCACAGGGCGAAGGTCAGCGTGACCACGATCCAGGCCAGCACGGCGTGCAGCTTGGCGACGGTCTCCCAGTTCACGGCCATGCGTTCGACCTCGCTGGAGTCGCCCGCGTGCGGACCCGCGCCGGTGACCACCGTGCCGACCGCGATCAGCAGGACGGCGGCGGCGACCAGGCACCACACGAGCTGCTGCACCGCCTTGCCGACCAGCGGGCGCGGTTCGGCGGAGCCCTCGCGTGTGCGCTGCCACATCACCGTGGCCACCGTGATGAGCGCCGCGGAGAGCAGGAAGTGGGCGGCGACCGTGTAGGGGTTGAGGCCGACCAGGACGACGATGCCGCCCAGGATCGCGTTGCTCATGACGATCCAGAACTGCGCCCAGCCGAGCCGGGTGAGGTCGCGCCGCCACGGCTTCTCGGAGCGCGCGGCGATGATCGCCCAGCCGACCGCCGCGCACAGCACGTAGGTCAGCATGCGGTTGGTGAACTCGATGACTCCGTGGAAGCCCATCGCGCTCGTCGTGGTGAGCGAGTCGTCGGTGCACTTGGGCCAGGTCGGGCAGCCGAGGCCCGAGCCGGTCAGTCGTACGGCGCCGCCGGTGACCACGATGACCACCGACATGACGAGCGCGGCGAGGGCCGCTCGTCGCACCGTCCGGGAGGTCGGGGTCCAGCGTTCGGCGATGAGGGCGAGCGGGTTGCGCGCGAAGGCTACGGCGTCGGCTCGGGTCACGTTTGGCACGCGTCCCATCGTAGGCGGCCGCTTGTGCACGCCTTCACGAGGCCCCCGCACCTACGCAAATCGCCACCTCGGCGCGGCTCGGAGGCCTGCGCACCCGGAGTTGTTCCCAGCGGGGGGACACCTTGGGACGTTGCCCCGGGAGTTACTCCCAGCGGAAGAACCTGCCCGCCGCTCCCAGGCCCACGACCGCCCACACGGCCAGGATCCCGAGGTCGCCCCACGGCATGCCCGCCCCGTGCTCGAGCACGTCCCGCAGCCCGTCCGAGAGCGCCGAGATCGGCAGCAGACCGAGTGCGTCCTGGGCGCCCGCCGGGAACTTGTCCATCGGGACGATCACGCCGCCGCCCACGAGGAGCAGCAGGAAGACCAGGTTCGCGGCGGCGAGCGTCGCCTCCGCCTTCAGCGTGCCGGCCATCAGCAGGCCCAGGCCCGAGAAGGCGGCCGTGCCCAGGATCAGCAGGAGCAGGACGGCGAGCGGGTTGCCGTGCGGCGACCAGCCGAGCGAGAAGGCGATCACCGTCAGCAGGACGACCTGGAGGACCTCCGTGACCAGGACGGACGCCGTCTTCGCGGTCATCAGGCCCCAGCGGGGCAGCGGGGAGGCGGCGAGCCGCTTCAGGACCCCGTAGCGCCGCTCGAAGCCGGTGGCGATGGCCTGCCCGGTGAACGCCGTCGACATCACGGCGAGCGCCAGGATGCCGGGGGCCAGGAAGTCGACCGACTTGCCCTTGCCGGTGTCGATGATGTCGACCGAGCTGAACAGGACCAGCAGGAGCGTGGGGATGATCACCGTGAGGAGGAGCTGCTCTCCGTTGCGGAGCAGCATCCTCGTCTCGAGCGCGGCCTGCGCGCCGATCATCCGGGGCAGCGGGGCCGCCCCCGGCCTCGGGGTGTAGGTACCGGCGGTGGTCACGAACGCAGCTCCTTGCCGGTCAGTTCCAAGAACACGTCTTCCAGGGTGTGGCGTTCGACGGAGATCTTCTCCGGCATCACACCGTGCTGCGCGCACCAGGACGTGACGGTGGCCAGCAGCTGCGGGTCGACCTTGCCGCCCACCCGGTACGAGCCGGGCGTCAGCTCCGCGGCCGTGCAGTCGGCCGGCAGGGCCTTCAGCAGGGAGCCGACGTCGAGCCCCGGGCGGCCGGTGAACCGCAGGGTGTTCTCGGCGCCGCCGCGGCACAGCTCCTCGGGGGAGCCCTGCGCGATGACCCTGCCCGCGTCGATGATCGTGACGTCGTCGGCGAGCTGCTCGGCCTCGTCCATGTAGTGCGTGGTGAGGACGACCGAGACGCCGTCGGCGCGCAGGTCGCGGACAAGGTCCCAGGTCGCGCGGCGGGCCTGCGGGTCGAGGCCCGCGGTCGGCTCGTCGAGGAAGACCAGTTCGGGGCGGCCGACCACGGCCATCGCGAGCGCGAGACGCTGCTGCTGGCCGCCCGAGAGCCGCCGGTAGGTCGTGCGGCCGCAGCTGTCGAGGCCGAGCCGTTCGATGAGCGCGTCCACGTCCAGCGGGTGGGCGTGCAGCTTCGCCACATGGCGGAGCATCTCGTCGGCGCGGGCACCGGAGTAGACCCCGCCGGACTGGAGCATCACGCCGATGCGGGAGCGCAGTTCCCCGGACTGTCTCACCGGGTCGAGGCCCAGGACGCGTACCGTGCCGGAATCCGGCTTCCGGTACCCCTCGCAGGTCTCGACCGTGGTCGTCTTGCCCGCCCCGTTGGGGCCCAGTACTGCGGTGATGCCCGCCTCGGCCACCAGGTCGAGGCCGTCCACCGCGGTCTTGTCGCCGTACCGCTTCACCAGGGCCTGGACCTGGACCACGGGCTCGCTTCGCATGAGGCGCAAGTCTAGGGAGCCGGTCGGGTGATCGGGTGGGCGGGGTTCAGGAGGAGGCCCTGGGCATGACCCATTCCTCGCGGGGGCGGTGCGGCGCCGGCCAGCGCTCCGCGTACGCCACCGCGTCGGCCACCGGGAACAGGCGTACGTCGGCCGCGCCCACCCGGCCCCGTACGACGGGACGGTCCCGTTCGAAGTCGGAGCCCAGTTCGTCGAAGCGGTCGGAGTCGACGGAGACCTCCGTGACGACCTCCCAGCGGGTCGCCCCCTGCGGGGCGCGCACCGGGCGTCCCACCTCGACGCGCGGGGACGGTATGCGGTATTCGGCGAGGTGGAAGCTGGTGCACGTGTCGTAGCCCGCGCCGAGCAGGAGCACCCGGGCGCCGAGGGCCTCCAGGCGGCCAGCGGACTGCTCCCCCACTGCCTTAAGGGCGTGGGGCGACCCCCAGCCGAGCCGGCAGTCGGGGGCGTGCCCCTCGACGACCGACCCGTGGCTGGGCGTCACGAGGGGGTCGTACGCGGGCATCGTCGCCCGAATGGGCGACCACCACTCCTCGGGTACGGGCGGATTGCTTCACAGCGCGGGGTCGGAGAGGTCCCCGGACTGGGTGGGACCAGCAGGGTGTCGTCGGGACCGAGGGCGTCGAGCAGTCCCTGGACGACGGCGACGGCGCCGCCGTCGACCCAGCCGAGGGAGCTCGGGGAGGAGTGCGCGAGAAGCGCTTCTCCGGGCTGGACGCCCAGCTCCAGAAGCTGTGCGGCGAGGGCGTCCCGAGTGACGAGTGGGCCGGTCGGAGGGGGTGCCGACATGGTTGCCGAGTCTTGCGGAGAGCCGGTCCCGAAGCCAGTGAATTGATCGATCAAAGATCGTTTCCGCAGGTCACCTTAGGTATACCTAAGTGATGCAGCGCACCGCCCGCCTCCGGGGGTGCGGCTTGTCAGGCTCTGAGGAATTACGCAACAATGGCGTTGTGAAAAACGTTGGCGAGGCTCGGGAGACCCCCACGGGGGCCCCTCAGGAGGAACTCGCGACCGGTGAGCGCTCGACGCGCAACCGTGTCGCGCGGTCCATCCTGGACCACGGCCCGTCGACCGTGGCCGACCTCGCGGGGCGACTGGGCCTGACCCAGGCCGCCGTGCGCCGTCATCTCGACGCGCTGGTCGCCGACGACGTCGTGGAAGCACGGGAACAGCGGGTCTACGGAGCGCGTACGCGCGGCCGCCCCGCCAAGGTGTTCGCCCTGACCGACTGCGGCCGGGACGCCTTCGACCAGTCCTACGACAAGCTCGCCGCGGACGCGATGCGCTGGATCGCGGCGCGCGAGGGCGGGGACGAGGCGGTCGTCGCCTTCGCCCGCGCCCGGATGGCCGCCCAGGCCGAGGCGTACCGCAAGGCCGTAGAGGCCGCCGCGCCGGAGCAGCGCACCGAAGCGTTGGCCAAGGCCCTGAGCGTGGACGGGTACGCTGCTGCAGCGCGTAGCGCACCGGTCGGCGAGCAGCTCTGCCAGCACCACTGCCCGGTCGCTCATGTCGCCGAGCAGTTCCCGCAGCTGTGCGAGGCGGAGACCGAGATCTTCTCCCAGCTGCTCGGCACCCATGTTCAGCGGCTGGCCACCATCGCCCACGGCGACGGTGTGTGCACCACGTTCATCCCCAAGATTTCCGAATCCACCCATAACGCATCTGCAAGTACCGCCGGGAGGAACCCCGCATGACGCTCCCCATCGAGGAGACTGCCCACCCTGAGCTCGAGGGTCTGGGTACGTACGAATACGGCTGGGCCGACTCCGACGTGGCCGGTGCCTCTGCCAAGCGCGGTATCAACGAGGACGTCGTCCGCGACATCTCCGCGAAGAAGAACGAGCCGGAGTGGATGACCAAGCTCCGCCTCAAGGGCCTGCGCCTCTTCGAGAAGAAGCCCATGCCCAACTGGGGCTCGGACCTGTCCGGGATCGACTTCGACAACATCAAGTACTTCGTGCGCTCCACGGAGAAGCAGGCGGAGTCCTGGGAGGACCTGCCCGAGGACATCAAGAACACGTACGACAAGCTCGGCATCCCCGAAGCGGAGAAGCAGCGCCTCGTCGCCGGTGTCGCGGCCCAGTACGAGTCCGAGGTCGTCTACCACCAGATCCGTGAGGACCTGGAGGAGCAGGGCGTCATCTTCCTCGACACCGACACCGCCCTCAAGGAGCACCCGGAGCTCTTCAAGGAGTACTTCGGCACCGTCATCCCGGTCGGCGACAACAAGTTCGCGTCGCTGAACACCGCCGTGTGGTCCGGTGGCTCCTTCATCTACGTGCCGAAGGGCGTGCACGTCGAGATCCCGCTGCAGGCCTACTTCCGTATCAACACGGAGAACATGGGCCAGTTCGAGCGGACGCTGATCATCGTCGACGAGGACGCCTACGTCCACTACGTCGAGGGCTGTACGGCGCCGATCTACAAGTCGGACTCCCTGCACTCCGCGGTGGTCGAGATCATCGTGAAGAAGGGCGCCCGCTGCCGCTACACGACCATCCAGAACTGGTCGAACAACGTCTACAACCTGGTCACCAAGCGCGCCGTGGCGTACGAGGGCGCGACCATGGAGTGGATCGACGGCAACATCGGCTCCAAGGTCACCATGAAGTACCCGGCCGTCTACCTGATGGGCGAGCACGCCAAGGGCGAGACCCTCTCCATCGCCTTCGCGGGCGAGGGCCAGCACCAGGACGCCGGCTCCAAGATGGTCCACATGGCGCCGAACACGTCGTCGAACATCGTGTCGAAGTCCGTGGCGCGCGGTGGCGGTCGTACGTCCTACCGCGGTCTGGTCGAGATCGGCGAGGGTGCCCACGGCTCGAAGTCGAACGTGCTGTGCGACGCGCTGCTCGTCGACACCATTTCCCGCTCCGACACCTACCCGTACGTCGACGTCCGTGAGGACGACGTGTCCATGGGCCACGAGGCGACCGTCTCCAAGGTCTCCGAGGACCAGCTCTTCTACCTGATGAGCCGCGGTCTGACGGAGTTCGAGGCGATGGCGATGATCGTGCGCGGCTTCGTCGAGCCGATCGCCAAGGAGCTGCCCATGGAGTACGCGCTTGAACTCAACCGGCTGATCGAGCTGCAGATGGAAGGCGCGGTCGGCTAGGACCCGCCGCCCGGAAAACAGCTGGTGGCCCGCCCCTTCCGGCGGGCCCCAGGATCTCAACCGACGCAGGAAAGAGAGCAGACCGACAGCCATGGCTGAGGCTCAGAACATTCCGGTGGGTTCCACCACCGCCGGCCAGATCGCGGTGGCCGCCGAGTCGACCGTCGCCACGCGCATGAGCGCGCCCCCGTCCTTCGACGTGGCGGACTTCCCGGTCCCCCACGGCCGCGAGGAGGAGTGGCGGTTCACCCCGCTGGAGCGCCTGCGCGGGCTGCACGACGGGACCGCGGTCGCGACCGGCGACGGCCTGAAGGTCGACGTGGAGGCGCCCGCGGGCGTCGTCGTGGAGACCGTCGGCCGTGACGACGCGCGCCTCGGCCGGGCGGGCACCCCGGTGGACCGCGTCGCCGCCCAGGCGTACTCCGCGTTCGAGAAGGCCGGCGTGATCACCGTCCCCAAGGAGACGGTGCTCACCGAGCCCATCCGCGTCGCGGTGCACGGCGAGGGCGGGGTCGCCTACGGCCACCAGGTCGTGGAGCTCGGAGCCTTCGCCGAGGCCGTCGTCGTCATCGACCACACCGGTGACGCCGTGCTCGCCGCCAACGTCGACTACATCCTGGGCGACGGCGCCAAGCTCACCGTCGTCTCCGTCCAGGACTGGGACGACAAGGCCGTGCACGTGGGCCAGCACAACGCGCTGATCGGCCGGGACGCCACGTTCAAGTCCTTCGTGGTCACCTTCGGCGGCGACCTCGTGCGCCTGCACCCGCGCGTGGCCTACGCCGGCACCGGCGGCGAGGCCGAGCTGTTCGGTCTGTACTTCACGGACGCGGGCCAGCACCAGGAGCACCGTCTGCTGGTCGACCACAACACCCCGCACTGCAAGTCGAACGTCGCCTACAAGGGCGCGCTCCAGGGCGACGGCGCGCACGCCGTGTGGATCGGTGACGTCCTCATCGAGGCCAAGGCCGAGGGCACGGACACGTACGAGATGAACCGCAACCTGGTTCTGACCGACGGCGCCCGCGTCGACTCCGTGCCGAACCTGGAGATCGAGACCGGCGAGATCGTCGGCGCCGGACACGCCTCCGCGACCGGCCGCTTCGACGACGAGCAGCTCTTCTACCTGATGGCCCGCGGCATCCCCGCCGACGAGGCCCGCCGACTGGTGGTCCGCGGGTTCTTCGCCGAGCTGGTCCAGCAGATCGGTGTCGACGACATCGAGCAGCGCCTTCTCGTGAAGATCGACGAGGAGCTGGAGGCGTCGGTCTGATGACCAGCACCTTCGTACGCGCCTGTGGGCTGAGCGAGCTGGAGGAGGACACCCCGAAGCGGGTGGAACTCGACGGCACGCCGGTCTCGGTCGTGAAGACCGAGGGGGAGGTGTTCGCGATCAACGACATCTGCTCGCACGCGAACGTCTCGCTCTCCGAGGGCGAGGTGGAGGACTGCCAGATCGAGTGCTGGCTGCACGGCTCCGCGTTCGACCTGCGCACCGGCAAGCCGTCCGGTCTTCCCGCGACGCGCCCCGTCCCCGTATACCCCGTAAAGATCGAAGGGGACGACGTACTCGTCTCCCTCACCCAGGAGTCCTGAGGAACCCATGGCAACGCTTGAAATCCACGACCTGCACGTCACCGTCGAGGCCGACAACGCCACGAAGGAGATCCTCAAGGGCGTCGACCTGACCGTGAAGCAGGGCGAGACGCACGCCATCATGGGCCCCAACGGCTCCGGCAAGTCGACCCTCGCCTACTCCCTCGCGGGCCACCCCAAGTACACGATCACCCGCGGCACCGTCACCCTCGACGGCGAGGACGTCCTGGAGATGTCCGTCGACGAGCGCGCCCGCGCGGGCCTGTTCCTGGCGATGCAGTACCCGGTCGAGATCCCCGGTGTCTCCGTCTCCAACTTCCTGCGCACCTCCGCCACGGCCGTCCGCGGCGAGGCCCCCAAGCTGCGCACCTGGGTGAAGGAGGTCAAGGAGACCATGGAGCGCCTCTCCATGGACCCCGCCTTCGCCGAGCGCAACGTGAACGAGGGCTTCTCCGGCGGTGAGAAGAAGCGCCACGAGATCCTCCAGTTGGAGCTGCTCAAGCCGAAGATCGCGATCCTCGACGAGACCGACTCCGGCCTGGACGTCGACGCCCTGCGCGTCGTCTCCGAGGGTGTCAACCGCGTCCGCGAGACCGGCGAGGTCGGCACCCTGCTGATCACGCACTACACGCGCATCCTGCGCTACATCAAGCCCGACTTCGTCCACGTCTTCTCCGCCGGCCGCATCGTCGAATCCGGCGGCGCCGAGCTCGCCGACAAGCTGGAGAACGAGGGCTACGAGGCTTACGCGAAGCACGAAGTCGACACGAAGGGTGGCGCATCCGCGTGACACAGCTGCCGGGCCTCCTCGACACCGAGGCGATCCGCAAGGACTTCCCCATCCTGGACCGTCAGGTCCACGACGGCAGGAAGCTCGTGTACCTGGACAACGCGGCGACCTCGCAGAAGCCGCGCCAGGTGCTGGACGCCCTGAGTGAGTACTACGAGCGCTACAACGCCAACGTCCACCGCGGTGTGCATGTGCTCGCCGAGGAGGCCACGGCGCTGTACGAGGGCGCGCGCGACAAGGTCGCCGCGTTCATCAACGCGCCGAGCCGCGACGAGGTGATCTTCACCAAGAACGCCTCCGAGTCGCTCAACCTCGTGGCCAACATGCTCGGCTGGGCCGACGAGCCCTACCGGGTCGACCACGAGACCGAGATCGTCATCACCGAGATGGAGCACCACTCCAACATCGTGCCGTGGCAGCTGCTGGCGCAGCGCACGGGCGCGAAGCTGAAGTGGTTCGGTCTCACCGACGACGGCCGCCTCGACCTGTCGAACATCAACGAGATCATCACCGAGAAGACGAAGATCGTCTCCTTCGTGCTGGTGTCGAACATCCTGGGCACCGTGAACCCGGTCGAGGCCATAGTCCGCCGCGCCCAGGAGGTCGGCGCGCTGGTCTGCATCGACGCCTCGCAGGCCGCGCCGCACATGCCGCTGGACGTCCAGGCCCTCCAGGCCGACTTCGTGGCCTTCACCGGCCACAAGATGTGCGGCCCGACGGGCATCGGCGTGCTGTGGGGCCGCCAGGAGCTCCTGGAGGACCTGCCCCCGTTCCTCGGCGGCGGCGAGATGATCGAGACGGTGTCGATGCACTCCTCGACGTACGCCCCGGCCCCGCACAAGTTCGAGGCGGGCACCCCGCCGATCGCGCAGGCGGTCGGCCTCGGCGCGGCGATCGACTACCTGAACGCGATCGGCATGGACAAGATCCTCGCCCATGAGCACGCGCTCACCGAGTACGCGGTGAAGCGGCTCGGCGAGGTCCCCGACCTGCGGATCATCGGCCCGACCACGGCCGAGGACCGCGGCGCCGCGATCTCGTTCACCCTGGGTGACATCCACCCGCACGACGTGGGCCAGGTCCTGGACGAGCAGGGCATCGCGGTCCGGGTCGGTCACCACTGCGCACGCCCGGTCTGCCTGCGGTACGGAATTCCTGCGACCACGCGAGCGTCGTTCTATCTGTACTCCACGCCGACCGAGATCGACGCACTGGTGGACGGCCTGGAGCACGTCCGGAACTTCTTCGGCTGAGGGGCTGGCTGAGACGTGAAGCTTGATTCGATGTACCAGGAAGTCATCCTGGACCACTACAAGCACCCCCATGGGCGAGGCTTGCGGGATGGCGACGCCGAGGTGCACCACGTCAACCCGACGTGCGGCGACGAGATCACGCTGCGCGTGAAGTACGACGGCGAGCAGATCGCGGACATCTCGTACGAGGGCCAGGGCTGCTCCATCAGCCAGGCCTCGGCGTCCGTGCTGAACGAGCTCCTCGTCGGCAAGGACGTGTCCGAGGCGCAGAAGATCCAGGAGACCTTCCTGGAGCTGATGCAGTCCAAGGGCAGGATCGAGCCCGACGACGCGATGGAGGAGGTGCTGGAGGACGCGGTCGCGTTCGCCGGTGTCTCCAAGTACCCGGCCCGGGTCAAGTGCGCCCTCCTGAGCTGGATGGCGTGGAAGGACGCGACGGCCCAGGCTCTGGGCGAGAGCGCCGAGAGGAAGACGGCATGAGCGAGAACACTGTGACATCGGAAGAGGGCCTGACGACGAAGCCGGCCTCGGAGGAAGAACTCCGTGAGGCGCTGTACGACGTCGTCGACCCCGAGCTGGGCATCGACGTCGTCAACCTCGGCCTGATCTACGGCATCCACATCGACGACGCGAACATCGCGACGATCGACATGACCCTGACGTCCGCGGCCTGCCCGCTCACCGACGTCATCGAGGACCAGGCCAAGTCCGCCACGGACGGCATCGTCAACGAACTGCGCATCAACTGGGTCTGGATGCCGCCGTGGGGCCCGGACAAGATCACCGACGACGGACGTGAGCAGCTTCGGGCGCTCGGGTTCAACGTCTGAGTCCGCGCACTCCTTCGCACACGTCCGTGGCCCCCGGCAGCTCGCCGGGGGCCACAGGTGTTTCTGCGGTCAGGACCAGCCGTTCACCAAACGGAACGCCGAGTCCGCGCCGAAGAGCTGACCGTTGTCGTCTCTGTCCAGTCTGTCCAGGCGGAGCTGGAAGTTGCGGTGGCGCAGATAGCGGCCCGGGTAGTTGATCGACTCCAGCATGACGGCGCCGGTGTACGGGGACGTCCGGGGGCAGAAGGTGGCGTCCTTGCGGAAGAGGTCGGAGCCGTCGTCGCGGTCGGCGCGCAGAGAGAAGTTGCGGTGGCGCAGATAGGAGCCGTCGGCGGTGGTGAAGGAGTAGCAGTTGGAGTTGCCTAGTCCCGCCACCACCTTGAAGCTGGCGTCCCGCTTGGTCGAGCCCGAGCTGCCGGAGTCCACCGGATCGAGCCGTACGAAGCCGTCGCTCAGATGCCAGTAGCGGTTCGGGTAGTTGACCGACTGGAGCGACGTCCGCGAGGAGACGGGCTTGGACTCGGGAGGCCTGCTGGACGAGGCGGTCCTCGACGGCTCGGTGGTGCCGGCGACGGGCTTGTCGTCCGACCCCTGTTCCGAGGGCCCCGGCGAGGCCGAGTCCGACGCGGTGGAGCTGGAACCGGAGTGCCGCGGGGAGGACAGGGCGTTCTTGCCTGCCGGGGCCGTGGTGCCGCCGTCGGCCGAGGCGGAGACGCCGGGTATGAACGGGACGTCCGTGTCGGAGGCGGTGTGGTTCGCCCGGTTCTTCGACGCGGCGTCAGTGTTGCTGTCCAGTACGGCGATCGCGGTCGCGGTGGCGATGAGTACCGCCACCGCGAGTCCGCCGGCCATCCACAGCCGTCGGGTTCCGGGCAGCCGTCCCTCGTCCGGGAACTCCCCGGACTCCCAGGGCACCGGCGGCTCGACGAAGGGGGGCAGTTCCGCCGGATAGGGGGTGCCTCGGGGGGTGGGGCGCCAGGCGGGTTCCTCCGAAGTGGGCACGGGCCGGTCGGCCCCGGGCTCGGGTTCGGGCTCTGGCGTTGTTTCTGGCATGCGTGTTCCTCCAGCGTCGCCCAAGGCGCACGCGGATTCGTCTACTGGTCTCAGCACAAGAGGGGGGCGCAGGCACACGGAACGGCGGTAGCCGTGGAGACCCGGTGCGCGACTGGTGAAACAGTAGTGGACTTGGTGACTTCTGAGCAGTCGTTTCCTCCAGTGATCGCGTGCCCCCACGGGGATTCATGGGGGTTCATGCGCGTTCATGGGCGTGGTGGCTTCGCATGGCATTCTCGCTCCCGGCTATCCACGGCGCGCTGGACACCTCCCGGCGAGCTCCCGGACCAACAGGCTGACGCTCCCTCAAATGTGGCTGCGCGAGGCTGTATTGGGCGAGCGGCTGACCTCGTACGGCTACGAACTCGTCGGAGCCGTCCGCCCCCTTTGTGTACGTGCGTACGCATCAATGCGTACACTCGTACACATGGGTTACGTACTGCTCGCCGGAGCCATCGCCTCCGAGGTGGCCGCCACGACCGCCATGAAGTACAGCGAGGGCTTCAGCAGGCTCTGGCCCTCGCTGGTGACCGTCCTCGGATACGTCATCGCCTTCGTGCTGCTCGCGCAGTGCCTGAAGACCGTCCAGGTCGGCACGGCCTACGCGATCTGGGCCGGCGCCGGCACCGCCGTGATCGCCGCGATCGGCATGGTGTTCCTCGGCGAGGCGCTCAGCCTCACCAAGGTCGCCGGGATACTGCTCATCATCGGCGGGGTCGTGGTGCTGAACCTCGGCGGGGCCCACTGATGGCGGCGCGCCGCTACGACCCCGAGCGGCGGCAGCGGATCATCGACGCGGCGATCCGGGTCGTGGGCGCCAAGGGACTCGCCGGGCTGAGCCACCGCACCGTCGCCGCCGAGGCCGATGTGCCGCTCGGCTCCACCACGTACCACTTCAAGACCCTCGACGAGCTCATGGTCGCCGCGCTGCGCCAGACGAACGAGGGCTTCGCCAAGGTGATCGCCGCGCGCGGCGCGCTGGAGGACCCCCGGGCCGACCTCGCCGGCGAACTCGCCGGGCTGATGGGCGAGTGGCTCGCGGGCGACCGTACGGGGGTGGAGCTGGAGTACGAGCTCTACCTCGCGGCGCTGCGCCGGCCCGCCCTGCGCCCCGTCGCCGCCGAATGGGTCCAGGACCTCGCCGAACCCCTCGCCCGCCGTACCGACCCCGTCACCGCGAGGGCGCTGGTGGCGCTGGTGGACGGAATCTGTCTGCAGGTGCTGCTGACGGGGGTGTCGTACGACGAGGGGTATGCGCGGGAGGTGTTGGGGCGGGTGATCGGTTGAGGGGGGAGGGTTCGGTGCGGGGGACGGGGGAGGGGAGAACGGAGCCCGCCGGGCGCCCCGCAGGGGGGCGTACGGGGCGCCCGGCACGTGAGATGGCGGGTGTACCGGTTCGCTCGTGCGCCCCGGGCCGCGTTAGGTTTCACCCATGACCGACACGACTGCTACTCGCACCACCGGCGCCGTCGCCGCCGGCCTCGCCACCCTCACGGCCGACGGCACCGTCCTCGACACCTGGTTCCCCGCGCCCGAGCTGTCCGCCGAGCCCGGCCCGGCCGGCACCGAGCGGCTGTCCGCCGAGCGTGCCGTCGAGCTGCTCGGCGAAGGCGCCGCCAAAGCCATCGGGCCCGACGCCCGCCGGGGCGTCGAAGTGGTCGCGGTCCGCACGGTCATCGCCTCACTGGACGAGAAGCCGATCGACGCGCACGACACCTACCTGCGCCTGCACCTGCTCTCGCACCGCCTCGTACAGCCGCACGGCCAGAGCCTGGACGGCATCTTCGGGCACCTCGCCAACGTCGCCTGGACCTCGCTCGGCCCGGTCGCCGTGGACGACGTCGAGAAGGCGCGCCTCAACGCCCGCGCCGAGGGCCTGTACCTCCAGGTGACGTCCATCGACAAGTTCCCGCGCATGACGGACTACGTCGCCCCCAAGGGCGTCCGGATCGCCGACGCCGACCGCGTCCGGCTCGGCGCGCACCTCGCCGAGGGCACCACCGTCATGCACGAGGGCTTCGTGAACTTCAACGCGGGCACGCTCGGCACGTCGATGGTCGAGGGCCGCATCTCGGCCGGCGTCGTGGTCGGTGACGGCTCCGACATCGGCGGCGGCGCCTCCACCATGGGCACCCTGTCCGGCGGCGGCAACGTCCGCATCACCATCGGCGAGCGCTGCCTGATCGGCGCCGAGGCGGGCGTCGGTATCGCCCTCGGCGACGAGTGCGTGGTCGAGGCGGGGCTGTACGTCACCGCGGGCACCCGCGTGACCATGCCCGACGGGCAGATCATCAAGGCCCGTGAACTGTCCGGGGCGTCGAACATCCTCTTCCGCCGCAACTCGGTGACCGGAACCGTCGAGGCGCGGCCGAACAACGCGGTGTGGGGCGGCCTGAACGAGGTTCTGCACAGCCACAACTGAGGGGTTCTCCATCGGCCGTGGGCTGTTCGTGGCGGGTCGCGCCCACGCGGCGGTGCCTCGCGCCCCATCCGGGGCGCGGGGAACCGCTTCAGGAGCTCGTGAGGATGACGAGTCGCTGGGTCGCTCGGGTCATCGCGACATAGCGGTCGACCGCTCCTTCGACGCCCTCGCCGAACGCCTCCGGGTCGACGAGGACGACCAGGTCGAACTCGAGCCCCTTCGACAGCTCCGGGGTCAGTGAACGGACGCGGGACGTCGCCCGGAAGGTGGGATCGCCGATGACACAGGCGATCCCGTCGGCGTGCGCGGCGAGCCAGCTGTCGAGGATCGAGCTCAGATCCGCGGTGGATCCGTGTACGACGGGAACGCCGCCGCTGCGGATGGAGGTCGGCACGTTGGCGTCCGGGAGCACGGCCCGGATGACCGGCTCGGCCTCCGCCATGATTTCCTCCGGCGTCCGGTAGTTGATGCTCAGGGAGGCCGACTCGATCCGGTCGAGCCCGATCCGCTCGAGCCGTTCCCGCCAGGACTCCGTGAACCCGTGCCTGGCCTGGGCACGGTCCCCGACGATGGTGAAGCTCCGGGACGGGCACCGGAGCAGCAGCATCTGCCACTGCGCGTCGGTCAGCTCCTGCGCCTCGTCCACGACGATGTGCGCGAACGGGCCCGCGAGCAGGTCCGGTTCGGTGCCGGGCAGCACGGTCTCGTCGACCAGGGTGTCCCGCAGGTCCCGTCCGTGCAGCATCCCCAGCGCGCCTTCGCTCTCGTCGATCACGATGTTCTGCAGCAGGCTGTCGATGGCGTCGGCCCTGCTCGCGCGTTCGGCGGCGACGGCGGCTTCGTTACGGCGCTTGCGCCGCGCCGCCTCCGGGTCGCCGAGCCGCTGCCGTGCCGCGTCCAGGAGCGGCAGGTCGGACACCGTCCAGGCCTGGGCGTCCGCGCGCTGCAGCCTGCGCACCTCGTCGGGGCCGAGCCAGGGTGCGCACTTGCGCAGGTAGGCGGGTACCGACCACAGGTCCGAGACGAGGTCGGCCGCTTCGAGCAGCGGCCACGCGCGGTGGAAGGCCGTGAGCAGCTCCCTGTTTTGCAGCAGCGACTTGCGGAGCAGGTCGGCCGAGACGTCGTCGTCAGGCGCCGAGGCGTCGTCGTGCTTGTCCACCAGGATCGTGAGCAGCTCCTCCCAGACCTGATCGCGCGCCTCGTTGTGCGGAGTACCGGGCTCCGCCGCTTCGAACGCCATGGCCCAGTCGTCGGCGCTCAGCCAGATGTCGGACCAGTGGGTCGTGACCGTCATCCCCTTGGTGGGTGGCTCCTCGTAGAACCTGACGGCCGTCTCGATGGCCTTCACCAGGTTCGTGGACGACTTCAGGCGGGCCACGTCCGGGTCGGCCTCGGTCGTCGCGGCGGCTCCCTCGGCGACGAGGTCCCGCAGGGTGCAGGTCTGCACGCCCTCCTCTCCGAGGCTGGGCAGGACGTCGGCGACGTAGGCCAGGTAGGGCCGGTGCGGACCGACGAACAGCACGCCGCCCCGGCGGTGACCGAGACGGGGGTCGGCGTAGAGGAGGTAGGCGGAGCGGTGCAGAGCGACGACCGTCTTGCCCGTACCCGGACCGCCGTCGACGACGAGAGCGCCGCGGGACCCCGCGCGGATGATGGCGTCCTGGTCGGCCTGGATGGTGCCGAGCACGTCGCGCATCCGTGGCGACCGGTTGCCGCCCAGGCTGGCGATGAAGGCGGACTGGTCGTCGAGCGCGGCGTGGCCGGCGAACCCGTCCGAGGTGAACACCTCGTCCCAGTAGTCGCCGATCCGGCCCAGGGCCCAGCGATACCTGCGGCGGCTCGCCAGACCCATCGGGTTGGCGTGGGTGGCTCCGAAGAACGGCTCGGCCGCGGGGGAGCGCCAGTCGAGCAGCAGCCGACGACCCGTGCTGTCCGTGAGGCCGAGTCGTCCGACGTACACGGGCTCGGGGTCGTCCGCGCCGACCATGTGTCCGAGGCACAGATCCAGACCGAAGCGACGCAGTGCGCGCAGGCGAGCGGACAGCCGGTGGATCTCCGCGTCCCGGTCCATCGCCTGCCGGCCCGCGCCGCCGGGCGCCCTGCGCTCGGCATCGAGGAGGTCGGTCAGCTCGGCGATCGACTGTTCGAGGCACTCCGCGATGGCCGCGAAGTGCTGTTCGTCGCCGGCGATCAGCGTCGGGTCGGCCTTGGCGGAGAGGCGGTCGGGAAGGTCGAACGCGCTGGTGGTCAGGGGGTTCACGTCGTTGGCTCCGAATATTCCGAAGGTGAGGTCGCTCGTGACCCTTGCGCGCGGCAAGGCGTCCGGACCGGCGCGTGCCGGTTCTCGTGTTCGGGGTCCCGGCTGGACCGTCCCGTGTGGTTCATACGGACACGCGCGGCGCTTCCCGGCTGATCATGCCGAGGAGAAGCCTCGCGGCCACCGTCGTCCCGTCGGTGCGGATCGTGGCGGCCACGGCGGTCGCTCGAGCGGCACCAGCGGCACGCCGACCCGAGCCGGCAGCGCCACGAACTCCTCGTCCGGCGGCGCGCACACCCGCACCTCCGCGCCGAGTTCCCGCGGACCGCACCGCGCGTCCCGCCGGCGGTTCGACGTCCCGCGCGATCCCCACGTCGACAACAGCACACGCACTTCGCGACTCCCCGTTTCCCGCGGATTCCGGCTTCGGCCGGTGATTCTGCGGCACGAGGGGGGCCTTGCCGCAAGCCCCCCGGTGCGCTATATGTTGAGAGTGGCAAGGAGTGGGTTACCTCCTTGCCTTTGTCTTTTGCCGTCGTCTTCTGTCGCCCGCTGTGGAATCGATCGTGGCCCCGGGGCATAGCGGCGGGCGGTCACACGCGTCACAAGTGGGTACAGGGGCGGGCCGTCAGGGCCGTCGGAGCAGACCCTCGGGGAAGACGTAGGTGACGATGGATGCCGAAGCGCAGAAGAGCTTCCGGGAGTTCGTGGCGAATCGGTCGGCCACGCTGTTGAAGACGGCCGTGCTGCTCAGCGGCGGCGACCGGCACGCAGCCGAGGACCTGCTGCAGAACGCCCTGATCAAGGCCGCGGGGCGGTGGCACCGGATCGACGAACCCGAGGCGTACGTACGGCAGGTCCTGTACCGCCAGCAGGTGAGCCGCTGGCGGCTGAAGTGGCCCCGGCGCGAGCTGAGCGTCGCCGAGCCGCCCGAGGGCGGGTTCGACGACGCGGACGCCTCGTCCGCCGCGGAGTTGCGGGTCGTGATGCGGGGCGCGCTGGCCCGGCTCACCGCCCGGCAGCGCACCGTGCTCGTCCTGCGGTACTTCGAGGATCTGCCCGAGGCCGACGTGGCCCGCCTCCTCGGCTGCTCCGTCGGAACCGTACGGTCCACCACCCACCGCTCACTCGCCCGGCTGCGCACCGTCGCCCCCGAACTGGCCGCACTCGGCCGGGGCGACGGCGAGCAGCCGTCGTCCCGTGACTTCTCGCCGCTGGAGGTGCGCCCGTGAACGTCGACGACCTCGTCCGAGACTCCTTCCACGAGCAGGTCGCGGATCTCGCCGCGCCGCCCGTGGACTTCGCCGACCGGGTACTGGCCGTCCGACGGCGCCGCCGGACCCGTACGATCGCGTCCGCCGCCGTGGCCACCGCCGCCGCGATCGCCGTCGCCGTCGCGGTGCCCGTGCTCGGCACCGGCAAGGACGACGTGCGCCCGGCGAACGTCCTGAACGACAACGACATCATCGCCCACCCCGGCCAGACCCCACCGCGCGACCTGATCGCGGCCGGGGGAGTCGCGCTGGCCGCGTACTACACGCAGACGAACGTCAAGCTGTCGGCCACGCACCACGTCGACGTCCGCACGTACTGGCTCCTCGACGCGCGCACCCGTACGTACGAGAAGACGAAGTGGTCGTTCGTGGCGGTCGCCCCCGGGCTGCGGACCGCCGCCGTCCTGGAGCGGACACTGCCCGCCCAGCGGATCGGTCTGCTCAACCTGCTCACCGGCAAGGTGGAACGCTGGATTCCGGTCGACCACACCGTCGGAGCGGTCGCGTTCTCGCCCGACGGCCGCAAACTCGCCGCGACGACCTACAAGAAGAACCCCGATCTGCATGTCACGCCGAAGGACGACCAGGGCAGCCCCTGGCCGAACTTCCAGGAGCCGGGCCGGACCGGCTTCTACGTCGTCGATGTCGCTTCCGGTAGGGCGGCGTCCTGGAACGAGGTGTCGCCCGGCGACGGGAGCGGCCTCAACGACCGCCAGGACTTCGGCTTCAGCCACGACGGCAAGCTGGTCTACACGGGGTTCACCACGACACCGGGCCAGTACTTCTACGACTTCCGGGGCCACCAGGTTCAGGCACCCGCGAACGAGAAGCACCTGACCTGGTACGTCGGCGCGCGGCTGTCCCCGGACGGCAGGCACGCCGCGGGCGACTTCGCGGGCGGCGCGGAGAACACCGCCTCCGCGATCCTGGACCCCGTCACCGGCAGGCGGATCACGACCGTACGCGGGCAGCAACTGCTCGCCTGGGTCGACAACAAGCGCCTGATCGCCTGGGACATCACGCCGGGCTCGAACGAGTTCCACAACCGGCTCGTGGTCGTCGCCCTGGGCAGCGGCAAGGAGGTACCGCTGAGCGGCTTCCGCGGCGGCCAGGACGGCGCCGCCGGGCGCTGGACACCGGTCTTCGCCAGGCGCTGATCAGGCGGCCGCCAACTCCTCGTACGCCGCAAGCAGTCCGTCGGTCACCTCGCGGCCGGCGGGCCGCAGCGGCGCGCGGACCGGACCCGCGGGCAGGCCGAGCCGGCCGAGCAGGGCCTTGGCCGTGACCGTGCCGGGCAGGCCCGACGACATCATCAACTCGATGAGCGGGACGGCGCGTTGCTGCCGACGGGCCGCCTGCGCCGTGTCTCCCGCCTCGAACGCGTCGAGAATCGCGCGGAAGGGGCCCGGGGCGGCGTTCGCCACCGTGCTGATGTACCCGGCCCCGCCGACCGCCCGCAGCGCGAGCACCTGCTCGTCACAGCCCGCGTAGTACGCCAACTCCGTGCGGGCCAGCACCTTCTGGGTGCCGAGGAGGTCGTACGCGCAGTCCTTGACGGCCACGATCCGGGGGTGCTCGGCGAGCCGGATCAGGGTGTCGGGCTCGATACGGGTGCCGGTGCGGCCGGGAATGTCGTACAGCGTGAGCGGCAGTCCGGTGGCGTCGGCGATCTCCCGGAAGTGGGCCTCGACGGCGTCCTGCGGAGGCCTGCTGTAGTACGGCGTCACGACCAACAGACCGTCGGCTCCCGACTTTTCGGCCGCCAGGGCCAGTTCGACGGTGTGCCGCGTGTCGGCGGTGCCGACGCCCGCGACGATCGCGGCCCGGTCGCCGACCGCCTCGCGCACCGCGCGTACGAGCGCGGACTTCTCGGCGTCCGTCGTGGTCGGGGACTCGCCCGTGGTGCCGGACAGGACCAGGCCGTCGCAGCCCGCGCGGACCAGCCGGTCGGCGAGCCGCCCCGCCCCGTCGAGGTCGAGCGCGCCCGCCTCGGTGAAGGGCGTGACCATCGCGCAGAGCGCACGGCCGAAGGGAGGAGTGGGGGAAGAAGCGGAGGGAGGGGCGGAGCGGGCTGAGGTCGTCATGCGAGTAGTCTCGGCAGCTCCACTGTGAAGCTCCACTTAATTTTTCTTCGAGGTAAAGGAAAGCATTGCTACCAGGTTGCCGCTTTCGCGAGGCCCTGATGCCAACCCCGCCCCTCATGCGTCACCATGGCGAGGACGGAAGTCGACGGCAGATCGCGGGAGGCGCCATGAGGCTGGGCAAGGCACTCGCCACCGGAGTCGCGGAAGAGCGGACGCGCGCGGACGAAGACAATCCCCGGCTTCCCGAGGAAATCGAGGAGCTGGAGGCGTCCGTGCCCGAAGAGGTCCCGGTCGCCCGATGAGGCTGCGGCTCCCCGAGGAACGCCCGACGGAGCCGCCGACCGGATACAAGATCGCCCACCCGGTGCTGTCCCAGGACGGCACCCGGGCCGGGTTCACCGGCGTCTCGCTGGGCGGCGCGGTGCCGTACGGAGTGCTGGACGAGGCGCGCTGCGTCTACGGGCTGCGGCACCGGGCGCCGCACCGCCGCTGCGACTGCGGCTTCCACTGCGTGCACGACACGGCCACCGCCGAGGCCATGCTCTGCACCGCCGAGCACCGGGCGGCCGTCCTCCTGGAGGTCTCCGTCCTCGGCGCCTACATCCGCTTCGAACAGGGCTTCCGCTACGCCCGCCAGCGGGTGCGGAGCGCGACGGCCGGCCCCTGCGCGTGCGGCGCGGCGGCCGTCGCGCTCGCGGACGCGGGCTGGGGGCGCCCCGGCTGGCGTGCCCTCGCCGCGGCCTGCGCGGGCTGCGTACGCGGTCGTACGTCCCTGTCATTGGCGGGGTTCGCGCGGCTGGCCGGTGACGGGCTGCGGGTCCGCGCCGGGAGCGGGGCCGTGGTCGGGGATCTGCCCGCCGGGCTCGGGGTGTCCGAACTCGTCGCCGAGGCGGCACTGTTGCAGGCCCGGCTGGACTGGTTCCAGACCCAACTGGCACGTCTCGACGAGGGCGGCCCGCAGGGCTGACGCGCGGCGGCCGACGGGTCCTCGCGCTAGCCAATGAGTCCTCGTGGCCCTTTCTCCGACAACTTGACCCGTCTGGACAAAAAAAGTTTTCGGTGAGACGGTGGAGCCATGTTGGACGTGACCGTGATCGAGGATGCCGAGGCAGCCGCCGTCTCGCTGGACCCCATACGGGCCCGGCTGCTGGCCGAGCTCGCCGCCGGGCCCGCGTCGGCCGCCATGCTGGCCGGAAAGGTCGGGCTGCCGCGGCAGAAGGTGAACTACCACCTGAAGGCGCTGGAGCGGCACGGACTGGTCGAGCTCGCGGGCGAGCGCCGCAAGGGGAATGTCACCGAGCGGCTGATGCGCGCGACGGCGGCGTCGTACGTCATCTCGCCGCTCGCCCTCGCCGCCGTGCAGCCCGACCCGGACCGCTTCCGGGACCAGCTCTCGGCCCGCTGGCTGCTCGCCGTCGGTGCCCGGCTGGTCCGGGACGTCGGTTCGCTGATCACCGGCGCGGCGAAGGCCCGCAAGCGGCTCGCCACCTACGCGCTCGACGGTGAGGTGACCTTCGCCTCCGCCGCCGACCGCGCCGCGTTCATCGAGGAGCTGACGCAAGGGGTCGGCGCGCTCATCCGCAAGTACCACGACGGGAGCGCGGAGGGCGGGCGTGACCACCGGATCGTCCTCGCCGTCCACCCGACGCTCAAACCGGAAGCCACCGTCAAACCGGAAGCCACCGTCAAGCCGGCGGTCGCCGCAACGCCGGAGACCGTCCTCGCGGCGGCCCCGACCCCGCCCGACCAGGACTGACCCACAGGAGAACCAGCACCATGTCCAAGGAATTCGAGATCGCCCGCGAGTTCGAGGTCGACGCCACCCCGGAGCAGATGTGGGAGGCGATCACCACCGGTACCGGCGGCTGGCTGTGGCCGATGGAGTTCGAGCCGCGCCAAGGCGGCACCGGGCCCTTCGGTTCCACGCTCACCAACTGGGACCCGCCGCACCGCCTCACCAGCCTGGTCGAGGACGTCGAGGGCATCAGCCAGCAGATCCTCAACCAGATCGACGAGACCATCGAGCCGCGTGACGACGGCCGCCGGTCGTGGGTGCGGTACGTGCACAGCGGCATCTTCGTCGACGACTGGGACAACCAGTACGACGGCGCGAGCAAGCACACGGACTTCTATCTGCACACCCTGCGCGAGTACGTGACGCACTTCGCGGGGCGCCCGGTCGCCTTCGCCACCTTCGACGGGCCCGGCGCGTCCACGGCGTCCGACGCCTTCGCCGCCGTCGGGCGGGCACTCGGCCTCGCGGACGACACGGCCGAGGGTGCGCGGGTGCAGGCCAGGGGGCCCGAGGGGAAGCTCCTCGACGCCGTGGTCGACTACCGCAACCCGTACTTCATCGGGCTGCGCACCGACAACGCCCTCATCCGCTTCTTCGGGCGCAACCACTGGGGCGCCCCGGTCGGCATGAGCGTCCACGACTTCGCGTCCGACGCCGACGCCCAGCACAACGAGACCGCCTGGAAGGGCTGGCTGAACGAGGCGTTCGCCGCCTGACACCAAGCAGTTCGCCGCCCGACACCAAGCAAGGGAAGAGCCCGGCCCCCCGGACGACGGGGCCGGGCTCTTCCCTTTTCAGGGCTGTGGCCTCATCCACAGCCCCTACAGGCCTACGGCCGGAACCGCAGTACCTGCGGGTCGTGGTCGCTGATCTGGTCGGAGAACTCCGAGTTGATGTGCACGCTGTCGTAGTCGAAGTCGCAGTCCTTGCGAATCGACGGGCTGACCAGGATCTGGTCGAGGACCTGCTGGTTGCCCTGGTAGTCGTACGTGTAACGCTCGCTCTTCGGCAGCGACTTGATCGCCGACCAGAGCTCGCCGTCACCCTCGAGGATCTTGGTGGTGTCCGAGAACTCGAAGTCGTTCATGTCGCCGAGGGCGAGCACGTCGGCGTTCTTCTGCGCCTTGAGGATCTCGTTGACGAAGGAGTTCACCGCCGTCGCCTGCAGATGACGCTGGGTCTCCGAGCTGCGGGCCGGGGGCTGGTACTGCGCGGTCAGCCCCTGGTCACCGCCCTTGGAGTTGAGGTGGTTGGCGATCACGAAGACCGTCTTGCCACGGAAGACGAACTCGCCGGCCAGCGGCTTGCGGCTGGACGTCCAGGCCGTGTTGGCCGGGTCGATGCGGCCGGGGGAGGCCGTCAGCTGGGCCTTGCCGTGCACGTTGGTGACACCGACGGCGGTCGTCGAGTCGCCGCCCGCGCGGTCGGTGAAGGAGACCCGCTCCGGGTTGAAGAGGAAGACCTGGCGGATGTTGCCGCCGGGCTCGCCGCCGTCCTTGTCGTTGACCGGGTCTATGGAACGCCAGTCGTACTTCGGGCCGCCCGCCGCGACGATCGCGTCGATCAGCTTGTTCACCGTCTGGTCGGCGGCGACCGTGCCGTCGTCCGTGGCGCCGTTGTTGTCCTGGATCTCCTCCAGGGACACGATGTCGGGCGACTGGAGGTTGTTCACGATCGCGGCCGCGTGGGCGGCGAACGTGCCGTCACCCGGGTCCAGGTTCTGGACGTTGTACGTCGCCACGGCCAGCTCGCTCCGCGACTGCTTGCGGGTCGTCTCGCGCTTCAGGTCGCCCTTCTCCAGGGTGCCCAACTGGCTCGCGACGAGCGTGTAGCCGCCGAACTGGTTGTAGTCGAGCGGGCCCGCGGTGGTGCCGGCGAGCTTGTCGCCGACGTTCGCGACGGGGAAGTCGGCGGTCGCGCCGAGGGACTGGATCTGCAGGCGTCCGGTGTTCTGCGAGGTGTACGCGCCGTAGATCGTGCCGCCGCGGCGGGTGGCGTTCTCGTGCGGCTTCACCGTGACCCACAGCTCGCTGTACGGGTCCGTGGCGGTGACCACGCGGGTGTCGGCGACCTGGACGTTCATGCCCTCGAGGGACTCGTAGTAGTCCAGGGCGTACTTCGTCGGCTCCAGGGTGAGCGCGTTGATCGAGCCGCTCGCGGCCGTGTCACCGGCGGGGGCGTAGGCGGACGGCACGGAACGGCTGTTGATGACCGTGGGCGCGGGGACCGCGTTGCCGGACGACAGCACCGTGATCGTCGGCTTGGTGATCTCCGTCACCGACTGGTTGCCGGTGGAGACGCCGCCGGGCACGTACTCCGAGACGGTGCCGGTGACGGTGACCGAGTCGCCGACGGCGACCTTGGGGGCGGAGCTGGTGAAGACGAAGACGCCCTCACTGGTGGCCGGGTTGTTGTCCGGGTTCGGGTCCTGGATCCAGAAACCCCGGGACGAACCGTAGGTCCGCAGGGCCGTGACGATGCCCGCCACGTCCGTGACCTTCTGGCCCGCGTAGGGGGACGTCCGGGTGGTGCCCTGGATGTCGTGGATGTGGACGGTGTCCGCGTGGGCGGGTGCGGTCAGCACCACGGCGGAGACGGTGGAACAGACCGCGGCTACGGTCAGCGCGCCGATGCGCGCGGTTCTCTTGCTCGGCAAGGGAATCCCTCCGGGGACTACATGAACGCCGGGACGAGGGTGGAGCGTGTGGGGGGAGCGCGACCTGTGTGCGGGCCGGTGACGCGCGTAGAAGCTGGTGAGACGGGTGCCCCTTTGAACTTCTACGCGCGTCAATCTCGTGTGTGGGATGGGGAGTTGTCAAGGATGGAGTGATGTACAACTCCTGACAGGGACATGAACCGGGCGGCATGGGTGGAAATCCGTCTAGGCTGAGCCGTCGACGCGGCTTTCCGTGTGGCGTCCGGACCCTCGGGTCCGGGGGCGGTCCACGGGGGCGCGCCGGATGTCCTGCGGGACGATGTCCTTACGGACTCGGTGGGCGGCCCGCCGGGCCGGGTGGACGCCGCCGGACTCGGTGGACGTACTGCTGGGGCAGGCGGATGCGCTGCCGGGTCCTGGTGGGAGTCCTTGCCGGGGCTGGGCGACGCGTCGCCGGGCCCTGGTGGGTGTCTCGCCGGGTTCGGGGTGTGCCGTCGGGTCTTGGTGGGGTGATCCGCCGCTCGGTGGGTGATCCGCCGGGTCCGGGGGTCTGCTGTCGGGCCCCGGCAGGTGTGCTGCCGGACCCCGGTGAGTG
This sequence comes from Streptomyces sp. NPDC090798, assembly GCF_044768965.1. NCBI lineage: Bacteria > Bacillati > Actinomycetota > Actinomycetes > Kitasatosporales > Streptomycetaceae > Streptomyces > Streptomyces sp. NPDC090798. The sequence continues at coordinate 211,611 of NZ_JBIVXA010000010.1, forward strand.
TCACGCTTGTTCCGCTCGTCATGCTTGTTCTGCTTGTACTGCGTTTCCCGCTTGTCATGCTTGGTCGGTCCCGCCGGTCGGGTCGCCCGGTTCCGCTCGTTCGGGCCGTTCGATCCCGCTGTTCGGGTCCTGATTGTTCGGAGGAGAACCCAGCCGATGTCAGAGAGCTCCCCCTTGCCGCCGGTGCGGCTGATTTCCGAAGCGGAGCTGGCGCGGGACGCGCTCGCCACGCCGCTGCTCTCCCGCGCCGCACGGCTGGCCCGCTGGGCCGGCCCGGACACGCGGGTCGGTGCCGGGGGCGAACTCGTCGAGGAAGAGCTGCCCGGCGCGGCCGACGCGCTCGGGCTCACCGGCGACGACGCGGCGGCGACGGCCGGCGAGGCCTGGCGGGTGGCCGTCGACACCGGGCTCGTCGAGATCGTGGACGAGGAGGAGGGCACGGTCGCCGCGGGCGCGGACCTCGCGCTGCTCACCTCCGGAGCGCCGCAGGACGTCCTCGGGGTGTGGCTCACCGCCCTGGAGACCGTACTGGCCGACGCGAGCGTGCCCGACCTCGACGAGCTCGTCGACGCGATGGACGGCGGCGGGGAGGTCGACCTGTCCTCGCTGGACTGGGACCCCGAGGCCGAGGCCGAGTTCCTGGACGGAGTGCTCGGCAATCTGTACCTGCTGACCGTGAGCGAGGGCGGGGCGGGCGAAGGTCCGGTACCGCTGCCGGCCCTCGCCGCGTCCATGATCGTGCCCGACGACATGGGGGAGCCCACCAACGACGTACTGGAGCAGGTGTCGGACGCGATGATGCGGCTCGACGACCAGTTCCGGCTCCTCGAACCCGTCGGCCTCGTCGACTTCCAGCCGGTCGACGAGACTCTGATGGCGGACAGTGACGAGGAGTCCTCGGCCGCAGCCGACGACGACGTGTCGCGGTACGGGATGGTACGGCTGACACCGCTCGGCCTGTACGGGCTGCGGGCGCGGCTGCTGGAGTCCGGCCTCACCGCCCCCGCGGTGGGCGACCTCGCGGACAAGGGCGCGGACGCGCTGCTGGACGGCACCGCAACCTTCCCGCCGACCGCCGCCCGGGCCGAGACCGAGCAGTGGCTCGCCCGGCGTGAACCCCTGCCCGCCGCACGAGAGTTGCTCGCCGCGGCGCGCGGCGGCGATGCCGGGGCGCCGCTGCGGCGGCTGCGCTGTCAGCAGGCGCTCTCGCTCGTCGGGCTGGAGGCCGAGCCCGCGCTGCGCGAGGTCCTCGACGACGCCGAACTGGGCGGACTCGCCCGGGTCTGGCTCTCCGAACACGGCGCCCCCGACGTGCCTCCGCCGTCCGAGGCGATGATCTTCTGGCTCACCATCGACACGATCGCCGCGCAGCTCGCTGCCGAGGGCAACTCCGCCGAGCTGCAGGGACTGGTCGAGGGCCTCGCCCAGCAGCACGGCGGCTTCTTCGCCACGGCCTGGCGCGTCGACCACCCGGCCACCCCGGACGTCCTGGAGGCGATGGGCCGCCTCCACCCCGACAAGAAGGTCGCCAAGGAGGCCCGCAAGGCCGCGTTCAAGGCGCGCTCGCAGCAAGGGGGTTGAGCGGGCCGGAGCCGGTCGCAGGGGCTTCCCTTGCCCCCGGCCCCGAGGGGCGCCCGTTCCTCGGCCCCGGTGGGCTTCGCCCATGCCCCGGCTCCGGGGGGCTCGTTCCTCGACCCCGGGCGGGCTTCACGCATTCCTCGACCCGGTGGGCTCCACCCGTTCTCCAGCCCCGGGAGGGACGCCTCCCCGGCCCCGGTGGGGTGTCGCCTATTCCTCGGCCCTGGTGGGGGGCGCCCGTTCGATGGCCTTGGGGGGCTTCGTCCGATCCCGGCCCCGGGAGGGGCGCTTCTCCGGCCGTGGGGGGCTTCGCCCATTCCTCGCCCCGGCGGGGTGTCGCTCGTTCCCCGGTCCCGAGGGGGCGCCCGTTCCTCGGTCCCGGAAGGCTTTGCCCGTTCCCCGTCCCTCGGTCCCGGAAGGCTTTGCCCGTTCCCCGTTCCCCGTCCCCCGGTCCCGGAGGTCTTCGCCCGTTCCCGGTCCCTCGGTCCCGGGAGGGGCGCGCGTTCCTCGGCCTGGGGGGCTTCCCTCGTCCCCCGGCCTCGGCAGTGGCGCTCGTTCCCGTTCCCGGAGGGCTTCGCCCGTTCCCCGGTCCGGAGGACTTTTGGTGGCTGTGGCCGAGTCCTTACGGATTCATGGAACCGAGTGCGGTGAAGTCGCCCGGTGTTCAACTGTCGTTCAGGCGTGGGCGGGACGGTGTGGCCGCAATGCCCTCGGCCACCCTCCACGGTCATCCTCCACCGTCACGGGAGACACCCATGTCGCTCACCCGCAGGGACTTCGCCGGTCGATCCGCGCTGACCGGCGCCGGTATCGTCCTGACCGGCAGTGTCGGCGCCCTCGCCACCGCTCCGAACGCCCTCGCGTCCACCGACACCGAGAGCGTGGGGGAGGACGGCAAGCCGACGGACCGGCACGGCGGAGTCGGCTACGGACCGCTGGTCCCCGACCCGAGGGGCCTGCTCGCGCTGCCTGCCGGATTCTCCTACCGCGTCATCACCTACAGCGGCCGTACCAAGCTGGACTCGGGTGAGTTCACGCCGTCCAACCACGACGGCACCTCCACCTTCGACGGGCCGCGCGGCGCCACCCTCCTTGTCAACAACCACGAGCTCAAGGGCCCCCGCGCCAGCTGGAAGTACCCGGTGCCGCTCACCGAGGGCCTGGTCTACGACCCGGCCGCGTCCGGCGGCTGCACGGTCGTCGAGGTGCGCCATGACAAGGTCGCCGAGTGGGTCGGCGTCGCGGGCACCTCCACCAACTGTGCGGGCGGCAACACCCCCTGGGGCACCTGGCTCACCTGCGAGGAGACCGAGGACAAGGCCGGCCAGAACGGCATGACCAAGGACCACGGCTACGTCTTCGAGGTCGACCCCGTCGACCGCCGCCGCAACCGGAACCCCAAGCCGATCAAGGCACTCGGCCGGTACGCCCACGAGGCCGTCGTCGTCGACCCCAAGCGTGGCCGCCTCTACCTCACCGAGGACGCCTCGGGCCCCAACGGCCTCCTCTACCGCTGGACGCCCCCGCAGGGCTTCGAACACGGCCACGGACAGCTCGCCACCCTCGCCGACGACGCCGGCGCCCTCCAGGCCTTCAAGTGCTTCGACTCCGGCGGCCGGTTCATCGACGACCTCTCCCGCGCCACCAAGACCGGCACGGTGTACGGCGTGGACTGGGTCGACGTCCCGGACCGTGACGCGAAGACCGTCTCCGTCCGCAAGCAGTTCACCGACGGCCAGGTCACCCGCGCCCGCAAGCTCGAAGGCATGTGGTGGGGCGACGGCGGCACGTACATCGTCTCCTCGTACGCCCGCGAGGAGAGCCCCGTCCAGCACGACGGCGCCGTCTGGTTCTACGACCCCAAGCGCCGCACCCTGACCCTCAAGGTCCTGCTCGGCGTGAACCCCGACCCGTCCAAGGACGGCGCCTTCGACGGCCCCGACAACATCACCGTCTCGCCCTACGGCGGCCTCGTCATCGCCGAGGACGGCGAGGGCGTCCAGCACCTCTTCGGTGCCACCGACAGCGGGCGTACCTACCCGATCGCCCGCAACGAACTGAACATCGGGACCGAAGCCGAGCCGGCCTACAGCGAGTTCACCGGCGTCACCTTCTCGCCCGACGGCAGGACCCTCTTCGCCAACATCCAGGAACCGGGCATCATGCTCGCCATCACAGGGCCCTGGAAGCGGCAGAAGCGATAGAACGGCGCGTCATTGTGCGGCGTGGAGCGCCCACTCCGTGCCTCCGTTGCGGATCGGTGGAGCGGCGCCCTCAGCGGAACCAGGGAGGACGGCAGCCCGGACTGGCGGCTACGCCAAGCCTTGGTCCTGCTGAGAGGGCAGCGAGAGTGCGTGCATGGCGTCGCGGGGCTGGGGGCACCTCCCCGGCCGAAGGCTGGGGGAGGGAATTTGACGACAGGGCCTAGGGGCCCCGGAAGCGGCAGAAGCGGTTGAACTCCTGCCGAATGCGCCGGAGATAAATTCGCTCGCCCGGCTCGCGGCCGCCCACTTAAAGTGATGCATGTCCAGGTGCGAAGGCAGGACCTACTTCCACTGATAATGGGGCGGCCGCGGGTTCGAGTCCCGCCACCGGCACAACGCGCCGGTGTAGCTCAGGGGTTAGAGCACCTACGTCGGTTCCGCCGGCCTTGAACTCTGGACACCACAACTTCATGCACCTCCCGGTGCGCGGGCTGCGGCTACTTCTCTTTCAAAGAATCCACGCCGCCGCCGACTTGACCTCGGGAGGCGCAGCTCATGGTGGGTGCCCGGTGCGCAGGCAGCGGATACTTCGGGACACGGTATGTTGCGGGTTCGAATCCCGTCATCGACTCCGGGTCGATGTGGCGGAACTGGTAGACGCGCCGGGTGAATAGGAACCGTCGCCGACTCCTGATCTCGGACACTCTCCATTTGCTGTGCCTCCCTCCGAAATACTCATGAATTCGGGGGAATTCACCATGGCACGCTTCAACACCCGTGCGGCGAAGGCACAGCCGACCTCTCGCGTGACGTCCACCGGCCGCGTGCTGCGCACCCACCAGGGCGGCCGCGGACAGGAGCGCGACGCGCGCTCCGAGCTCTTCCTGCTGGCGGTAGCGCACTTCCTCGCGGACACGTTCTACGAGACGCGTACCGACCGCGACGACCGGTTCGCCGCGCTCGTGCGCGAGCTCGCCGTCGCCGACCCCTCGTGGACGGCCGCCCTGCTCGGCTGGCTGCGCGGCGAGGGCAACCTGCGGACGGCCTCGCTCGTCGGCGCCGCCGAGTACGTGAAGGCACGCCTCGACGCGGGCGCGACCGACGGCCCGGCCAACCGCCAGGTCATCGCCTCCGTGCTGCGCCGCCCGGACGAGCCCGGCGAGCTGCTCGCCTACTGGACCTCCCGGTACGGCCGCAACGTGCCCAAGCCCGTCAAGCGGGGCATCGCCGACGCCGTACGCCGGCTCTACGGCGAGAAGTCGCTGCTGAAGTACGACACGGCGGGCAAGGGCTACCGCTTCGGTGACGTCCTCAACCTGGTGCACGCTGCGCCCGATCCGGCGAAGCCGTGGCAGGGCGACCTGTTCCAGTACGCCCTCGACCGGCGGCACCACCCGGACACGGCCGTGGTGCCCAAGTCGCTGCCCGTCGTGATGGCCCACCGCGACCTGATGGCGCTGCGGCCCGCCAAGCGGCGCAAGGTCGTGACCGGCGCGCACGGCGCGCGGCGCCTCGCGGACGCGGGGATGACCTGGGAGGCACTGGCCGGCTGGCTTCAGGGCCCGATGGACAAGGCGGCCTGGGAGGCCGTCATCCCGTCCATGGGCGTGATGGCGCTCGCACGGAATCTGCGGAACTTCGACGAGGCGGGGGTCAGTGACGAGGTGGCGGCTCAGGTCGCCGCCAGGATCAGTGACCCGGCGGAGGTGGCGCGCTCGCGGCAGTTCCCCTTCCGCTACCTCGCCGCGTACCAGCACGCGCCCTCGCTGCGCTGGTCGTACCCGCTGGAGCAGGCGCTCGGCCACTCGCTGGTGAACGTGCCCGCGTTGCCCGGACGCACTCTCGTGCTGGTCGACCGCTCCGGCTCGATGTTCTACTCGCGGCTGTCGGAGCGCTCGGAGCTCAACCGGGCCGACGCGGCGGCGATCTTCGGCACGGCGCTCGCGCTGCGGGCGGCGGACGCGGATCTCGTCGAGTTCGGCACCAGCAGCAACCGGGTGGAGTTCAAGAGGGGCGAGTCGGTACTGAAGGTGCTGGAGCGCTTCGGAGACCTCGGCGGCACCAACACGAGCGAGGCGGTGCGCGCGCACTACAGGAAGCACGACCGGGTGCTCATCGTCACCGACGAGCAGGCCACCTACAGCCACTACGGCGACCCGACCGAGCAGGTCCCGGCGCACGTCCCGGTCTACACCTGGAACCTGGCCGGTTACCGGGCGGGCCACGGCCCCTCCGGGAAGGCGAACAGGCACACCTTCGGGGGCCTTTCCGACGCGGCGTTCCGGATGGTTCCCCTGCTGGAGTCGGCGCGGGACGCCGACTGGCCGTGGGCCGGATAGCCGATCGCGCGTGAGTGCGGCCCGTACTTCGGTACGGGCCGCACTCTTGTGCGGAACAGTAACTGATATCTAACATTTCAGTTCATGGAGGCGATACGACCCGTGCGCCGGACCCTGCTGAGGGACCGCGCGTACGAAGCGATACGGGACGCCATCGTGGCCGGTGAGCTCGCACCGGGCGCGGTGGTGCGCGACGCCGGGCTCGCCGAGCTGCTCGGGCTGTCGCGGGCGCCGGTGCGCGAGGCCTTCTCCCGGCTGGTCGACGAGGGGCTGCTGGAGTCCAAGCCGCAGAGCTACACGCGGGTGACTCCCCTGGTGACCGCTGATGTAAGGGACGCGGCGGCCGTGGTCGGGGCCATGCACGGGCTGGCCGCGCGCACGGCGGTGCCCCGGCTCGAAGCGCCGCACATCGAGGTCATGCGCGAGGCCAACGTGCGCTTCGCGGACGCTGTTCGCGCCGGTGACGTGGACGCCGCCCTGATGGCCGACGACGAGTTGCACGGCGTACTGGTGCGGGTGAGCGGCAATCGTGCCGCCGCCGCCACCGTCGCCCGCTACACCCCGCTGATCCGCCGTTTGGAACGGCGCCGCTTCGGTGAGGGCGGCAACTGCCGTTCGGCGGGCCTGCACGACGAGCTGATCTACGCCTGTGCCGAACGGGACGTGGCCGCCGCCGTCCGCGTCACCGCGGAGATCTGGGGCGCGCTCGAAGACCTGGCCGATGTCGAACCCTGATGCGGGAGGACCCATGTCCCTTTCCTCGTACGAGCGTTACCCCCTGCTCTTCGGGCCCTCGCCCGTGCATCCGCTGGAGCGGCTGACGAAGCACCTCGGTGGAGCCTCGCTCTGGGCCAAGCGGGAGGACTGCAACTCCGGTGTCGCGTACGGCGGGAACAAGACCCGCAAGCTGGAGTACCTCGTCGCCGACGCGCTCGCCCAGGGCTGCGACACCCTCGTCTCGATCGGTGGTGTGCAGTCCAACCACACCCGCCAGGTCGCGGCCGTCGCCGCCCGCGCCGGACTCAAGTGCGTGCTTGTGCAGGAGAGTTGGGTGGAGTGGCCCGACTCCGTGTACGACAAGGTCGGCAACATCCTCATCAGCCGCCTCGCCGGGGCCGACGTACGACTCGTGCGGGCCGGGTTCGGGATCGGTTTCAAGGAGAGCTGGGAGCAGGCGCTGCGGGAGGTCGAGGAGGGCGGCGGCAAGCCGTACGCCATTCCGGCGGGGGCGTCGGACCATCCGCTGGGGGGCCTGGGTTTCGCCGGGTGGGCCTATGAAGTGGCCGAGCAGGAGGCGGAGTCGGGCGTCTTCTTCGACACCGTCGTGGTGTGCTCGGTGACCGGGTCGACCCAGGCGGGCATGGTCGCCGGGTTCGCGGCCCTGGAGGAGGCGGGCGGGCGGTCGCGGCGCGTCCTCGGGATCGACGCGTCGGCGGCGCCCGCCCGCACCCGGGAGCAGATCGCGCGGATCGCACACGGCACCGGGCAGCTCATCGGCGTACGGAAGGAGTTGACGGAGGCGGACGTCGAGCTGGACGAGCGGTACCACGCGGGCACGTACGGGATTCCGGACGAGGCCACGCTGGAGGCGATGCGGCTCGTGGCGCGCACCGAGGGGATGGTCACCGACCCCGTCTACGAGGGCAAGTCGATGGCCGGGATGGTGGATCTGGTGGCGCGGGGAGAGATCGGGCGGGAGTCCACCGTGCTCTATGCCCACCTGGGCGGACAGCCGGCGCTGAACGCGTACAGCGCGTTGTTCTAGGTGGTGGGTTTCTTCAGGTGGTGTGCTTCGGCCTGGTGTCGGTGATCACGAACGCCGACACCAGCAGGGCGGTCAGCGCGATCAGTGAGCCGATGCCGAACGCGCGGGCCGCACCCTCGGTGAGGACCTCGGACGGGGAGCCGTGCGCGTGCCGGGCCGCCGTGCCGAAGACGGTGACCAGGATGGAGAGGCCGAGGGTGCCGCCGAGCCACTGCAGGGTCTGCAGCAGGCCGGAGGCGGCGCCCGCCTCCCGTGGCTCGATGCCCGCGAGGATCGTCGCGTTGAGCGGCATGAAACTCAGGCCGACGCCCACGCCCATCAGCACCAGCGGGCCGAACAGGCCGGTGAGGTAGCCGTCGTCGGGTCGCAGCCGCCACAGCCACGCGGCCGCGACGACGAGCAGGGCCATACCGGTGAGAAGCACCGGCTTGGCGCCGAGCCGCGCGAGCAGCCGGGGCACGAAACGTACGACCGTGAACATCGCCAGGGTCATGGGCAGGAAGGCGAATCCCGCGCGGAGCGGGCTGTACCCCAGGACCTGCTGGCAGATCAGGGTGAGGAAGTAGAACGCGCCGAACATGCCCGCGGGCAGCAGCAGTACGCCCGCGTAGCCGCCCGCGCGGTTGCGGTTCGCGAACAGGTGCAGCGGCATGATCGGCTGGTCCGCGCGGGACTCGATCAACGTGAAGCCCACCAGCAGGGCCGCCGCCGAGCTGAAGCCCAGCAGCGCCTGGGTGTCGGTCCAGCCCTCCTCCGAGACCCGGATGAACGCGTACACCAGCGAGGTCATCCCGGCCGTGCCGGCGAGTGCCCCCGCCGCGTCGAACCGGCCCGCGTGGCGCGGGGTCTCGGTGACGAAGCGGGGCAGGGCGACGGCGACCGCGATGCCGATCGGTACGTTGATCAGCAGGGCCCAGCGCCAGGACGCCCAGGAGGTGAGCATGCCGCCGAGGACCAGGCCGATGGAGGCGCCGATGCCCGCCATCGACGCGTAGATGCCCAGGGCGTGGTGGCGGCGCGGGCCGTCGGGGAAGTTCGTGGTGATCAGCGCGAGGGTGCTGGGCGCGGTGAGGGCGGCGCCGACGCCCTGGAGGGCGCGGGCGGTGAGCAGCCAGGCGCTTTCGGTGGCGAGACCGCCGAGCAGGGAGGAGCCGGCGAAGAGCAGGACGCCGATGGTCAGGGTGCGGCGGCGGCCCGCGATGTCGCCGACCCGGCCGCCGAGGAGGAGCAGGCCGCCGAAGGTGAGGGTGTACGCGTTGAGCACCCAGGACAGGCCGGTCGGGCTGAAGTGCAGGTTCTTCTGGATGTCGGGCAGTGCGACATTGACGACGGTGGAGTCCACGCCGACCATCAGGTAGGCGGTGACGATGACGAACAGGACGGCGCCGAGCCTGGCGGGTTGGGGTGGTGCGGAGAGAGCGTCGGTGGTGGTACTGGTGGTGGACGGTGCGGACGGGGTAGACGAGGTGGACACGGTGTTCTCCCGGTCTGGTGTCCCCGGACGAAGGTGCACACGGGCAGCACGGACTGCCCGCGAAATAAGCGGGGACTGTCTCCGTTTAACCCTCGCTAAGATACGGAGAGGGTCCCCGGTTCGCAAGGAGTATCTGAATGACGCAGGTCAAGCCCATGCGCGCGGACGCTCGGCGCAACTATGAGCGGTTGCTGAAGGTGGCGGCCGAGGCGTTCGCCGAGCACGGGGAAGGCGCGTCGCTCGACGACATCGCCAAGCGGGCGGGCGTCGGGTCGGGCACGCTGTACCGCCACTTCCCCACGCGGCAGGCGCTGTTGGAGGCGGCTTACGTCGACCGGATCGAGGCGCTCGGGGCGCGGGCCGACGAGATCGCGAAGGAGCTGCCTCCGGGCGAGGCGCTGGCGGAGTGGCTCTACGAGCTGTGCGTCGGCACGATCCAGGTACGCGGGATGAAGGCCTTGTTGGGCTCGGCCGTCACGGACGGCAGCAAGGCCGCGCTCACGGCCTGTGGCACGTCCATGAAGGGGGCGGCGGCGCGGCTGGTCGAGGCGGCGCAGCGGGAGGGAACCCTGCGGCAGGACATCGAGCCGATCGAGGTCCTGAGGCTGGCCCACGGGGTTTCCACGGCCTCGGAGCTGGCGAACGGCCAGGGCAAGCAGATCCGCCGGTATCTCTCCCTGCTGACGGACGGGCTGCGGCCGTAGCGGCGGGGTGCTGTCCGGCGGTGTGTTGTCTGGTGCCGCGCCGTCCGGCTGTGGTGGGGCGGGGCCGTGCCGGTACGTCGAGCCCGTCGCCGCTGGATCGGACGTGGGCCGGGCAAGGGAGCCGCTGCTCGATCCGAACGTGAGCGACGGGCTTGCGACGTACCGCCACGGCCCCTTCGGAGGGTGGGCGGCCGCGGGTCAGAGGGACTGGGCCGCGGGCTTCACCATGCCGCGGACCGTACGCGACTTCACGAAGTCGCCCATCGCCGTCATCTCCCACTCGCCGGAGAACTGCTTGATCAGTTTCGCCATCATCACGCCCGTCTGCGGCTCGGCGCCGGTGAGGTCGAAGCGGACGAGTTCCTCGCCGGTCGAGGCGTCCAGGAGGCGGCAGTACGCCTTGGCGACCTCGGTGAACTTCTGGCCGGAGAAGGAGTTGACCGTGAAGACGAGGCCGGTCGCCTCCTGGGGGAGGCGGCCGAGGTCGACCACGATCACCTCGTCGTCACCGCCGCCCTCGCCCGTGAGGTTGTCGCCGGAGTGCTTGATCGCGCCGTTCAGGATGGACAGCTTGCCGAAGTAGCAGCTGTCGATGTGGTTGCGCTGCGGGCCGTAGGCGATGACCGAGGCGTCCAGGTCGATGTCCTTGCCGCGGAACGCGGGCTCCCAGCCGAGGCCCATCTTGACCTGGGAGAGGAACGGGCGGCCGCCCTTGACCAGGGACACCGTCTGGTTCTTCTGGAGGCTGACGCGGCCCTTGTCGAGGTTGATCTTTCCGGCGCCGATCGGCGGTGCGGCGGGCGGGGCCGGGGGTGCGGCGGGCGGTGCGGGAGTCACCGCGACCGGCGGGGCCGCAGGTGCCACCGGGGCCTGCACCGGCGGGGCGGGCGCGGCGACAGGGGCCGGCGCCGGGGCCGGTTCCTCCACCGAGACGCCGAAGTCCGTGGCGATGCCCGCGAGGCCGTTGGCGTATCCCTGGCCGACCGCGCGGGCCTTCCAGGCGCCGTTGCGCAGATAGATCTCCACGACCACCAGCGCCGTCTCGGTGCCGAGTTGCGGGGGCGTGAACGTGCCCAGGACGCTGTTGTCGTCCGCGTCGCGGATCGTGGCCGTCGGTTCGATGCCCTGGAAGGTCTGGCCCGCGGCGTCCGGGCTCGCGGTGACCACGATCTTCTCGATGCCCGGGGGGACGGCGCCGGTGTCGACGGTGATCGCGTCGGGGGCCGTACCGCCGCCCGAACGGTACGTCACGCCCGGTCCCGTCGGCTGGTTGTAGAAGATGAAGTCGTCGTCGGAGCGCACCTTGCCGTCGGCGGTGAGCAGCAGGCCCGATACGTCGAGCCGCACCGGGGCGGCGACGTCCACCGTCACGCGCGCGGCGGAGAGAGGGATGTTCGAGCCGGGGGTCATAGCTGTCATGCCTGGTGAACGAGCGAGACCATTTTGCCGTTCCCTTACCAAGCGGCCAATTGGCTGAACCCCGAGCCCCCGGCCCGAATCCCTCCGATTCCCTACGGAACCACCACGATCTTCCTGCCCACGCCCGCCGCGAACTGCTCCAACGCCTGCGGATACCGCTCCAGCTCGATCCGGTCGCTGATGAAGATCTCCGGGTCGAGCACGCCGTTCGCGAACAGCTCCGCCGCCCGCTCGAAGCTGTGCAGCACCGCCATCGAACCGGTGATGGTGATCTCCTGGTTGTAGATGCGGTACGGGTCGATCGTCACGCGGGTCGCGTAGTCGGCGACCCCGAACTGGAGGAACGTGCCCGCCTTCGCCACCCGGTCCAGGCCGTCCTGGATCGCCGCCGCGTTGCCGGTGGCGTCGACGACGACGTCCCAGCCCTGCGGCCGGTCCAGCTCGTCCGCGTTCGCCGCCGATCCCGAGACCCCGAGCAGGCGGGCCGTCTCCAGACGGGCCGGGTTCAGGTCCACCACGTCCACGCTCGCCGCGCCCGTGCGCTTGGCCAGCTCCAGCATCATCAGGCCCATCGTCCCGGAGCCGTAGATCAGGACATGGGCTCCCAGGCGGGACTGGAGCACGTCGTAGCCGCGCACCGCGCACGACAGCGGCTCCACGAGTGCGGCGTCCTGGGTGCGCACGTGCTCGGGCAGCTTCACGCAGTTCGCGACCGGGGCCACCGCGTACTGCGCGGCCCCGCCCGCCGTGGTCACACCGATGGCGGCCCAGCGTTCGCAGAGGTTGTTGTGGCCGGCGCGGCAGTAGCGGCACTCGTAGCAGTAGAGGGAGGGGTCCACCGCCACTCGGTCGCCGATCGAGATCTCCGTGACCTGCGTGCCCACCCCGACCACCTCGCCCGCGAACTCGTGCCCCGGCACGATCGGCAGCTTGGGCGCGAACTCGCCCTGGAGGATGTGCAGGTCCGTGCCGCACAGGCCGCAGGCGGCGACCTCGACGACGACCTCGCGGGGGCCCGGCGTCGGGTCCGGGACCTCGGTGACGACGGCGCGGCCCACGGACTCGATGACGGCGGCCTTCATTTGACGGCTCCCAAGGACAGGCCCTGGACCAGTTTGTCCTGGGCGGCGAACCCCGCGGCGAGCACCGGCAGGGAGATGACGAGCGACGCGGCGCACACCTTGGCCAGGAACAGGCCCTGGCTGGTGATGAAGCCGGTCAGGAAGACGGGGGCCGTCTCGGCGACCACACCGGTCAGCACACGGGCGAACAGCAGTTCGTTCCAGCTGAAGATGAAGCAGATCAGTGCCGTGGCCGCGATGCCGGGGAGGGCTATGGGGGCCACGACGCGGGCCAGGATCGTCGGCAGTTTCGCGCCGTCGATCTGGGCGGCCTCGATCACCGCCACCGGTACCTCGGCGAGGAACGACTGCATCATCCACACCGCGATCGGCAGGTTCATGGAGGTGTAGAGGATGACCAGGAGCCAGATGTTGTCCAGCATTCCGGTGTTCTTCGCGAAGAGGTAGATCGGGAGCAGCCCGGCCACGACCGGCAGCATCTTCGTCGACAGGAAGAAGAACAGGACGTCCGTCCACTTCCTCACCGGGCGGATGGACAGTGCGTACGCCGCCGGGAAGGCCAGCAGGAGGACGCAGAGGGTGGAGACCACCGAGGCCACTGTCGAGTTGATCAGCGCGGGCCAGGGGCTCGCCCCGCCGCCCGTGCCGAAGAAGTCGCGGTAGCCGTCGAGGGTGAGGGCGGCGCCGAAGGACGGCGGGTTGGTCGCCGCGTCCGACTCCGAGTGGAAGGACGTCAGGGCCATCCACGCGATGGGCAGGAAGAACAGCACACCGAGCAGCCAGGCCAACAGGCCCAGGCCCGTTCCCCGGGCACGCCGGGGTCGTACGCGGATCGTGGTGGCGCTCATGCGCGGGACACCTCCTCGCGGAACAGGGACGAGACCACGCGCAGCGCGAAGGTCGCGATGATGATCGAACCGATGACGACCAGGACGCCCGCGGCGGAGGCGAGGCCGTTCTCGTGGGCCTGGTAGAAGCTCTGGTAGACGGTGTAGGGGAGGTTCGCCGTCCCCAGGCCGCCGGACGTGAGGGTGAAGACCGCGTCGAAGTTCTGGACGATGTAGATCGAGCCCAGCAGGGCGCCCAGTTCGAGGTAGCGGCGCAGGTGGGGGAGGGTGAGGTAGCGGAAGACCTGCCAGTCGCTCGCGCCGTCCACCCGGGCGGCCTCGATCTGCTGGTGGTCACGGCTCTGCAGGCCGGCCAGGAGGATCAGCATCATGAACGGCGTCCACTGCCAGACCAGGGAGGCCTCGACCGCCAGGAGCGGAGTGCCCGAGATCCAGTCGGGCTGGGGGCCGCCCACGTAGTGCAGCAGCCCGTTGAGCAGGCCGTACTCCGGGTTGTAGAGCACGTGCTTCCAGAGCAGGGCCGCGGCGACCGGGACCACCAGGAAGGGGGCGATGAGGAGGGTTCTGACGATGCCCCGGCCGCGGAACCCGCGGTCCAGGAGCAGGGCCAGGCCCAGGCCGATGACCAGGCTGGCGACGACCACGGCCGCCGTCAGGAGGATCGTCGTCCAGACGGAGTGGCGCAGGTCGGGGTCGGTCAGGACGTCCGAGTAGTTGGAGAGGCCGGTGAAGTGGCGGGCCTTGGGGTAGAGCGCGTTCCAGTCGAAGAAGGAGATCACCAGCGTGGCCACGAAGGGGAGCTGGGTCACGGCGATCATGAAGATGAGGGCGGGGAGCAGCGGGGCGCGGGTGGCCCAGGCGCGCAGCCGGTTGGACGGCTTTCCCAGGGTGCGTACGGGAGTGGCGGCCACGGGGGCCGTTGTCGTGGCGGTCATCGTCCCTCGTACTCCTTGGAGATCTTCTCGGCGAGTTTCTGGGACTTCTTCAGGGCCGAGTCGACGGACTGGCGTCCGGCGATGGCCGCGCTGATCTCCTGCGAGACCTTGGTGCCGAGGTCGGTGAACTCGGGGATGCCGACGAACTGGATGCCGGGCGCGGGGCGCGGCTGCACCCCCGGGTCACGCGGCCGGGCGCCCTCGATGGCCTCGCGGGTCATCTCCTGGAAGGCGGCGGCCTCCTTGGTGTACGCGGGGTTCGTGTAGGTGGAGGCGCGCTTGCCGGCCGGCACGTTGGACCAGCCGATCGTGTCCCCGACCAGCTGCTCGTACTGCTTGCTGGAGGCCCAGGAGATGAACTTCCAGGCCTTGTCGGAGTTGTGGGAGGCCTTCTGCAGGCCCCAGGCCCAGGTGTAGAGCCAGCCGGAGGACTTGGTCTTCTCGACGGGCGCGGGTACGTAGCCGATCTTGCCCTTGACCGGGGAGTCGGACGCCTCCAGGGAGCCCGCCGCGGAGGTGGCGTCGTACCACATGGCCGTCTTGCCCTGGGTCATGTTGTTGAGGCACTCGGCGAAGCCCGACTGGGCGGCGCCGGACTCGCCGTGCCCCCGGACGAGGTCCACGTAGAACTTCGTCGCCTTCTCGAACTCGGGGGAGTCGAGACGGGCCTTCCAGTCCTTGTCGAACCAGGTGCCGCCGAAGGTGTTCACGACGGTGGTGAGGGGTGCCATGAGCTCGCCCCAGCCGGGCAGGCCGCGCAGACAGATGCCCTTCATGCCGGACCGGGCGCCGTCGGCCTCGGCGGCCAACTGCCCCACCTGCTCCCAGGTGGGGTGGGCGGGCATCGTCAGGCCCTTCTGGGCGAAGACGTCCTTGCGGTACATCAGGAAGGACGACTCGCCGTAGAACGGCTGCCCGTAGAGCTTGCCGTCGGCGGCCGTCAGGGACTGCCGCATGGGGGCGAGGATGTCCTGCTCGTCGTAGCCGCTGTCCTGGCGTACGTAGGAGTCCATGTCGTGCAGCCAGCCGTTGCGGGCGTAGATCGGTATCTCGTAGTTGGAGAGCGTGGCGACGTCGTACTGGCCGGCCTGGTTGGCGAAGTCCTGGCTGATCTTGTCGCGGACGTCGTTCTCCGGCAGCACGGTGAAGTTCACCTTGATGCCGGTGTCCTTGGTGAAGTGCGCCTTGGTGAGCTTCTGCAGCTCCACCATCTGCGGGTTGTTGACCATCAGGACGTTGATGGAGTCGCCGCCTGACCCCGACCCGCCCGCTCCGACCCAACAGCCGGAGAGCAGCGGGGCGAGCAGCGTCCCTGCGGCGGCCGCGGCGAGTGCGCGCGACCTCCGTCGGCTCTGGGTTCGCATGGATCGCTCCTGGACGTATAGGGAGATAAAGGGCGTTCTCAGGGGTGGGTGTGCCCTTGTAGTGGGTGAGTTGGGTTTTCAGACTCGGATGACCTGGGGGCCTTGCAAGGTGTAGCGGTGCGCCTCGGACGTCGGAAGCAGTGTGCTCGTGACGATCGTTTCCAGGGCGGTGATCTCCGCGAAGCGGCAGAAGCTGACCGCCCCGAACTTGGTGTGCACGCCCGCGAAGACCGTGCGCCGGGAGGCCCTGATCGCCTGGGCCTTGACCTCGCTGACCGCCGGGTCGGGGGTGGTGAGGCCGTGTTCGCGGGAGATGCCGTTGGCGCCGATGTACGCCAGGTCTATGACGAAACCGGCGAGCATCTTCGTCGTCCAGTGGTCCACGGTCGCGAGCGTGCCGGGGCGGACCCGGCCGCCGAGCAGCAGGACGCTGGTGTGGTCGGCCTCGGCGAGCGCGCCCGCCGTGGCCAGGGAGGCGGTGACCACGGTCAGGTGCCGGTCCTTGGGGAGTGCCTCGGCGATGAGCTGCGGGGTGAACCCCTCGTCGATGAACACGGTCTCGGCGTCCCCGAGCAGCTCGGCCGCGGCGCTCGCGATCCGGCGCTTCTCGGGCACATGGCTGGTGGCCCGGAAGGCGAGCGTCGTCTCGAACCCGGCGCTCTCCACGGGGTAGGCGCCGCCATGGGTGCGGCGGACCAGGCCGTGGTCCTCCAGGGCGCGCAGGTCACGCCGTACGGTCTCCTTGGCGACGCCCAGTTCGGCGGCGAGCGCGGTGACGTCGACGGCGCCGGTACGGCGGGCGGCCTTGACGATCTCCCGCTGACGTTCTTCCGCGGTCATGGCCGACACCTGCTCCCTGCGTCCTGTGCGTACTGCCCGTTCGGGCCCGGTGTGGGCCTTGGGGGAAGTTCTACAGCGGGTGCGCGGCACTGACCAGGCCTGTTGCGTGACCGATGATGCCCGGCTGTGACCGTTTGGCGTGGTGGGCGCCCGTGCCGGACCTGGGGCGGAGCGGTGGGCGGGGTGGGATCGGGCAGGGTTCGTGCCCGAACACGGCGGCGGGCGGGCCCGTTCGGTGCCCGCCCGCTCTTTCGCGCCCTCGTCGCACGGTCGTCTTCCGGCCGCCCGGTCGTCAGTGCGGCCAGCCGATCGTCATTACGCCGTCCGGTCGTCAGTACGGCCAGATCGGCGGGTGCGTCGTGAAGTGGCCGCCCAGGTGGGCGTGGTCCGGGTTGGCGGGGTCGAGCTCGCCCTGCTCGGCGATGAGCTTCTCGGCGTAGGGCTCGGAGTCGTCCCGCGGCTCATAGCCCAGCGCCCGGGCCGTCGAGAGGTCCCACCACAGCCGGGTGTTGGCGGAGGAGCCGTAGACGACCGTGTGCCGTACGTCCTCGGCGGTCAGCGCCGCGTGGAAGAGGCGGGCGCCGTCCTCGGGGCTCATCCAGACGGAGAGCATGCGCACGCTGGTGGGCTCCGCGAAGCAGGAGCCGATGCGGACCGAGACCGTCTCCAGGCCGTGCTTGTCCCAGTAGAACTGCGCCAGGTCCTCGCCGAAGGACTTGGAGAGCCCGTAGAAGGTGTCCGGGCGGCGCGGGGTGTCGATCGGGATCAGGGCGCCGTCGTCGAAGGGGGCCTCGCCCCGGGGGCGCGGGGTGAAGCCGACGGCGTGGTTGGAGGAGGCGAAGACGATGCGTCGTACGCCCTCCTCGCGCGCCGCCTCGTACAGGTTGTACGTCCCCTCGATGTTCGCCTTGAGGATCTTGTCGAAGGAGGCTTCCAGGGAGATGCCCGCGAGGTGGATGATCGCGTCGACGCCCCGCACGGCCTCGCGCAGCGCGGCCTTGTCCGCGAGGTCCGCGGTGAGCGCGTCCGGCTCGCCCTCGACGGGCAGCAGGTCGAGGAGGCGCAGCTCATAGCCGTAGTCCGGCAGCAGCCCCCGCATCAGGGTGCCGAGTCCGCCGGCGGCGCCGGTGAGCAGAACGGTGCGGGGAGCGGGCATGCGGGTGTCTCCTCACGGCCACGTGAGTGGCCGTATTCGTGTACGGCATTCACATCCATGGACACGCTAAGGAGCGCCGACCTGCTCCGTCAAGTGTCGCGCGAAGGTGGCGAATCCGCTGCTGTGTCGCGGGTGTGCGCGCTTGACCGGCCCCAAGGTCGCGCTTTAGCGTGGTGGCGTTCAGAAATATGGACATGGATCAGAAACATGCACCCGCTGTCGTGTGCGTGAGCACCTGCCCCAGGGAGAGTCCGTGACGTCAGCCCCCCTTGCCGCTCGGCTCAGCGTCCCCAGCGGGCCGCTGTTCTTCCCCGTCACGGCGTACGGCCCCGACGGTGCCCTCGATCTCGACACCTACCGCGCGCATGTGCGCCGCGGCGTCGAGGCGGGTGCCGCCGCCGTCTTCGCCTGCTGCGGCACCGGGGAGTTCCACGCGCTCACGCCCGAGGAGTTCCAGGAGTGCGTGCGGGCGGCCGCGGAGGAGACGGCCGGGCGGGTTCCGGTCGTCGCGGGCGCCGGATACGGGACCGCCCTCGCCGTACGGTTCGCACGCCTCGCCGAGGAGGCCGGGGCCGACGGGCTGCTCGCGATGCCGCCGTATCTGGTGGTGGCGGGGCAGGAGGGACTCCTGCGGCACTACCGGGAACTCGCCGCCGCCACCTCGCTGGACATGGTGGTCTACCAGCGCGACAACGCCGTGTTCACGCCCGAGACCGTGGTCGAACTCGCCCGCACCGAGGGGATCATCGGTTTCAAGGACGGGGTGGGCGACCTCGACCTGATGCAGCGGATCGTGAGCGCCGTGCGCAGCGAGGTCCCCGGCGACTTCCTGTACTTCAACGGGCTGCCGACCGCCGAGCTGACAGGGCTCGCGTACCGGGGCATCGGCATCACGCTCTACTCGTCGGCGGTCTTCTGCTTCGCACCCGAGATCGCTCTGGCGTTCCACGCGGCGCTGAACGCGGGCGACGACGAGACGGCGAACCGGCTGCTGGACGGCTTCTACCGCCCCTTCGTCGACCTGCGGGCCCAGGGCCGCGGCTACGCGGTCTCCCTGGTCAAGGCGGGGGTACGGCTGCGGGGGCTGGACGTGGGTGAGGTACGGCCGCCGCTGCACGAGCCGACCGAGGACCATGTGAAACAGCTCGCTCAGCTGATCGAGCGGGGGTATGCGCTGCTGGAGCCCCTCGAGGGGCCCGAGGGAGCGCTCGAGGGGTCTGACGCAGCGCTTGAGGGACCCGAGGGAGAAGGACGGCTGGGGGAGGGCGAGTGAAGGCGTCCGCTTTCGTCTATCCGTGGGACGTCGTAGGGGATCCGGGGGCGGCCGAGCGGATCGCCGGGCTCGGGGTGCGACAGGTGACGCTCGCCTCCGCGTACCACTCCACGCGCGCGCTGACCCCTCGCCACCACCGGCACCGGATCGTGACGGCCTCGCACGCCGCCGTCCTGTACCCCGTCGACGACGCGCGGTGGGAGGGGCGCGCGCTGCGGCCTTACGCCGCCGGGGAGTGGGCGCCGGGGGACGCGTACGGGGAGGCGGCCGCCGCGCTCGCGGAGGCCGGCCTTGACGTCCACACCTGGGTGGTCCTCGCGCACAACTCCCGGATGGGGGCCGAGCATCCGTCCACCTCCGTCGTCAACGCCTACGGGGACCGCTATGCGTGGGCGCCGTGCATCGCGCAGGCCGACACCCGGACGTACCTCGTCGACCTCGCGGTGGAGGCGGCGCCGCGGCCCGGGGCGCTGGGTACGGAGCTGGAGTCGCTCGGCTGGTACGGCCTCACGCATCTGCACGCCCACGACAAGATCGGCGGGGTGGGGCTCGGGGACGCCGGCCAGTACCTGATGTCGCTCTGCTTCTGCGCGGCCTGCCGGGAGGGGTACGGGGGATACGGGCTCGACGCGGATTTCCTGGCGTCGGCCGTCCGGGAGGCGCTGGAGCCGGTGTGGCGCGGGGACGTGCCGTCGGACGGCGGCTGGCCGGTGGTCGAGAAGCTGCTCGGGGGTGAGACGGCGGCCGCCACGCGCGCGTGGCGTGAGGGCGTGGCCCGTTCGCTCCAGGAGACGGCGGTCGCGGCGGTACGCGCGGCCGCGCCGGCCGGCTTCCAGGTGCTGCTGCACGCCGATCCCGTGTCGTACCACTGCGGGGCGAACGCCGGGGTCGATCCCGGGCACATTCTGTCCGTGGCGGACGGGGTGGTGGTGCCGTGCACGGGTGGGGTGGGCCCGCTCACGCCGTTCGCGGAACAGGGGCGGGACGCGGCCGTACTGGCCGCCAACTTCACGGTCGTGTCGGGGATGGGAGGCAGCCCGGGCACCTTGGCGGACGACGCGGCTCGGGCGGCTTCGGCGGGCGCGACCGAACTGCGGCTGTATCACGCGGGGTTGGCCTCGGACGGGGATCTGGACGCCGTACGGGCGGTGTTGACGGGCTCGGTCTGAGCCCGGACCCCGGGGCCCTATGAGCCTCGGGTCGTCCGGCGCTTGAGGAGTGGGCGCAGGGTCAGGAGGCGGGTCAGCCCGAGGGTCAGGAGCAGGGGCCGGTAGTCGACCAGTTCGATCAGGCCCGCGCCGACGGCCAGTCCGAGCGCGTTCGGGGCGTACATCAAGGTGTTCGCGGTGGCGGAGGTGCGGCCGAGGAGCGGGGCCGGAGTCTCGCGCTGGACGGCGGTGTACGCGGCGATCAGGACGCAGGGGAGACCGAAGCCGATCACCGCGCCGCAGACCAGGGCCACCGTGTCGGACGGGACCGCGCGCAGCGCGACCGCGACCGCCGTGAGGGCGATGCCGTACACGGCGAAGCGGCGCTCGCCCAGTCGGCGGAGCAGGGGACCCGAGACCAGGCCGGTCAGCACCGAGCCGACGCCTTGGGCGACGTAGAGGAGGCCGACGTACGCGGGGGAGTGGCCAAGACCCTCGGCGACGGCGTAGACCGTGGCGCCGTTGAGGCCGGCGAAGAGCATCGTCGTGGCGGCGGCCAGGATCAGTGGCCGGAGTTCCGGGTGATGCCGGATGTGGTGGATGCCCGCCGCGGTCCGGGCCCGCCAGGCCGAGGGGTCCGGGGCGGGCGGGGCCTCGCGGACCCGCAGCAGCGCGTACAGCCCGGCCGCGAGGGCGAACGTCACGGCGTCCAGGACGGCCACCCTCGCACCGCCGTACGCCGCGTACAGGCCCGCCCCGGTCAGCGGCGCCAGGAGCTTCACGCCCTCGCCCGCCGTCATGCGCAGGCCGTTGAAGTCGCCGAGGAGGCGCCTGTCGACGGCCGTGGCCACGAGCGCCGACTCCGCCGCGTCATGGACGACACCCGCCGCCCCGTAGATCAAAAGCACCGTGAACAGGATCCACAGGCGGTCCCGGGTGGTCACGGCGAAGAGCGTCGGCAGGAGCGCGGCCAGGGCCACGTTCACGGCGATCAGGAGCGGCCGGCGGCGGGTGCGGTCCGCGAGCACGCCGAGGACGGGACCGACGAGCGTGGGGGCCCAGAGGGCGAACACGCACAGGGCCGCCAGACCGTTCGAGCCCGTCAGGTCCTTGACCCAGATGCCCGACACCAGCCACATCGCCGACGAACCGAACCCGGAGACCACCACTCCGGCCAGGTACAACCCCGCGTTGCGGTCACCCAGAACACGCGTCACCGTCCATGTCATGGCAGCTGATCGTGGTGCTAAGGAGGGCGGTCGAGGATCGGGCATGTGCCCTATCCCCTCGGCCGGGAGCGATGAGTTCCGGGCGCGGTTTCGGTCTACTTCCGGAGCGGAGCCACAGAAGAGCCGAAGAGCCAAGAACCGAAGAGCCAAGAGCTGAAGAATCTGGGGAGCAGCGGATGACGGACGACCGGACTTTCGACATCTTCGACCTCGGGCCGCAGGCCCTGATCGTGGCGCGCCTCGCGGCGGGGATGACGCGGGAGCAGCTGGACCGCGACACGCCCTGTCCCGGGCTCGCGGTGCACAACATGCTCGGGCATGTGGGCGGACTGGCCGTCGCCTTCCGTGACGCCGGGCGCAAGGATCTGGGCGTCACGACCGACACCAGTCCCGGTTCAGTGGTGCCGGACATCGGGCCCGACTGGCGCGAGACCCTGCCGAAGGCCCTCGACGAGCTCGCCGAGGCCTGGCGCGAGCCGGCCGCGTGGACCGGCGAGACCCGTGCGGGCGGGGTGCCGCTGCCGGGTGCGGTCGCCGGGGCCGTGGCCGCCGACGAGCTGGTGGTGCACGGCTGGGACCTGGCCCGGGCCACCGGCCAGGAGTACGAGCCCGACGAGGTCGCGCTGCGGGCGGCGTACGGCTTCCTCGCCGCCGCGGCCGAGAACTCCGGCCCGGGCGGAGGTCTGTTCGGCCCCGTGGTGCCGGTGCCCGACGATGCGCCCCTCCTCGACCGCGTGATCGGCCTCAGCGGCCGCGACCCCGGCTGGAAGCCGTAGCCCGGCCTCGCCGGAGACCCGGGTACTGCTGAAGCGCGGTGCCGGGACGGGGGTGCCCGGCACCTTCGCCGAGTTGCAGATGCATATCCGGAAGGACCGTGCGCGATCTGATCGTGCCGAGATCGACACGCACGGGCTGCGGGCCGAGTGAGCCCGGGCTGGGCGTCGAGTGCGCACGGGCTGCGGGCCGAGTGTGAGGGGAGGGCTCTCGCGTTCCTCCGCGAGGCGGACCTCGACCGCATCGCGAAAGCGAATCGTGGATGACCGTCCGGCGGCCCGGACCTCCTCGGTCACTCCAACTTCTTTTGTCGGAAGCGTTGACGAAACACGACCGCGCTCCTACCTTCAACGCGTCGTACTTCGTACGTCATATATGAGACGCGATACACGAGATCAGATACAGATCCGAGAGGCGCGCATGACCTCTGTGCCCATTCCGATCCCGTCCCGCACGCAGTTCGTGCTGGAGGGGATCAAACACCGCATCCTCACCGGGCAGTTGTCCCCGGGGCAGGCCCTGGTCGAGACCGAGCTCGCCGCGCGGTTCGGGGTGTCGAAGACACCCGTGCGCGAGGCGCTCAAGACCCTGGCCGGTACCGGGCTCGTCGTGATGAACCAGTACAAGGGCGTCACGGTGCGCATGGTGGACGCGGACATGGCGCGCGAGGTGTACGACGTGCGGCTGCTGCTGGAGCCGGAGGCGCTGCGGCGGACCGTACGGCGCGAGGCGTCGCTCGACGCCGCGCGCGACGCGCTGACCCGCGCCGACGACGCCTCCGACACCGCCGAACGCTCGCTCGCCAACCGGGAGTTCCACCGCGCCCTGTACGTCTCCTGCGGCAACCCGCTGCTCGGCCGGATGCTCGACGAAGTGCGTGACCAGGCCGCTCTCGTGTCGGCGGTCGCCTGGGCCGCCGACCCGTCCTGGGAGCGCGAGGCCGGCGAGCACCGGGAGATCCTGCGTCTCGCCCTCGACGGTGACGCCGACGGCGCGGCCCGCGCGCTGCACGCCCACATCGAGTCGTTCGTGCGACGGGCCTTCCCCGAGACCCAGGAAGAGGTTGGACAGGAATGACAGCGACGTACGAGACCCAGCGGGCGGCGCTCGCCGAGGTCGTGGCGATCCCCGTGACCCCCTTCACGGAGGACGGGACGATCGACGGCGACACCCACCGGGCCCTGCTGCGTCGGCTGCTCGACGGCGGCATCCGTACCCTCACACCGAACGGCAACACCGGTGAGTTCTACGCTCTGACCCCCGAAGAGCGGCAGCTCGTCACCGAGTTGACGATCGACGAGGCCGGCGACCGCGCCGCCGTCCTGGTCGGGGTCGGACACGACCTGCCGACCGCCGTCGCCTCCGCCCGGCACGCCCGGGAGCTCGGGGCGCGGATGGTGATGGTCCATCAGCCCGTGCACCCCTACGTCTCGGAGGGCGGCTGGGTCGACTACCACCGTGCCATCGCCGAGGCCGTGCCGGAGCTGGGCGTCGTGCCCTACATCCGCAACCCGGTGCTGCCCGGCGCCCGGCTCGCCGACCTCGCCGACGTCTGCCCGAACGTGATCGGAGTGAAGTACGCCGTCCCGGACGCGGCCCGCTTCGCCGCCTTCGCCAGGGACGCGGGGCTCGACCGGTTCGTGTGGGTCGCGGGCCTCGCCGAACCGTACGCCCCGTCCTACTTCTCGGCCGGTGCCACGGGCTTCACCTCGGGCCTCGTGAACGTCGCACCGGCCGTCTCCCTGAACATGATCGAAGCCCTTCGGGCCGGTGACTACCCGGCCGCCATGAAGGTCTGGGAGCAGATCCGCCGCTTCGAGGAGCTGCGCGCGGCGAACACCTCCGCCAACAACGTCACCGTGGTCAAGGAGGCCCTCGCCTCGCTCGGCCTGTGCCGCCGCGAGGTCCGCCCGCCGAGCACGCTGCTGCCCGAGTCCGAGCGCGCGGAAGTCGCCGCCATCGCCGCGGGGTGGTCCATATGAGCCAGGGAAGAGGGGCGCCGAAGCGCCCCGAGGAGCTCCGGAGCCATCAGTGGTACGGCAGCGGCGTCTCGTCGGGTCTGCGCTCCTTCAGCCACCGGGCCCGCACCCGCCAGCTCGGCTACCTTCCCGAGGAACACCTCGGCAAGCCGGTCATCGCGATCCTGAACACCTGGTCCGACATCAACCCCTGTCACGTCCATCTGCGCGACCGCGCGCAGGCCGTGAAGCGGGGGGTGTGGCAGGCCGGGGGCTTCCCGCTCGAATTCCCGGTCTCCACTCTCAGCGAGACCTTCCAGAAGCCGACCCCGATGCTCTACCGCAACCTGCTGGCGATGGAGACCGAGGAACTGCTGCGCTCGTATCCCGTCGACGGCGCGGTACTGATGGGCGGCTGCGACAAGTCCACGCCCGCCCTGCTCATGGGCGCCGCGTCCGTCGACCTGCCCGCCGTCTTCGTGCCCGCCGGGCCCATGCTGCCCGGACACTGGCGGGGCGAAGTCCTCGGCTCCGGCACCGACATGTGGAAGTACTGGGACGACAAGCGCGCCGGACTCATCGGCGAGTGCGAGATGACCGAGCTGGAGAGCGGGCTCGCGCGGTCCCCGGGGCACTGCATGACCATGGGTACGGCGTCCACGCTGACGGCTGCCGCCGAGGCGCTCGGGGTGACCGTCCCCGGCGCGTCCAGCATCCCCGCCGTCGACTCCGGGCACGACCGGATGGCGGCCGCGGCGGGCCTGAGGATCGTCGAACTCGTCCGCCAGGACCGGAAACTGTCCGACATCCTCACCGCGGACGCGTTCGAGGACGCGGTGACGACCGTCCTCGGGCTCGGCGGCTCCACCAACGCCGTGATCCATCTGATCGCCATGGCGGGCCGGGCGGGCGTCACCCTCACGCTCGACGACTTCGACCGCATCGCGCGGACCGTGCCGGTGCTCGCGAACGTCCGGCCCGGCGGCCGGAAGTACCTCATGGAGGACTTCCACTTCGCCGGCGGACTGCCCGGGTTCCTGTCGCGGATCACCGATCTGCTGCACCTGGACCGGCCGACGGTGTCGTACGACAGCATGCGCGAGCAACTGGCCGGCGCCCAGGTGCACGACGACGACGTCATCCGCACCCGGCACAACTCGGTCGCGGCCGAGGGCGGAGTCGCCGTACTGCGCGGCAACCTCTGCCCCGACGGCGCCGTCATCAAGCACATCGCCGCCGAGCCGCACCTGCTCAAGCACACCGGTCCCGCGGTCGTCTTCGACGACTACAAGACCATGCAGCGGACCATCAACGACCCGTCGCTCGGCATCACGGCGGACAGCGTGCTGGTGCTGCGGGGCTCCGGGCCCAAGGGCGGTCCCGGCATGCCGGAGTACGGGATGCTGCCCATCCCCGACCATCTGCTGAAGCAGGGGGTACGGGACATGGTGCGGATCTCCGACGCCCGGATGAGCGGCACGAGTTACGGCGCCTGTGTGCTGCACGTGGCGCCCGAGTCGCACATCGGCGGACCGCTCGCCCTGGTACGCACCGGGGACACGATCACCCTCGACGTCGAGGCGCGGTCACTCCAACTCAACGTGCACGACGAGGAGTTGGAGCGGCGCAGGGCACAGTGGACGGCGCCGCCCGAACGGTACGAGCGCGGGTACGGGGCGCTCTACAACGAGCAGATCACCCAGGCGGACACCGGCTGCGACTTCGCTTTCCTGGCCCGGCCGGGGAAGGTGCCGGACCCGTACGCGGGCTGAGCGTGCCCGCCAGGGCCGCTCTCCCCTGAGCACCAACGGCCAACATCTGCCCAGCATCTGATCGATCGTCCGGTCGACATCTCGAACGGTGGACGGCAAGCGCTTCACCCATGTGTACGTAGCAAGCGCTTCCTGTCAGCACGGCAAGCGTTCCACGGCACCCGCCAGAACGGAGAACAGTCATGGCCCAAGCCGCAGTCGTGGCGAAACAGCCCGCGCCACCCCGGCGGCGCCGTGGCTCGGCGACGCCCCGCAAGCTCCCGTATCTGCTGATCGCCCCGGCGGGCCTGCTGATGCTGGGCTTCATCGCCTACCCGGTCATCAGCGTCTTCTACTACAGCCTGCAGAACTACAACCCCACCAAACCGTGGCGCAACGGCTTCGCGGGCTTCGACAACTTCACCCACGCCTTCACCAGCGACCCCCAGTTCTGGGACACGCTGACCTTCAGCGCCAAGTGGGTCTTCGTCGAGGTCGGCCTGCAACTGCTCTTCGGGCTCGCGCTCGCACTGATCGTCAACCAGACCTTCGTGGGACGGGCCGTCGGCCGCGCGCTGGTCTTCTCGCCCTGGGCCGTCTCCGGTGTGCTGACCTCCGCGATCTGGGTGCTGCTCTACAACTCCCAGACCGGCATCACCCGTTACCTGGCCGACGCGGGCATCGGCCAGTACGGCACCAGCTGGCTGTCGGACACCTCCACCGTCTTCCCGGCGGCCGTGGTCGCCGACCTGTGGCGCGGTGTCCCCTTCTTCGCGATCCTGATCCTCGCCGACCTCCAGTCCGTCTCCAAGGACCTGTACGAGGCCGCCGAGGTCGACGGCGCCAGCCGCTTCCGGCAGTTCCTGCACATCACACTGCCGCACCTGAAGGACGCCATCATCCTGTCCACCCTGCTGCGCGCGGTGTGGGAGTTCAACAACGTCGACCTGCTCTACACGCTGACGGGCGGTGGTCCCGCGGGCGAGACGACGACCCTCCCGCTCTACATCGCCAACACCGGCGTCGACGCCCACAACTTCGGCTACGCGTCCGCCCTCACCACGGTCGCGTTCGTGATTCTGCTGTTCTGTTCGGTCGTCTATCTGCGACTGAGCAAGTTCGGAGGCGGGGACAAGTGATCACCAAGGACGCCACGATCAGCGCCCCCACGGCGCCCGCCCCGCCCGCCGAGGAGCCCCGGCAGCGCCCGGGAAGGAAGCGCCGCGCCTGGGACGAGGTCCCCCGCCGGCACATCTACCTTCCGCTCTCCCTCTACCTCCTCTTCACCCTGATCCCCTTCTACTGGATCCTGCTCTTCGCGCTCCGCCCGGCCGGCTCGACCTCGCTCGTGCCGTGGCCCGTGACCTTCGACCACTTCGACAAGGTGTGGAACGACCGCAGCTTCGGGACCTACTTCCAGAACAGCGTGCTCATCGCCGTCGCCACGCTGGTGATGACGACCCTCGTCGCCCTCGCCGGCGGGTACGCCCTGGCCCGCTTCGACTTCAGGATCAAGCGCGGCTTCATGCTGGCGCTGCTCTGCTCCCAGTTCGTGCCGGGCGCACTGCTCCTGGTCCCGCTCTTCCAGATCTTCGCCAAGCTCCAGATGATCAACTCGCTGGGCAGCGTCATCATCGCCGAGACGGTCTTCCAGCTGCCGCTGTCGATGATCCTCATCAGCGGGTTCATCAGGAACGTCCCGTACTCGCTCGAAGAGGCCGCCTGGGTCGACGGCTGTGACCGCTTCACGGCCTTCCGGATCGTCGTCCTGCCCCTGCTGCGGCCCGGGCTGATCGCCGTCGGCTCCTTCGCCTTCGTGCACGCCTGGAACCACTTCCTGTTCGCCCTGATGTTCCTCAGCGACCAGAGCAAGCAGACCATCCCCGTGGGACTCAACACGCTGATGAGCTCCGACAGCGTCGACCTGGGCGCGCTCGCCGCGGGCGGCATCATCGCGGCCGTCCCCGTCGTGATCGTCTTCGCCTTCATCCAGAAGTGGCTGATCACCGGGTTCAGCGCGGGGGCGGTGAAGGGATGAGCACGCCCGCCAAGGAATTCCCGTCGAGCACGCCCACCAGGAAACCGCCGCTGCCCGTCGTTCTCGCGGGTGCGCGCGGCCACGGCCGCTGGCACCTGGAGAACATCCGCCGGCTCCAGGACCAGGGGCTCGTACGGCTGGCGGGCATCTGCGAGCTGACCCCGCTCAGTGCGGAGGAACTGAACGGGCGAACGGTCGAGCAGTCGGCCGACTTCGGCGCCCTCCTCGACTCCACCGGGGCCGCGATCGCCGTGATCTGCACGCCCATCCCCACCCACACCGACCTGGCGCTGATCGCCGCGGGCAAGGGCGTACACCTGCTCCTGGAGAAGCCGCCCGCGCCGTCGTACGCCGAGTTCCGCCGGATGGCCGACGGGGTCGCCGCGGCCGGGGTCGTCTGTCAGATCGGCTTCCAGTCGCTCGGCTCGCACGCCGTGCCCGCGGTCCGGGAACTGATCGCGCGGGGTGTGATCGGCCAGGTGGCCGGGATCGGCGGGGCGGGCGCCTGGGCGCGCGACGAGGCGTACTACCGGCGGGCACCCTGGGCGGGCAGGCGCCGGCTGAACGGCGTGGACGTGATCGACGGGGCGCTCACCAACCCCCTCGCGCACGCCGTCGCCACCGCCCTCGCGCTCAACGGGTCCACCCGCGCCGAGGACGTCACCGCGATCGAGACCGAGCTGCTGCACGCCAACGACATCGAGTCCGACGACACGTCCTGCGTACGGATCAGCACCCCGCGGGGCCGGGTCACCGTCGCCGCCACGCTCTGTGCCGAGCGGCCCGGCGAACCGTACGTCCTGGTGCACGGCAGCAGCGGCCGGATCACCTTCTGGTACAAGCAGGACCGCGTGCTGGTGCAGCGGTCCGGGCACGGCCCGGAGGAGATCGAGTACGGCCGCACGGACCTGCTGGAGAACCTGGTCGCGCATCTGACGGAGGGCGCCGAACTGCTGGTCGCGCCGGATGCGACGGGTGCCTTCATGAAGGTGGTGGAGGCGATCCGGCAGGCGCCGGACCCGCTCGCGCTGCCCGCCGACGCCTGGAAACCGCTCCCCGAGGAGAACCGCCGGGTCGTGCCCGGCATCGACGGACTCGTGGCGGCCGCCGCCGACACCCTCGCCCTCTACTCCGAGCTCGGCGCCTCCTGGGCCCGGCCGGACCAGGCCCCGAACGACGTTCGAAGCGACGTCCCGAACAAGGCCGCGAACAAGGCCGCGAACAAGGTGGGAAACGAGGTGAGCACCCCATGAACCACGCGCAGAGCACCGACTCGCTCGTCCTGCGGGTCGCGGGCCGCCCGGTCGGCCGGTACGTCACCCGGCCCGAACTGGCGCCCCGGTTCTCGCCACGCCCCTACCTCCACCCGGTCACCACCCTGGCCGGCACGGCGGTCACCGAGCTCAGCCCCGCCGACCACACCCACCACCTCGGCGTCGGTGTCGCCGTTCCCGACGTCGAGGGGCACAACTTCTGGGGCGGTCGCACCTATGTCCGCGACCAGGGACCCACCGAGCTGGCCAACCACGGCGCCCAGCGGCACGCCGGGTTCCAGCTGCGCGACCCGGACGGCTTCGTGGAGGAGCTGCGCTGGGTGGCCGCGGGCGGCGAGCTGCTGCGCGAGCGCCGTACGGTCGCCGTCGCCGAACTCACCCACTCCGCCTGGGCGCTGGACTTCACCTTCTCCCTCACCAACACGACCACACGCCCCCTCTCGATCGGCAGCCCGGCCACCAACGGGCGGCCCGGAGCGGCCTACGGCGGCTTCTTCTGGCGGGCCCGCAAGGAAGCACAGGCGCCGCGCGTCCTCACCGCCGACACCGAGGGCGAGGCGGCGGTCCACGGGGCCCCCGCCGACTGGCTCGCCCTCGTGGGCGCGGGCTGGACCCTCGTCTTCGCCGGGGCCACCGCGGCGACCCGCCGCGACCCCTGGTTCGTGCGCACCACCGAGTACCCGGGCGTCGGCTCCTCCCTCGCGCACACCGAACGGCTGCCGATCCCGGCCGGGGAGACGGTCGTACGCCGGGTCGTCACCGTCGTCGCGGACGGCGCCCTCGGCAGCGGCGAGGCCGCGGCGCTGGTACGCAAGGCGGTGAGCCCCTGATGGCGCCGGCCTTTGCCGACCTCGGCGACGGCACCTACCGCAACCCCGTCCTCGACGCCGACTGGTCGGACCCCGACCTCCTGTGCGTGGGCGACGACTTCTACCTGACCGCCTCCAGCTTCGGCCGCGTACCGGGCCTGCCGCTCCTGCACTCCCGCGACCTGGTCAACTGGACGCTCGTCGGTCATGCCCTCCAACTCCTGGAACCCGCGGGGGAATTCAGGAAGCCCAGGCACGACTGCGGGGTGTGGGCGCCGTCCCTGCGGCACCACGACGACCGCTTCTGGATCTTCTGGGGCGACCCCGACCACGGCATCTTCCAGGTCAACGCCCCGGAGATCCGGGGTCCCTGGACCCGGCCGCACCTGGTCAAGGAGGGCAAGGGCCTCATCGACGCCTGCCCGCTGTGGGACGAGGAGACCGGCGAGGCGTATCTCGTGCACGCCTGGGCCAAGTCCCGCGCGGGTGTGAACAACCGGCTCACCGGCCACCGTATGCGCCCCGACGGCACCGGGCTGCTCGACGAGGGCAAGGTGATCATCGACGCGGACCGGATCCCGGGCTGGTTCACCCTCGAAGGGCCCAAGGCCTACCGGCACGACGGCTGGTTCTGGATCTTCGCACCCGCCGGGGGAGTGAAGACCGGCTGGCAGGGCGCCTTCCGCTCACGCGGCTTCTTCGGCCCGTACGAGGAGCGGGTGGTGCTGGAGCAGGGGGACACCGAGGTCAACGGTCCCCACCAGGGCGGCTGGGTGCGCACGAGGGCCGGCGAGTACTGGTTCGCGCACTTCCAGCAGCGCGGGCCCTACGGGCGTGTCGTCCACCTCCAGCCGATGCGCTGGGGCGATGGGGGTACCTCCCGCGGGAGCGAAGCCGACAGTGGGGGAAGCTGGCCGGTGCTCGGTGACGAGGGCGCCCCCGTCGCCGTACACCGGAAGCCGCGACTGCCACCGCAGCCGCCCTCCGCGCCCGCCACCGACGACGACTTCCCCGGCGGCAGGTTCGGACGGCAGTGGCAGTGGACCGCCAACCCGCAGGACGGCTGGGCCACCCAGCACTCGGGGGACGGGCTGCGGCTGAGCTGCGTACGGACGGTGGACGTGTGCGACCTGCGCAAACTACCGAACGTCCTCACCCAGCGGCTACCCGGCACTCCGGCCACCGTCGAGGTGGAGCTGCGTCTCGACAGCGAGCAGCCGGGGGCGCGGGCGGGGCTCGCGGTGCTCGGGGACGCCTTCAGCTGGATCGGGCTCCAGCGGGAGGCTGACGGGTCGGTGCGGCTCGTGCACCGGTTCGCCGAGCCGGTCGCCGAGCCGGAGCGCGACGCCGCGCATCCGCGAGAGGCGCCCGAGGGGCGGGCCCGGCTGTGGATCGAGAGCGGGGCGGGGGCGCGCTGCCGGTTCTCCTACGACGTCGGGGGCGGCCGGACGCCCTCCGGCCAGGTCTTCGCCGCCACCCCCTGGCGCTGGGTCGGCGCCCTGCTCGGACTTTTCGCACTCGCGCCCGCCGGCGGGGGACACGCCGGCGCGGCCTCGTTCACGCGGTTCCGCATCACCAGTTCCTTCCGCTGACAAGACCCCACAACCCCGTTGGATCCAGAAGAAGAGAGCCGATCAATGAAGATCAACATCCACAGAACCGGGCGTGCCGCGACGGTCGTCGCCCTGGGCTCCGTGCTTGCGCTCACCGCCACCGCCTGCGGCGACAACGGCAGCGGCGCGGCGGGCGACAAGGGCACCGAGGGCTCCGGCAAGGGCGAGATCACCTTCTGGGACAACAACGGCGGTGTCCGCACCGACATCTGGAAGCAGATCATCGCGGACTTCGAGAAGAAGTACCCGGACATCAAGGTCAAGTACGTCGGCATCCCGGCGGCGAGTGCCCAGTCGAAGTACGACACCGCCATCCAGGGCGGCGGCCTGCCCGACGTCGGCGGCGTGGGTACCGCGATGCTCGCCGAGGTCGCCGTCCAGGGTGCGCTGGAGCCGCTGGACAGCCGGCTCAAGGGGAGCTCGCTGAACGGCAAGCTGAGCCAGAACCTGCTCGACGTCAGCCGGGCCGCGGGCGGCGGTGACACCCTGTACCAGGTGCCGACCTCCGCCAACAACGGCACGCTGTGGTACCGGACGGACCTGTTCAAGGCGGCGGGACTGGACGCCCCGACCACCTGGTCGAAGTTCTACGACGCCGCCGACAAGCTCACCGACACGGGCAAGAACAAGTTCGGCTTCACCATCCGGGGCGGCGAGGGGGCCATCGCGCCGGCCCTCGACGCGGTGTACGGCCAGACCGGCATCACCTCGTTCTGGAACGGCGACAAGACCACCGTCAACGACCCGAAGAACGTCGCGGCCCTCGAGAAGTACATCGCCCTGTACAAGAAGGACACCCCGTCCGCCGACGTCAACAACGACTTCACCAAGATGGTCGCCCAGTGGGACAGCGGCACCATCGGCATGCTCAGCCACAACCTCGGCTCCTACCAGGACCACCTGAAGGCGCTGGGCGCGGAGAAGTTCCGCGGCATCCCGAACCCGACGCGGGACGACGGCACACGCGTGCAGGTGTCCAACCCGGTCGACGGGATGAGCCTGTTCAAGTCCAGCAAGAACAAGGCGGCCGCCTGGAAGTTCATCGAGTTCGCCCTCTCGGCGGCGGAGAACTCCAAGTTCAACGAGTCGGCGGGACAGGTCCCGGCGAACACCGACGCCGCGAAGGACGCGTGGATCCAGAAGGCCGAGCCCACCAAGCTGGCCGCGGAGGCGCTGAACGGGGCCGGCACCAAGATCGTGCAGCTGCCGTACTACCTGCCGGACTGGAACACGATCTCCAAGTCCGACAACGAGCCGAACTTCCAGAAGCTGCTGCTCGGGAAGACGAGCGCGAAGCAGTTCCTGGACACGCTGGCCGATCAGTTGAACAAGGCGCAGGCGGACTGGAAGACGAACCACTGAGAACTCGGGTGGTTCGGTCGGTTTTTGGCTGCGGGACCGTTGTGGCTGGTCGCGCCCACGCGGCGGAGCCGCACATTGATACAGCCCCGCGCCCCTAAAGACGGGGCGCGGGTCCCCCCTCTGCTTGAAAGGCACACGTTCGTGTCCCTTACGCGTAGACAGGTCACCTCGGCGGCCCTTGCCGCCGTTCCCGTTGCCCTTGCGGCAACCGGCACCGCACAAGCCGCCCGGCGTCGCCGCACCCTCTACATCGCCGGTGACTCCACCGCCGCCCAGAAGTACGCCGACGCCGCGCCGGAGACCGGCTGGGGGATGGCGTTGCCGTTCTTTCTGCGGGAGCACCTGGAAGTCTCCAACCACGCCGCGAACGGGCGGAGTTCGAAAAGTTTCGTCGACGAGGGGCGGCTCGGCGTCATCCTCGGGGCGATCTGTCCCGGCGACTTCCTGCTCATCCAGTTCGGGCACAACGACGAGAAGAGCGCCGACCCGACGCGCTACACCGAGCCCTGGACGACGTACCAGGACTACCTCTGGCAGTACATCGACGGGGCGCGGGCCCGTGGCGCGCGGCCGGTGCTCGCCACCTCCGTCGAGCGCAGAAAGTTCGACGCGGACGGCAACGCGGTGGCGACCCACGGCGACTACCCGGCGGCGGTGCGCGCCCTCGCCGAGGAGGAGCACGTGGCGCTGCTCGACATCCAGGCCCTGTCGATCGCCCTGTGGCAGCGGCTCGGTGTCGAGGAGACCAAGAAGTACTTCAACTGGACCGCGACCGAGCAGGACAACACCCACTTCAACCCGCCGGGTGCGATCGCGGTGGCCCGTCTCGTCGCGGCCGAGCTGCTGCACCGCCGGGTGCTGGCACACCGGGACGTGCGCCGGCTGGACGAGGAAGTCCCCGAGTCCTGGATCACCTGGCCGGACGCCACCGCGTAACCCCCTTCCACAGAACCTCCGCCAGAAGGAGAGCCGCACAGTGAACACACAGAAATGGCATGGACATGCCACAGCAAGGCCGGTGACGACGGCCCTGCTGGCCGGTTGCACCGCTCTGGCCCTCGCCGCCACCGGCACCGCCGCCCAGGCCCAGGCCCGGACGGGCGACCTCGGCCGGGGGACCCTTGCCGCCGGTGACGGCTGGGGCTCCGACGGCACGGGTACCTCCGGCGGCGCGGCGGCCGACGCCGCGCACGTGTACACCGTCACCACCTGGGCCGAGTTCAAGGCCGCGCTGAAGAACGGCGGCACCGCCCCGAAGATCATCCGGGTGAAGGGCACGATCGACGCCAACGCCGAAGGCTGCGAATCCTTCGCCGCGCCGGGCTACGACTTCGACGCCTATCTGCAGAAGTACTCGCCGGAGAACTGGGGATACGGCACCAACCTGGACGCCGAGCCCGACGACAGCCCCGAAGGCCTGCGCCGCGCCTCCGCCGCCGGCCAGGACACCGCCATCAAGGCGGAGATCCCCGCCAACACCACCCTCGTCGGCCTCGGCAAGGGCGCGGGGTTCAAGGGCGCCAGCCTCCAGATCAAGGCCGTGGACAACGTCATCGTCCGCAATCTCACCTTCGAGAGCCCGCTCGACTGCTTCCCGCAGTGGGACCCGACCGACACCTCCGTGGGCAACTGGAACTCCGAGTACGACAGCGCGGTGGTCTACGGCTCCACGCACGTCTGGCTGGACCACAACACCTTCACCGACGGGGACCACCCCGACAGCACGCTGCCCACGTACTTCGGCCGGATCTTCGAGCAGCACGACGGCGAGCTGGACATCGTCAAGGGCGCGGACTACGTGACCGCCTCCTGGAACGTCTTCGCCGACCACGACAAGACGATCCTCGTCGGCAACAGCGACAGCGCGTCCACCGCCGCGGTCGACCGGGGCCACCTCAAGGTCACCTTCCACCACAACCTGTTCTCGAACCTCGTCGAGCGCGCGCCCCGCGTCCGCTTCGGCCAGGTCGACTCGTACAACAACCACTTCGTCGCGGGCGACGGCTACTCCTACAGCTACGGCATCGGCATGGAGTCCCAACTCGTCGCCGAACACAACGCGTTCACGCTGCCCGCAGGGGTCAGCGCGGCGACCGTCCTGAAGAAGTGGAAGGAGGCGCCGCTCACCGCCGCGGACAACTACGTCAACGGGGCGGCCACCGACCTGATCGCCGTGCACAACGCGGAGATCCCGGCGGAGACGCTGCAGTCCGGGGCCGGATGGACGCCGACCCTGCGGACGAGGGTCGACTCGCCCAGGGCGGTGCCGCGGATCGTGGACCACGGGGCGGGCGCCGGAAAGATCTGCTGACCCGGCTCCGGTCCAGCCCTCCCGGTCAGGCCGGAGCGGCACCGCACCGCCCACCACCCAGGGCGCGCCGCTCCGGCCCCTCGTCCCTCCCGCAGAGCCCGCGCGGCTTCTGAGCCCCGCGGCACAGCGAAGGAGCATCGCCATGCTCTCCCGCACCACCACACCCCGCCCTGCCGTCCCCAGCCGGAGAACCTTCCTCGTCGCCGGTGCCGGAGCCGCTCTCGCGCTCGGCCTCGCGACTGACGCGCGGGCCCAGGCGCGGCCCCAGGAGAAGTCCCCCTTCGGGCGCCACGGTTCGCCGTCCGCCCGGCTCACCGAGCGGACCCTGTACGTCCACGCCGGCGGCCTCGGCGACCACACCACCGTCCAAGCCGCCGTCAGCGCCGTGAGCGGGGCCGGATACACGCTGGTCATCGCGCCGGGAACGTACCGGGAGACGGTCGCCGTCGGTGTCGACCGTACGGAGATGACCTGGATCGGCGCCTCCGGGGACCCGCGAGACGTCGTCGTCGTGTACGACAACGCCAACGGCACCCCGAAGCCCGGCGGCGGCACCTACGGGACCACCGGGTCGGCCACCACCACCGT
Source organism: Streptomyces sp. NPDC090798 (assembly GCF_044768965.1). Lineage (NCBI taxonomy): Bacteria > Bacillati > Actinomycetota > Actinomycetes > Kitasatosporales > Streptomycetaceae > Streptomyces > Streptomyces sp. NPDC090798. Next base: position 247,447 of record NZ_JBIVXA010000010.1, read on the forward strand.
GCAGGCCGACGGGTTCACCGCCCGCGCGATCACCTTCGCCAACGACTGGCTGCGCGCCGACCATCCCGAGATCACCGGCACCCAGGCGGTCGCCGTCAAGGTGCAGGGCGACCGCTCGGCCTTCGTGGGGTGCCGGTTCCTGGGCCACCAGGACACGCTGTACGCCGACTCGACGGCGCTCGGCACCTTCGCCCGCCAGTACTACCGCGACTGTTACGTCGAGGGTGACGTGGACTTCGTCTTCGGCCGGGCGACCGCCGTCTTCGAGCGCTGCCACTTTTGCACCCTGAACCGCACGGACCTGACGGCCGCCCCGTACGGCTTCGTCTTCGCCCCCTCCACCGCGCTCGCCAACCCGCGCGGCTACCTGGTCACCCACGGCCGGGTCAGCAGCCAGGCCCCGGACGCGTACTACAAGCTCGCCCGCCCCTGGGTGCCCGGCTCGGACACCACCGCCCGGCCGATGCTGACCGTCCGCGAGACCCGCCTCGCCGCCGGGATCGACGCGGTCGCGCCCTATACCGACATGGCGGACACCTACCCCTGGCAGAGCCAGCGCTTCGCCGAGTACCGGAACACGGGTCCGGGCGCGGTGATCAGCGTCCCGCAGAACCGTCCCCAACTGAGCCACGACGAGGCCGAGTCGGCGACCCGGGAGGCGTATCTGGGCGACTGGACGCCGTGGAAGGGGTGCTGAGATGCGCCGACGCGCCTTTCTCACCACGGCCGGTGCGCTCACCGTCCTCGGCGCGGCTCCCGCCTTCGCGGGCGGGCGCCGGGTGCTGCACGTCCGCCACGGTGACTCCGTCCAGGCCGCCGTGGACGCGGTGACAGGCGCCGGCCGGACGATCGTCGTGCACCCGGGCACGTACCGGGAGGTCGTGAACATCCCCGCCGACAAGGCCGGCCTGACGCTGCTCGGCGCCACCCGCGACCCGCGCGACGCCGTCATCGTCTTCGACCGCGCCAACGGGACCCAGAAGCCGGACGGCTCCGGAACGTACGGCACCGCGGGCTCCGCCACCTTCACCTCCGCGGCGCCGGGGCTCACCGTGCACGGGCTGACGCTCGCCAACGACTGGCTGCGCGCCGACCACCCGGACATCACCGGGACACAGGCGGTGGCGGCGTACGTCACCGGGGATCGCGCGTCCTTCACCCGCGTCCGCCTGCTGGCACACCAGGACACCCTGTTCGCGGACACGACGGCCCTGACCGCCTTCGACCGCCAGTACTACCGCGACTGTTACGTCGAGGGTGACGTGGACTTCGTCTTCGGGCGGGCCACCGCCGTCTTCGAGCGCTGCCACTTCCACACCCTCGACCGGGACGTCACCTTCAGACCCGAGGGGATGGTCTTCGCGCCCTCCACGGCCCGCGCCAACCCGCACGGCTTCCTGGCCCTGCGCGGCCGGGTCACCTCCGGCGCGCAGGACGGGGCGTACAAGATCGCGCGGCCGTGGGTGCCGTCGTACGAGACGACGGCCTGGCCGTCCCTGGTCGTACGGGAGACGGAACTCGGCCCCGGCATCGACGCGGTGGCGCCCTACGTAGACATGCGCGAGGCCTACCCCTGGCAGTCCATGCGCTTTCGCGAGTACCGCAACACCGGCCCCGGCGCGGCGATCACCGTGCCGGAGAACCGTCCCCAGCTCACGGACACGGAAGCCGTGTCGCACACGCGTGCGGCGTATCTCGGCGACTGGTGCCCGTGATGTCCCCGAAGAAAGCCCCGAAGAAAGCCCCGAAGAAAGCCCCGAAGTAGTCCACCCACCTTAGGGAACCCCACCGTATCGACGAAAGGACCGCACTCCATGTCTCGTCGAACCGCTCTCGCTCTCGGCGCCACCCTGGCGCTCGGCGCCGGACTCGCCGTCCTGCCCACCCAGGCCCAGGCGGCGACCGTCGTCGTCAGCACCACGGCCGACCTCACCAGTGCCGTCAAGAACGCCACCGCCGGCACCGTCATCCAGGTGCGCGGCGGCACGTACTACCCGACGGCCACCCTCCAGTCGACGGCCAACGGCACCTCGTCGAGCCCCGTCACCCTCCAGGCGTACGGCTCGGAGACGGTGAGGATCGACGGCTCCTCGCTGCCCGCCGGGGACTGGATCTTCAAGCTGACCGCCGACTACTGGAACGTCTCCAACCTCACCTTCCAGAACTCCCCGGACAGCGCGGTCGTCTGCCAGTCCTGCACCGGCACGAACTGGAACAACATCAAGACCATCAACGGCGGCGACTCCGGCTTCACGCTCACGGGTGACGGCACCGTCAACAACACGGTCAAGAACCTCGACTCGTACGGCAACTACGACGCCGCCACCCATGGCGAGAACGCGGACGGCGTCGCCGTGAAGTTCGGCTCCGGCACCGGCAACCTGATCACCGGCGCCCGCCTGTACAACAACTCGGACGACGGCATCGACTTCTGGTCCTTCTCGTCCCCTGTCACCGTCGAGCACACCTGGTCCTTCGGCAACGGCAGGAACCGCTGGGGCGACTCGGCCTTCGCGGGCGACGGCAACGGCTACAAGCTGGGCGGCGACGGCGAGGTCGTCGCGCACGTCGTCAACAACTCCGCCGCCTGGGACGACGCGGGCAACGGCTTCACCGAGAACTCCAACACCGGCTCGATCGTCATCAACCGCACCACCGCGTACGCCAACGGCAAGTACGGCTACTACTTCGCCACCAGCTCCGCGAAGCTCGGCAAGAACCTGGCCGTCGGCAACGGCAGCGCGGCCGTCTCCAAGGGCTCCTCCGTCACGTCCTCCGGCAACAACTGGGACTCGGGCATCTCCACCCCGTCCTTCGTCTCCACGGACGCGTCGACGACGTACAACTCCCGCAAGTCCGACGGCTCGCTGCCCGCGACGACGTTCCTGACGACGGGCAGCACGACGATCGGCGCCACGATGAACTGATCCGGAGGAACCGGTGCGGTGGGCTCAGTTGAGGTGCCACAGGGCGTACGCGGCGGTCAGCAGCACAAGACCGGCGACCGTGAGAAACGCCCCGAGCATCCGGTGGTACCAGGGCTGGGCCCCCATCAGCACCGAACCACTCCTCAGCTGATGCCTCTCGCGGATGTTCGCGGCCCTCCGGACGGCGATCCCGCGCACGTTGAACGCCCAGCTCCCGCCGCACCAGACCGCCGCGAGGCCGCCCAGGGCGAAGAGGGCGATGATCACTGGGGACGGCCCATGCGTCCCGGCAGCGAGATGGTGCATGTCCTCGTTGTTCCTTCCGTCAAGAGAGCTCGTCGCGTGTTCGGGGGAGTTCGGCCAGACGGTCCCGGCCCCGTCATGGATTGACGTGTCCCATAAGTCTTGCCAGCGCGTCGTCGTATCCCGGGGCGTTCCCGGGAAACAATTCCTTCATCCTGGCGAAGAATTCCGTGCCCGACCGTTGCAGCGCCTCGACGAGTTCTCGCTCGTCGACGGAGGTGGCGCGCTTGGTGTCATCGTAGGTGAGAGAGACGAGAACGAGTCCCCCGCCCAGGCGCTTGAACGAAAGCCTGACCGGCTGATCCGGGAAGTACGTCGCCGCCTCGTCCTCGCGCTTGAGACTCAGCACCATGTCGCCGATGTACGACCAGAGTTCGTCGACATAGTCCCACAGTTCCCGGTCCAGGATCCGTACGCCGTTGATCGTCAGTTCGATGGCGCCTTCGACGTACGAGGGATCCGAAGGTGCGGAGGTCGTGTCCGGTACGGGGGTGAATCCTCCTGACTTGGTGCGCAGGTAGGAGGTGATTTCAATCATGAGGCCTATTTCTTGGGGAGAGTTCCGGGATAGAACTGGCCGATATGGCCGTTCTTGATTCCGAGGACGTAATCTACTCCGTTTACTTTTCCTTCTACCTGGTACATGCCCATGGGGCCGCGGGATGTCAGCTTGTCCCGGTTCTGGTTCAGCGTCTCGGTGATGGCGTCCTCGACATCCTTGATGGACATCTTTCCGTCGAGGAAGGACTGCTTCTGCTTCACCGAACCGTCCCAGTACTCCGGATGATGCCTTTCCAGGACGTGTGCCAGGTTCTTCTTGTCGAGCATGAACTGATCGCTGCCGAACTGGTATCTCCTGCTCTGCCAGTCCTTGAGCGCGTTCTCCACCTTGCAGGTGAAGAGGCCGAGCGGATCGGACTCGACGAGGGGATTCCGCACGTAGGCGTGGTGATCGGGGGAGGGTGCGAGGCCCAGCGGGTCCGAAGAGACGTATCGTCCGGTCTCGGGGTCGTAATAGCGGAAGTGGTTGTAGCTGAGTCCTGTCTCGGGGTCGGCGTACTGGCCGGGGAAGCGCAGCGGGCAGTCCACGGTGGCTTCCTCGTCCGTCGGAGCCGGCACACCGGTGCCCCAGAGCGAGGTGCGCCGCTGCCAGACCAGGTCTCCGGACACCGAGACCAACTCGGCGGGGGTGCCCACGAGGTCCGTGACCACGGCGTGGAAGCGGGTCGTGTGCGAGGAGTCGGTCTCTTCGGCCAGCCGGGCGAGGAACGACGCGCCGGACTCGACGACGGAGGCCCTGTGCTGCGTCTGGGCGACCGGACGATGAGAGCCCGGAGCGTAGTCCCAGGTCGTCACCCTGCCGTCCTGGCTGGTCTGTTCGGCCAGGCGGGTGTCGTCCCAGGAGAAGTCGACGCGATCGGCCTGTGACCCGTCCTCGGCCACGCGGTGTTTGGAGACCCGGCGGCCCAGCGGGTCGTACGCGTATCGCCATCGCTCGCCGTCCGGCGTGACCGCTTCGGTCAGCCGGTCCTCGGCGTCCCAGGCATATGTCGAGGTGCGCGTCTGCCCGTTGAGGAGCTTGCGCGTCCTGCGGACCAGACGGCCCTGGGCGTCGTACTCGTGGGCGGTGTGCCCCGCGCGGCGGACGAGCGTGCCCTCGAACTCGCGCTCACCCGGACAAGCATGGCCGGGCGCCGTCGCCCGGACCGGACTGCCTGCCGCGTCGTAGGCGTAGACCTCACGCCAGCCATGGGCGCGTACGCCCGTGACGCGGCCCATGGCGTCCAGGTCGAAGCGGCGCGTCCCGGAGGTGAGTTCGCGTACTTCGACGAGGTGGCCGTCCGCTCGGTAGGCGTGACCGCGGTGCTGGAGAAGACGATCCGCCTGCGACGAGCCCGCCGTCGACGTCAGCGACTGCACGGCGAGCTGCCCTGTCGCGCTCCAGCTCTGAGTGAGCGTCGCGGCATCGCCGATCCGGCGCTCGGTCTCGCGGCCGAGGGCGTCGTAGGAGAAGGCGAGCGAACCGGCTGCCGATCGCAGCTCGACAGGGTGGCCCACAGGATCGTAAGTCCAGTCGGACACCAGACCGGATGGAGCCACCCGGCGGGTGCACTGCCCCACGGCGTCGTACGTGAACGTCGTCGTGCGCCCGCCCACCGTCTCCGAGAGAATGCGGCCCACCGCGTCCCGATCCAGCACGACCTCGGCGTCCGCGTTGGCGGCGCGGGACATTCTGCCGTCGGGGCCGTACGCGTACGTCGTCACCTCACCCGAGTCGTCGCGCTGCTCCACGACACGGCCCCGCGCGTCCCGTGTGAAGCGCAGTGATTCGTCGGCGCCGTTGGTGCGCGAGACCAGACGGCCCGCCGCGTCGTGCTCGTACGTGAGCGTGCGGCCGTTGAAGTCCGTCTCCGCGACGAGCCGGCCGGCCTGGTCGTACCGGTACGACCAGGCCAGGCCCTGGGGATTGGTGACCCTGGTCAGGCGCAGCTCGGTGTCGTACGTGAACGCGTACCGTGCGCCGTCCGGATCCGTGCGGGCCGCCAGGAGGTCGAAGTGCGTGGCGGTGTGGTGGGTGGTGTTGCCCACCCGGTCGGTGTGGGCGAGCAGGTTGCCCTCGGCGTCCCACGCCCAGGACTCGCGGGTGCCGTCGGCGTACTCCCGCCACTCCGGCTTGCCCTCGACGGTCCAGCCCATGCGGGTGGTGTCGCCGAGCGGGCCGGTCACCGCGACGATCCGGCCGAAGGCATCCCGCCGCACGGTCGTCTCGTGCCCCAGCTCGTCCGTGAGCACGACGGGCAGCCCGGCGGCGTTCGAGGTGATCCGGCGTGTGTGGCCGAGCGCGTCCGTGACCACGGCCGGATGGCCCGACGCGTCGTACTCGTACCGCGTCTCGGCACCCGCGGGGTCCACAGTGGACAGCAGGTTGCCGCGGTCGTCGTAGGTATGCCGCCAGGTCGCGCCGCCCGGCTCCACGACCTCTGTGGGCAGGCCGAGGGCGTTGTGAGCCGCACGCATCACCGACGCGTCCGGCAGGGTGACCTCGCTCAGGTGCCCGGCGGCGTCGTACGCGTGACGGGTCGTCCTCCCCAGCGGATCGGTCACCGCCACGGGCTGGGCACCCCACTCGTCCCACGCCGTGCGCGTGACATGCCCCAGGGGGTCCGTCTCCTCGACGACCAGGCCCTCGGAGTTGTAGCGATGACTGGAGACGCGGCCGAGCGAATCGGTGTACGTCGTCGTGGACGCCGCCTCGTCGTACGTCAGCGTGCCCGACAGGATGCCGTCGACGCCCCCGGTGCGCACGACGCGGCCGTGTTCGTCGTAGACGTACGAGAACCAGGTGCCGTTGCGGTCGGTCCAGCGCGTCATCCGGCCCTGGTCGTCATAGGTGAACCGCATTGGCTCACCGCTGGAGTTGATGACCTCGGTGAGGTTGCCGGCCGGGTCGTAGCCGTAGCGCATGACGAGCGTGCCCTCGCCCACCGGGCCGTCGGGGCCGTAGCGCGAGGGGGGTTCGTCGAGCAGGCGCAGGGCGGTGATGCGGGGGCCCCGGGTGTCGACGGCCAGGTAGTAGCCGCCGGAGTGGCGGATGCCGAACGGGACGCCCTCGTCGTCGCGTTCTATGTCGACGCGGGCGCCGCCCCGGTCGCTCCAGGAGTCCAGCGGCAGATGGAAGACGCCGAAGGAGCCCGAGGAGAAGGGGGTGCTGAAGGTGCGGACGACTCCGGAGGCGGGATCGGTGATGGTCATGACGCCGTCGGGCTTGCCGTCCCAGCGCAGTGGCCAGCGCGCGCCCTTCAGGGGGAGGGTCGCTACATCCGGCTCCGGCACGGGGTAGACGAGCCGCATGCCGTCCGCCGCCGCGAAGACGACACCCTCGCCGTCGATCTGCACGCACTCGTCGAGGGTGGAGATCCAGGTCGGGCCGAAACAGACCCCGCCCCGGTAGGAGGACAGGTGGGTGCGCTGGAAGAGGAGGGGGAGGGAGGCCGGCAGGGTCAGGTCGGTCTGGGTCATCAGCATGGCGCCCGTCGCCACGTCGATCGGCTCGCCGACGCACGGCGTGCGATCCGCGTTGCGCGCGGCCGGTCCGAGCTCGACCAGGTCGGGCCGGAGCGACGGCGGACGCAGCAGGAGGGGAGTGGTGTCGCTGAACGCGCCCTCCACGCCCGCCTTCAGTACGCCGCTGCCCGCGCCCAGCGCGCCGCCGAAGATCATGCCGTCCTTGGCGGCCTGGTTGACCTCGTCCAGGCTGAAGCCCTGCTGTAGACCGGTGACCATCTTCAGGGGCTGGGCCACGGCCAGGTCGACGGTGACCGACTCGATTCCGCCGAAGGCCGCCGCGACCAGGGTGCCCGCCGCTATCTCCGCGACGGTGGTGGAGACGGCGATGCCCATGGTGGCGCCGAACTCGATGATGGCGTCGGCCGCCACGACGGCGGCTCCGGAGGCGAGGCCCGCCGTGAAGAAGGCCAGCGCCACCCCGCCCGCGATCACGGCGGCGTCGATGCCGATCTGCGTCCAGAGTTTGTTGATGGCGTCGTCGATGGCGTCCGCGAACTTGTCCAGGGCCTTTTCCATCGCCCGGGACGACTCAGCCAGGTCGCTCAGCCAGCCGGCGTCCTTGCCCTTGGCGTAGCGGTCCCAGAACTTCTCGAACGCGTCGATCGACTCACCGGAGTTGTGGTGGATGAGGGAGGACGCACTCGTGTGCACCGGTCCCCGTACGTCGTCGACCGCGTCGGCGAAGGTGCGCCAGGCGGTCGCCGCGGCCCGCAGCGAACCGGAGTTGGCGTCCGGCCACCACAGGCCCAGCTTCAGCAGGATCTTCTTGGCCTCGTCCTCAACGCTCACCGGAACCGTCGCTCCCGGCCTTGTCGGTCCCGTCGGTCTTCACCTCGGTGAACATTCCCGCGATCAGCTGGTCGTTGTCGACGGTGCCGTCCGCCAGGTCGTTCATGGCCTCGTGGATGCTCACCAGGCCGAGTACGAGGGTGCCCGCCGCGCTCTCTATCTTCTTCTGCTGCGGTGAGTAGGCGTCCCCGAACTCCTTGCCCTGTTTGTCGTCGCCCCAGGGTTTTCCCAGGCCGTCCAGGGTGGTGACGAGGGTGGTGAGTGCCTTGCTGAGGTTCTTGGCCCCTTCGTGGAAGTCCGGCGCCGCGCGCTTCAGATCGGCGGTGTGGATGTGCAGGACCATGCCGTCGCCGTTGCCATCACCCATGCGGCTCTCCCCGTCTGACGCATCGTTCGCATGTGCGTTCCGACCCTAGGAGAACCGGTTCAAGAGAAGGTCAAGTCAACGCCAGCTGCGGGTAATGCATCCAGGGGGACGTCGCCCGCGGGTGAGGTCTCGATCGGATAAAGCCTCTCGCATGGCATGCGTGATGCGCGTAGACAGTCCCTGACCTGGCGCGGAATGACCTGGTCACCCATCACCCAGATCCGGAGAATCCATGCGGAAGTCCCTCAGAGCGGCAGCCATAGCGGCCGCTTGTGCCGTCGCCGGCGGCGCTCTCTACGGCACGGGCGTCGCCACGGCCGGCCAGTCGACGGCCAACTCGACCCACGAGCCCTACAACATCGGGCTCCTGGTCAAGGACATCGACACCTACTACGGCGCCACGCTCGACAGCAACGGCGTGTACCAGGCGTCCAAGGACAGCCAGTACGCCAAGGACCTGTCGCGCCTGGAGTCGGACGCCAAGCGCTACATCGACAAGGCGGCGCACAAGGCGAAGCACCGGGGCGAGAAGCCCGCGGTCGTCTTCGACATCGACGACACGCTGCTGCTCTCCCTCGACTACGAGAAGAAGACCAACTACACGTACAACTCGGGCACCTGGGCCGCGTACGTGGCCCAGGCCGACCGTCCGGCCGTCTTCGGCACCCCCGAACTCGTCGCGTACGCCAAGTCCAAGGGTGTCGAGGTCTTCTACAACTCGGGCCTGAAGGAGTCGCAGCGCGTCGACGCGGTCACGAACCTGAAGAAGGTCGGCGCCGACATCAACCTCGACGCCGCCCACATGTTCCTCAAGGACGCGGCCAACCCGCCGGCCTACCTGAGCGCCTGCGCCACGGCCGCCGCCTGGAACTGCACCACCGTGCAGTACAAGTCCGGCACCCGTAAGCACATCGAGTCCCTCGGATACGACATCGTCGCCAACTTCGGCGACCAGTACTCCGACCTCGACGGGGGCTACGCCGACAAGACGTTCAAGCTCCCGAACCCGACGTACTTCGTCAGCTGAGTACTTAGCCGAGTCCTTTCAGGAGCGGTCGTTCCGCACGGGGCGGATCGACTCCAGGGTCGGTACCACCGGTTCGATCGTTTTGTCGGCCGCGAACTCCATGCGGTCGATGGCGGTCTCCCGGTGCGTGCCGTCCCCGCCCGCCTTCCCGGGGCCGTTCAGGGCGAACCGGTGGTAGACGATGTACCAGTCGTCGGTGCCGGGGACGTTCACCACGGAGTGGTGTCCGGTGCCCTTGATGCCGTACTCCGGGCGCTTGGACAGGATCGTGCCCCGCTTGGTCCACGGACCGAGCGGGGACGGTCCGGTCGCGTAGGCCACGTGGTAGTTCTCGCTGCGGGTGTCGTCCTCGGACCACATGAAGTAGTACGTGCCCTGCCGCTTGACGACGAAGGATCCCTCACGGAAGTCGGGCTGCGTGATGTCCCGCACCTTCGTGGCGTCGAACGACACCATGTCGGCGTTCAGCGGCACCACGTACCCATGGCCGTTGCCCCAGTACAGGTACGACTGACCGTCGTCGTCCGTGAACACCGCCGGGTCGATCATCTGACCCGGCAACTCGCCCTTGGCCACCAGGGGTTTGCCCAGCGCGTCCTTGAAGGGACCGGCCGGGGAGTCGGCCACCGCCACGCCGATCCGCTGCTCGGCACAGAAGTAGAAGTAGTACCTGCCGTCGCGTTCGGCGATCGCCGGGGCCCAGGCGTTCTTGTCCGCCCAGGACACATCGGGTCCCAGGTCCAGGATCACACCGTGGTCCTGCCAGTGGACCAGGTCCTTCGACGAGTACGCCTTGAAGCTCGTCCCGCTCCAGCCCGCGTAGCCGTCCGTCGTCGGATAGATCCAGTACCTGCCGTTCAGGTAATGGACGTCCGGGTCGGCGTTGAGGCCGGGGAGGACCGGGCTGCGCGTCGCCGCCGCCTCCACCGTCCAGGTCCGGCTCGTCCCGTCCGGGGCCGTCACGGTGTAGGTGCGCGGGGTGCGGAAGTCCCGGCGAGTGCCCGACGCGGGGCTGACCCTCGCGCCCGCGCCGACCGAGAGGGTGGGGGCCAGGCGCGCGAGGTCCGCGTCCGGCTTCATCGGCAGGACGACCTTCGAGGCCGACTCGGTGACGATCGCATACCCGTTCTGGCCCTTCGCGGTCGCGTCCACGACCGACGTGCCGGTCACCGGGTAGGCGGCCAGCAGCCGGTCGTACTCCGCCCGCGTCACCGGCATCACCGTGCCGTGCCGGGGGCTCGCGGGCAGCTGGTAGTTCGTCGACATGGTCCACCTGCCCGAGTCGAGGTCGGTCGTCTCGAAGGGGACGTAACCGCGGCTGCCGTACTCGTCGATGAACAGGTACCACTTGTTCCCGGTGTTGGACTTGAAGACCGTCGGGCCCTCGCCGCGGTCGATCGAGCCGCTACCGATGCAGTCCGAGACGAAGTCGTACGTGGTGCTGGTCAGCGAGGTCGACTTCTCCCCGGTGATGAACTTCGAGCAGGGGCTGGAGGAGCTGGGGTCGCGCTCGTCCTTGGTGTAGCGGTAGTAACTGCCCTTGTTCTTGATGACCGTCGAGTCGATCACCGAGTAGCCCGGGTCGTCCCAGACCTTCGGCTCGCTGAAGGTGCGGAAGTCCTTCGTGGTGGCGTACAGCATCTTGTTGTACGTCGATCCGGTGTGGTCCGGGTCGTCGTCGGCGTACAGCTTGGACGCCCAGAAGACGACGTACTCACCGAGCGAGTCGTCCCAGTAGGCCTCCGGCGCCCAGGTGTTGCCCGCGTTGTCGGGGGCCACCTTCACCAGACGCTGGTCGGTCCAGTGCACCAGGTCGGTGGACTCCCAGATCATGATGGACCTGCTGCCGTGCCGCTGCACGTGGTCCCAGCTGCCGCTGGAGTTCTGGTACATCTTCAGGTCGGTGGCGATCAGGAAGAACTTGTCGCCCTTGGGGGAGCGGATCACGAACGGGTCGCGCAGTCCCTTCTCGCCGATGGTGGAGGTCAGGACGGGCTGGCCCGCGTTCAACTCCCGCCAGTGCAGTGGGTCGTTGCCACGGCTCAGGGCGTAGCGGATCTGCTCGCCGTCGGCGGTGCCCTCGCCGGTGAAGTAGGCGAAGAGGTAGCCGGCGTACTTGGGTTCGTTCACGCGCGGTGCTCCCGAAGATGACGGTGACGCGGGGCTCGGTGGGGCGGCCAGCAGGCCCAGAAGGAGCGCGAGGAGGGGGATCAGGAGCGCGCGGGCGGTGCGGCGTCGCATGACACATCCTGTGGGGTTCTGGTGGATTCTGTTGAATGCACTGCCCTCGGAGTGTCACCAGCGGGGAACGGGGCGTCAATCGATGCGGACGGGGTGAGGGGGAGCGAAAAATTTCGATCGCTTTCGCAGGAACCCGGGCAACCTCGGCAACCTTTCCGGCCACCGCGGCGACCAGGGAGCAGAAGCGGGCCGGGGCGGCCCCTCCGGCCCGCTTCGTCTCCCCTCCCCCTAGGAAAGGAACGCCCCGTGCTTCTGAGCACCGGACGCCACCGCAGAACTCGTACGCTCTCGATCGCCGTCGCGGTGGCCGTCGCCGCGGCGGCGGGTGGCGTCTACCTCGGCCTCGCGAACAACGGCTCGGCGCAGGCCGCCGCCACCACGGTCACCGTCTCCACCACCGCACAGCTCCAGACGGCCGTCGCCGATGCCGCCGCGGGTACGACCATCCAGGTGCGCGGCGGCACGTACTACCCGACGGCCACGCTGAAGTCGACGGCGAACGGCACCGGTTCCACGCGGATCACGCTCACCGCGTACGGCAGCGAGAAGGTGAGGATCGACGGTTCCAAGCTGACCGCCGGTTCCTGGCTGGCCGGGATCTACGGCGACTACTGGACCGTCCAGAACATCACCTGGCAGAACTCGCCCGCCCAGGGCTTCGTCGCCACCTCCTCCGTCGGCGGCGTCTTCAAGGACCTCGTCACCGCGAACAACGGCGACTCGGGCTTCACGCTGCGCGGCGACGGCACGACCGGCAACCTCGTGCAGAACCTGGACAGTTACGGCAACTACGACGCCGCGAACCACGGGCAGAACGCCGACGGCATCGCCATCAAGTTCGGCTCCGGCACCGGCAACAAGGTCACCGGCGCGCGCCTCTACAACAACGCGGACGACGGACTCGACCTCTGGCAGTTCTCCTCGCCGATCACCATCGAGCACTCGTGGTCGTACGGCAACGGCAGGAACCGCTGGAACGACGCCGCCTTCGAGGGCAACGGCAACGGCTTCAAGCTCGGCGGCGGCGGGGCGGCGGTCGCCCACGTCGTGAACAACGACGCCGCCTGGGACAACGCGGGCAACGGCTTCACCGAGAACTCCAACACCGGTGCCATCGTGCTCAACCGCAACACCGCCTACGCCAACACCGACGCGGGCTTCTTCTTCGCGACGGGCAGGGCACGGCTCGCCAGGAACCTCGCGGTGAGCAACAAGGGCGGCCTGGACAAGCTCGGTTCCGCCACGGTCTCCGCGGCCAACAACTGGGACAGCGGCACCTCGACGCCGTCGTTCAGGTCGACGGACGCGACCACGGCCTACGGTGCCCGCTCAGCGAGCGGTTCGCTGCCCGCGACCACGTTCCTGACGACGGGGTCGGCGACCATCGGCTCGACCATGAACTGACGTACCCACGCACTGACGTACGAGGGAAAGTGAACGCCCCCGCCGGTCGTCACCGGCGGGGGCGTTCCTCTGACTGGCTCCGAGGGGGGCTCAGGCCAGCAGATCCATTACTTGTACGTGATGTCAGATGACGAAAACCTGCGGAAGGTTCCGTCCGCGCCGGTGCCGAGGGGGATTCTTACGAGTCGCCGGCGGTGCCACTCGCGGCGGCGAAGTCGCCCGCCACCGACAGTGTGCTGTCCTTGGTCTTCGCGTTCGCCGAGTAGCGGTCGTCCTTGGCGTCCCGGCCACCGCGGATGTGGTTGTACTGGCCCGCGAAGACCCACTGGCCGGCCGCGAGGGTGTGGCCGTCCTTGAGCACCCAGGTGTAGACGAGGAACCCGTCCTTCTCGGCGACCGTCGTCGTGAAGTCGCTCTCGGGTGCCGAGCGCCAGGAGCCCGCGTCGCTGACCCCGCCGGTCTTCCTGATCTTCAACTCGACGGTGAGCGAGGTGAGTTCGTCGGCGTTCTTCAGGGTCACATTGCTCTGCGCCCAGAAGTCGTTGCTGTGCGGATCGACCGAGCCGTCGGACCACAGCGAGCCGTCCTGGTTGCCCGCGGCGGGCGCCTTGGGTGCGGCGGGCGAGGAGTTCGCGGCCGAGGGGGTGTCCGAGGGGGAGGCGCTCGCCTTCCCGGACGGCTTCGAGGCACCCGGGGTGTGTGAGGGGTGCGGCACGACGGGCGCGCGGCTCGTCGCGTCCGGGGAGACGACCGGGGTCGGCGAGACCGCGACCGTCTGCTGCGGCGGGTTGTCCTCCTGCACCGCCGCGGCCACCCAGTAGCCGCCGACCGCGAGGACGCCGGCCACCGCGGCCGTGGCGCCGACGACCCGTCCCCAGCCGAGCACCGGCGGACGGGCCGCGCGCCGGGGGCGACGCTCGGAGGCGCCGGACATCCCGCGCTCGACCCGGGCCAGGATGCGCGCGCGGTCGGGCTCATGCGCCTCGGCCGCCTCGTGCAGCCTGGCGCGCAGCTCGTCGTGCACGTCCTGCGCCTTCCTCATCGGTCCCTTCCTCCGGCTCCACCCGTGGGCAGCACACCTGCGTGCACCCGCATCGGGGCCTCTGCGGTGCCGAGGAGCCGCTTCAGTTCGGCCATGCCCTTCGACGTCTGGGACTTAACCGTACCCACGGAAACACCGAGGGCCAGCGCCGTGTCCTTCTCCGAGAGGTCGAAAGCGTGCCGAAGCACGACACATGCGCGCTTACGGAACGGCAGCCGGCGCAGCGCCTCCTGGACATCGATCTTCCCCGCTATGTCGGGGTTCTCGGTCTTGTCCTCGCGCTGCGACCAGAACAGTGTGATCCGTCTGCGCTCGCGCACCGCGCTGCGGATCCGGGTGCGGGCCAGGTTCGCGACGACACCGCGGGCGTACGCCACCGGGTGGTCGGCCGCGCGCACCCGGTCCCAGCGGTGCCACAGCGCGAGCAGCGCGTCGGCCGCCAGATCGTCGGCGGCGTCCGCCTCGCCGGTCAACAGATGGGCGAAGCGGGCGAGTTCGGCATGGTGCCGCTCGAAGAAGGCGTGGAACTCCACGGAGGCTGCGTCGTCGACGACAGTGCCCACGGCTACCTCTCCTTGCTGCGGCTTTTGAGCAACCGGTGTGGGTGCGTGCGTATACGGCCCCCGTGCGCCACCCGTGAAGGAATGGTGCCCCTGTGGGGCGAGATGCGTGAGCGTACCAGCGATGCGTACAGGGCTTCGAACAGCGTATGACGGGCCGAACTTGATTCCGTAACACGGTGAAAACCTGAAAGCGGCTGGACACGGGAACAATCCAGCCAGCATCCGCACACCCAGCACGCAGGTCACAAGGAGTGTCAGCCATGTCCGAATCGCAGAAGGTGACCGACCGGCCAAGTGCCGTGCCACCAGCGGCGAACAGCGTCGACCGGTTCTTCAGAATCTCCGAACGGGGCTCCACCTTCGGCCGGGAGATACGCGGCGGATTCGCCACGTTCTTCACCATGGCCTACATCCTTGTCCTGAATCCGATCATCCTGGGCAGCGCCAAGGACAAGTTCGGCCACCAGCTCGACAGCGGCCAACTCGTCACGGCCACCGCCCTGGTGGCCGCGGTGATGACCGTCATCATGGGCGTGGGCGGCAATCTGCCCCTCGCGATCGCCGCGGGCCTCGGCCTGAACGCCGTCGTCGCCTTCCAGATCGCCCCGCTGATGAGCTGGCCCGACGCGATGGGCCTGGTGGTCATCGAAGGCGTGATCATCTGCGTACTGGTCCTCACCGGACTGCGCGAAGCCGTCATGAACGCCATCCCGCAACCGCTGAAGCACGCCATCGGTGTGGGCATCGGACTCTTCATCGCCTTCATCGGCTTCGTGGACGCCGGTTTCGTCAGCCGTATCCCCGACGTCGCGAACACCACCGTGCCGGTGCAGTTGGGCGCGGCCGGTTCGCTGACCGGCTGGCCCGTGCTGGTCTTCTGCCTCGGTGTGCTGCTCACCATCGGACTGATGGCACGCAAGGTCAAGGGCGCCATCCTGATCAGCATCGTGACGATGACCGTGGTCGCCGTGATCATCAACTCGGCCGCGGACATCAAGAGTTGGGGCCTGACGACGCCGAAGATCCCCTCCGACGTGGTGGCCACCCCGGACTTCGGTCTCGTCGGACACTTCAGTCTGTTCGGCGGCTTCGGCGAGACCGGCGCCCTGACCGTCGTCCTGCTGATCTTCACCCTGATCCTGTCGGACTTCTTCGACGCCATGGGCACGATCGTCGGCATCAGCGCCGAGGCCGGACTGCTCGACGAGGAGGGCAAGGTGCCCGGCATCGGCCGGGTGCTGTTCATCGACGGCGCCGCGGCGGTCGCGGGCGGCGCGGCCTCCGCCTCCTCCAACACCGCCTACATCGAGTCCGCGGCCGGCGTCGGCGAGGGCTCGCGCACCGGCTTCTCGAACCTGGTCACCGGCGGCATGTTCGCCCTCGCCCTGTTCCTGACCCCGCTGCTCACCATCGTCCCGCTCCAGGCGGCGGCCCCCGCCCTGGTCGCGGTCGGCTTCCTGATGATGACGCAGGTCAAGCACATCGAATGGGACAGCTACGAGATCGCGATCCCCGCGTTCCTGACCATCGCGGCGATGCCGTTCACCTACTCGATCACCAACGGCATCGGGGCCGGCTTCGTCGCCTACGTCGTGATCAAGACGGTGCTCGGCAAGGTACGCGAGGTCCACTGGCTGCTGTGGGCCGTGTCGGCGCTGTTCCTGGTGTACTTCGCGATCGATCCCGTGAGGCAGCTGTTCGGCGTGAAGTGACCGTACGAAGGAAGGGCCGCCCCCAGGGGTGCGGGGCGGCCCTTCGTCGTGCGCGGTGCGTCAGTTCTTCAGCGCCGCCCGCATGATGGCCTTGGCCACCGGTGCCGCCAGGCCGTTGCCGCTGACCTCGGACCTCGCCGCGTCGGACTGCTCGACGATGACCGCCACGGCGACCTCCCTGCCGTTCGAGTCGGACTTCGCGTACGACGTGAACCAGGCGTACGGCGTCTTGCTGTTCTTCTCGCCGTGCTGGGCCGTACCGGTCTTGCCGCCCACGGTCGCGCCGGAGATCTTCGCGTTCGTGCCCGTGCCCTCGGTGACGACCGTCTGCATCGCGGACTGGAGCTGCCCGGCGGTCGTCGAGCTGACGATCTCCTTGGTCTGGGTGCTGTCGTCGTAGTTCTTGACCACATTGCCGCTCGCGTCACTGGTCTGCGACACCATGTGCGGCGAGACCAGCTTGCCACCGTTGGCGATGGCGGCCGACACCATGGCCATCTGCAGCGGGGTCGCCGTGACGTCGTACTGGCCGATGCCGGTCAGCGCCGTGGACGACTTGTCCATGTTCGAGGGGTAGACGCTCGGGTACGCCCGTACCGGCACGTCCTGCGAGCTGTCGTTGAAGCCGAACTTCTCCGCCATCGCCTTGACCTTGTCCT
The DNA here is from genome assembly GCF_044768965.1 of Streptomyces sp. NPDC090798. NCBI lineage: Bacteria > Bacillati > Actinomycetota > Actinomycetes > Kitasatosporales > Streptomycetaceae > Streptomyces > Streptomyces sp. NPDC090798. The sequence goes on from NZ_JBIVXA010000010.1 coordinate 264,549, forward strand.
GCCCGAGGTCGACGGCCATCTTCGCGAAGACGTTGTTGCACGAGTACTGGAGCGCCACCCGGATCGAGGCGTTCTTGCAGGGCGCGGAGGCGCTCTCGTTCGACAGGTCGGTCTTCGTGTTCGGCAGCGTGTACGGGTTCGGGCTGTCCGTACGGGTGTCCACGTCCTTGTACAGTCCGTCCTCCAGCGCCGCCGCCGCGACCACCAGCTTGAACGTCGACCCGGGGGGCAGCGGCTGGCGCAGCGCCCGGTTCGTCATCGGCTTGTCCGCGTCCTTCGTCAGCTTGGTCCAGGCGGCGGAGTCGCCGGCGCTCAGCCGCGAGGGGTCGTACGACGGAGTGGAGACGACCGCGAGGATCTTGCCGTTCGTCGGGTCGATCGCGACGGCCGCGCCCTTCTTGCTGCCGAGCGCCGTGTACGCCGCCTTCTGCACGTCCGGGTCGATGGTCGTGACCACGTCACCAGGGCTGGCGCGCTTGTTGGTGATCGTGTCGAGGGGGTTCTTCAGCTGGTTGTCCGTACCGTCGAGCAGGCCCTGGTAGACGCCCTCCAGCTGGGTCGCCCCGAACACCTGGGAGCTGTAGCCCGTGACCGCCGCGTACAGACTGCCGTCGGTGTACGTCCGCTTGTACTTGAGGTCGCTGCCCTTCGTCTGCGCGGAGCCGGTGATCGCCCGGCCGCCCACGATGATGTTCCCGAGCGGGTTCGCGTACTGCTCGATCGCGTTCCGTCGGTTGTTCTTGTTGTCCGCGAGCGCCTTGCCGTCGTAGAACTGCACCCAGGTCGCCCTGACCAGCAGGGAGAGCACGAGCAGCAGAGTGAAGACGGCGGCACGCCTGATCGTCTTGTTCATCCCGCTCAGAAGGACGAGCGGAAGGGAGCGAATCGTTCCCTTCCGCCCGCATTTCTCATGCGCCCTTCACGAAGTCCGGCTCCCATGAAGTCCGGCTCAGTCCTCCAGGGTGAGGACGACCTCGTCCGTGTCCTCGCCGCGCGCGTGCGCGTACCCCCGGGCCTCCGCGGTGATCCGGAACCCGCACTTCTCCAGGACCCGCCGCGACCCCGCGTTGTCGGCCGCCGCCCGCGCGTGCAGCGGGCGTTCGGGCACCTCGGCGAGCAGGCCCCGCAGCGCGGCCGTCGCGATGCCGCGGCCCCAGTACGCCCGGTCGATCCAGTAGGTGACCTCGCGCTCGCCGGGCTCCCCGTACACCGCGGCGCTGCCCACGACGTCGCCGTCCGCGAGGATCGTGCGCGGCACCACGTCGGACGAGGCGCGGACGCGTTTCCAGTGGGCGTCGAAGGCGTCACGGTCGGCCGGGTCCTCGGGGGTGAACGCGGCCATCCGGAGGGACTCGGGGTCGTTCATCTGCCGGTAGAAGACCGGCAGGTCGCTGTCGTGGACCGGGCGGAGCGCGATTTCCATGGTTCAGAGCCTCCGGGTGGCGAGCGTCAGCCGGTCGCGGGCGTCGAACAGGGCGTCCTTGACCATCTGCTCATGCGCGGGAGTGAGCCGGGCCACCGGGACCGAGCAGCTGATCGCGTCCCGGGCGGGGGTGCGGTACGGGATCGCGACACCGAAGCAGCGCAGCCCCAGCGTGTTCTCCTCACGGTCCACGGCGAAGCCCTGCTCCCGGACCTGGTGCAGCTCCTCGATGAGCTTCTCCCGGTCGGTGATCGTGTGCTCGGTCAGGGCGGGGAGCGTCTCGGGCAGCATCTTGCGGACCTGCTCGTCGGTGTGGGTGGCGAGCAGCGCCTTGCCGAGCGAGGTCGAGTGCGCGGGGAGCCTGCGGCCGACCCGGGTGAAGGGGCGCAGGTAGTGCTGCGACTGGCGGGTGGCCAGGTACACGACGTTCGTGCCGTCCAGGCGCGCCAGGTGGATCGTCTCCGTGGTGTCGTCGGAGAGCCGGTCCAGCGTGGGGCGGGCCGCGGCGACCACCTCGTCGCCGTCGATGTACGAGGTACCGACCAGCAGCGCCCGTACGCCGATGCCGTACCGCGTGCCCGTCGCGTCCGTCTCGACCCAGCCGAGCTCCACGAGGGTGCGCAGCAGCATGTAGAGGCTGGATTTCGGATAACCGACGGCCTCCTGGACCGCGGCCAGGGAGTGCATACCGGGCCGGCCCGCGAAGTACTCGAGCAATTCCACGGTCCGTACCGCGGACTTGACCTGCGCTCCGCCGCCTGTCTCGCCTGCCGACATCGCCCTTGACCCCCTCGTTCGACGGGAAATAGTCTCCGCATCATATTCACCATCAGAGACAGCGTTCAGTATATCGAACACCGCTGGTGGGTGAGACAAGAACTGCGGCATTACATCTGGAGGGACCCGCGGTGGCAGCAGCACCAGTCTGGAGTGTCGACCCCCGTACCGGGAAGCAGCGCGAGCAGGTTGCGGTGGAGGCCACGGTCCAGGAGGTCGACGAGGCCGTCCGCGCCGCGCACGCCGCCCGGGGAGCCCTCGTCGACCGCACCGTGCGTGCGGCCTTCCTGCGGACCGCCGCGGACCTGCTCGAATCGGCCAAGGAGCAGCTCGTCGAGGCCGCCGACGCGGAGACCGCGCTCGGCCCGGTCCGGCTCACCGGCGAACTCGCCCGCACCTGCTACCAGCTGCGGGCCTTCGGCGGCATCGTCGACGAGGGCGCGTTCCTCGACGTCGTCATCAACCACCCCGACGACACGGCGACCCCGCCGATCCCGGACCTGCGCCGCTACAAGGTGCCGCTCGGCGTCGTCGCCGTCTACTCCGCCTCGAACTTCCCCTTCGCCTTCTCCGTCGCCGGCGGCGACACCGCGAGCGCGCTGGCGGCCGGCTGCCCGGTCGTGGTCAAGGCCCACCCCGACCACCCGGCGCTCTCCGAGCTGGTCGCGGCCGTACTGCGCAGGGCCGCCGCCCAGCACGACATCCCGGGCGGTGTCGTCGGCCTCGTGCACGGCTTCGAGGCGGGCGTCGCACTCGTCAGGCACCCGCTGGTCGCGGCGGCCGGGTTCACCGGCTCCATCCGCGGCGGCCGTGCCCTCTTCGACGCGGCGGCAGCGCGCCCGGTGCCGATCCCCTTCCACGGCGAGCTGGGCTCCCTCAACCCCGTCGTGATCACCGAGGCCGCGGCGGCCGAACGCGCCGAGGCGATCGGCGCCGGGCTCGCGGGCTCGATGACGCTGGGCGTCGGCCAGTTCTGCGTGAAGCCGGGCCTGGTCCTGGCGCCCGCGGGCGCGGCGGGCGATCGCCTGGTGAAGTCCCTGACCGACGCCGTCAGCGACACCGACGCGGGCGTCCTGCTGGACCACCGCATGCGCGACAACTTCATCGCGGGTGTCGCCGAGCGCGCCGGGCTTCCCGGCGTCGAGAGCCCGGTGACCCCGGGCTCGGGCGGCGAGCACACGGTGAGCCCCGGTTTCCTGACCGTGCCCGCGCAGAAGCTCGCCACCGAGGGCGAGCACGACCTGCTCCTGGAGGAGTGCTTCGGCCCGCTCACGGTCGTCGCCCGCTACGAGGACGAGTCCGAGGCCAGCGCGGTCCTCTCCCGCCTTCCCGGCAACCTCACCGCGACCGTGCAGCTGTCGACGGAGGAGGCGGCGGGCGAAGGCCGCGGCGCGGAGATCCTCGCCGAGCTGACCCCGCTCGCCGGGCGCGTCCTGGTCAACGGCTGGCCCACCGGTGTCGCCGTCGCCCCCGCCCAGCACCACGGCGGTCCCTACCCGGCGACGACCTCGACCTCGACGTCGGTCGGCGGCACGGCGATCGAGCGCTGGCTGCGGCCGGTGGCGTACCAGAACGCGCCGGAGGCGCTCCTGCCGCCGGAGCTGCGGGACGACAACCCGCTGGGGCTGCCGCGACGCTACGACGGCCGTCTGGAGCGGTAGCGCTCCGCGGGTAGCGCCGTTGGGGTTGCGGTTGTTCGCGGGCTGCGGGCTGCGGGCTCGGTGTGGTTGATCGCGCCCACGCGGCGGAGCCGCACATGTAACAGCCCCGCGCCCCTTCGGGGGCACGGTACTTGGCCTGAGAGAATTGGTGAATGGACGTCGAACTTCCCGAACTTCCCTTCCCGCTCCGTACGTACGGACCTGACGGGCACTGGTCGCACGAGGACGGGATACTCACCGGCTGGGCCGGCCCCCGCCAGGACCGTTTCGTACCGCCCACCGACGAGGCACAGGACCCCGCCTCCGACGCGCCCCGCCTTCTCGGGGCGCCGGAGGGGGACTTCCAGCTGATCGCCCGCGTCACGGTCGGCTTCGGCGCGGCCTTCGACGCGGGGGTCCTCTACGTCCATGTGGGGGAGCGGGCCTGGGCGAAACTCTGCCTGGAGTACTCCCCGGACGTGCCCACCGTCTGCACGGTGGTCACCCGGGGCCACTCCGACGACGCCAACTCCTTCACCGTGGACGGCAGTTCCGTCTGGCTGCGGATCAGCCGCACGGGGCGGGCCTTCGCCTTCCACGCCTCCCGCGACGGCAAGCGCTGGACCTTCATCCGGCTGTTCACCCTGGGCGACGAGAAGGAGACGTCCGCCGCGCTCGTCGGTTTCATGACGCAGTCGCCGATGGGGGAGGGGTGCGTGGTGACGTACGACGGCATCGAGTTCCGCCCGAACTGGCCCAAGGACCTGAGGGACGGCAGCTGACCAGTGGGTGGGGGCCGGCCGCGTGGTGGGAACCGCGGCCCCCTCCACCACGTCCTCCGCTGCATGATCAGCACACCCCGCCCGACGGGCCCCCTCGTCATCAGAACCGCGCTGCCCAGCGAGGCCGCCACCATCGCCGACCTCCACGTCCGCGCCCGCGCGAGCTACTACCCGGACGGCCTGCCGGAAGACGGCTTCGACTGGCTCGCACGCTGGCGCGGTGCCATCGAGCGCCCCGACGGCCACGTCCTGTGCGCGGTGCGCGGCGGACACCTCGTGGGCATCGCCTCCTTCCGTACCGCGGAGGGCGCCCCCGCCGACACCGTGACGCTCTTCCAGTTCCATGTGGCCCCCGACCGCTGGCGCGAAGGCATCGGCACCGCCCTGCACACGGCCTGCCTCGAACAGTGGCGGGCCGACGGCAAGCACACGGCCACCCTCGACGTGCACGTCGACAACGCCCGCGCCCAGGCCTTCTACGCCCGCCAGGGCTGGGTCCCGGACCCGGAGAACCCGCCCGCCGAAGGCGATCACCACCTCTACCTGCGCTACGCCGTCGCCGGGGAATGAAATCGGCCGCTTGAACGTTCACATACTCCTGCCCCTGGAGGGGCCCGTATCCGTACGACCTGGAGAGAGCCGAAGACATGCGCGTCGAGATCTGGTCGGATATCGCCTGTCCCTGGTGCTATGTGGGCAAGGCCCGCTTCGAGAAGGCGCTCGACGCCTTCCCGCACCGTGACGAGGTCGAGGTCGTGCACCGCTCCTTCGAGCTGGACCCCGGTCGCGCCAAGGGCGACATCCAGCCCGTGATCAAGATGCTGACCAAGAAGTACGGCATGAGCGAGGCACAGGCGCAGGCCGGCGAGGAGAACCTGGGCGCGCAGGCCGCCGCCGAGGGCCTGGACTACCGCACCCGGGACCGCGACCACGGCAACACCTTCGACATGCACCGCCTCCTCCACTTCGCCAAGGAGCGGGGCCGCCAGGACGAGCTGATCGGTCTGCTGTACAAGGCGAACTTCGCCGAGGAGCGGACCGTCTTCGACGACGACGAGCGGCTCGTCGAGCTGGCCGTCGCCGCCGGGCTCGACGCCGACGCGTCCCGCGAGGTGCTGGCCGATGCGAAGGCGTACGCCGACGAGGTGCGCGCCGACGAGCGCGAGGCCGCCGAGCTCGGCGCGAACGGCGTGCCGTTCTTCGTCCTGGACCGCAAGTACGGCGTCTCCGGCGCCCAGCCCGCCGAAGTCTTCGCACAGGCTCTGACCCAGGCGTGGGGCGAGCGGCCGCCGCTGAAGCTGATCCAGGACGGTTCCGCCGACGCGGAGGCCTGCGGCCCGGACGGATGCGCCGTACCGCAGCCGTGAGCCCGTCCGGCACGGGGGTGAAAGCGCAGGTCGGGGCGGACGTATAAGCAGTCCTTACCGGAACCACGCAAAATTCCGTAATGGACGAGAGGTGCTCGGGGCCCCAGAGTAGGTCCCATGGAGACCTTCGAGAGCCTCGTACGAGCCGAGTTCGCCCCGAAGAACACCTATCTGAACACCGCGAGCTGCGGACTCCTGCCGGCGCGCACGGTCGAGGCCATGCGCGCAGCCGTCGAGTCCGTCGCCGACGGACGGCCGTCCGACATGTTCGACGACGTGGAGGCCGCTCGTGCCGCCTTCGCCCGGCTGGCCGGGGTCCCCGCGGGCCGGGTGGCGGCCGGGGCCTCGGTCGCCGTCTACAGCGGACTGATCGCCGCCTCGCTGCCGGCGGGCGCCGAAGTCCTCACCGCGGAGGACGACTTCAGCTCCGTCGTGAACCCCTTCCACGTCCGTGGCGACCTCAAGCTGCGCGCCGTACCGCTGGAGCGGATCGCCGAGTCCGTACGGCCGGGCACGGCGCTCGTCGCGGTCAGCGCCGCGCAGTCCGCGGACGGGCGGATCGCCGATCTGGCGGGCATCGCCCGGGCCGCGCGCGAGCACGGGGCGCGTACGTACGTCGACGTCTCCCAGGCCGCCGGCTGGCTGCCGATCGAGGCCGACGCCTACGACTTCGTCTCCTCGGTCGCCTTCAAGTGGCTCGTCTGCCCTCGGGGCGTGGCCTTCCTGGTCGTTCCGGAGGACCTCGGCGGGCTCACTCCGGTGTTCGCCGGCTGGGTCGCGGGTGAGGCGCCCTGGGACAGCTGCTATGGCCCCGTGGAGGAACTCGCCCACTCGGCGCGGCGGTTCGACGAGAGCCCCAGCCTCTTCTCGTACGCGGGCGCCCGGCACTCGCTGGAGCTCGTGGAGGAGTTGGGCGTGGCGAGCGTACGCGCCCACGACCTCGCCCTCGCCGACCGTTTCCGCGCCGGGCTCCAGGGGCTGGGCCACGCACCGGTTTCCGCCCCCGCCTCGCCGATCGTGTCCGTGCCCGGACTCGGCCGACGCCAGCAGGACCTGAGCGAGGCCGGGGTCGAGGTCTCCGACCGGGCGGGCAACCTGCGCGCGGCCTTCCACCTGTACAACACCCCCGCCGACGTCGACCGACTGCTGGACGTCCTGTCCGGCTGACCCCGGCGGGGGCTCCCGCACGCTCGCGGCTACGTCACGCGCGCGGTCACTTCACGGGCGTGAAATCACGGGCACCGATGAACTCGGGCCTGCGGACCGGCGCCGCGAACGGCTCCACCGCCGTGTTCTCCACGCTGTTGAACACGATGAAGACGTTGCTGCGCGGGAACGGGGTGATGTTGTCCCCGGAGCCGTGCATGCAGTTGCAGTCGAACCAGGTCGCCGAACCGGCCCGGCCCGTGAAGAGCTTGATGCCGTGCCGGTCGGCGAAGCGGGTGAGCGCCTCGTCGGACGGGGTGCCCGCGTCCTGCATCTGGAGCGACTTCTTGTAGTTGTCCTGCGGGGTGGCACCCGCACAGCCGAGGAACGTCTTGTGCGACCCCGGCATGATCATGAGGCCGCCGTTGGTGTCGTGGTTCTCGGTCAGCGCGATCGACACGGACACGGTCCGCATGTTCGCCAGCCCGTCCTCGGCGTGCCAGGTCTCGAAGTCCGAGTGCCAGTAGAACCCGCTGGCCCCGAAGCCCGGCTTGACGTTGATCCGCGACTGGTGGACGTAGACGTCCGAGCCCAGGATCTGCCGGGCCCGCCCGACGACCCGCTCGTCGCGTACGAGCGCGGCGAAGACCTCGCTGATCCGGTGCACCTCGAAGACGGACCGGATCTCCTGCGTGGCGGGCTCGACGATCGAGCGCTCGTCGGCGCGGATCGCCGGATCGGTGACCAGCCGCTCCAACTCGGCCCGGTAGAGGGCGACGTCGTCCTCGCCGATCAGCTCCTCGACCGGGAGGAAGCCGTCACGCTCGTACGCCTGGAGGTCGGGCACGGAGAACGGCCCGGGCGTGCCGGGCGCGCCCCAGACGACCGGGTCCTGGCGGGGCACGGACACCTCGGCGGCGCCGCGGCTGGGGTAGAGGTCGGTGACGGTGGTCGTGGTGGTCGTGGTCATGGGGCTTCAGACCTCCTCGGGTTCGGTCAGCAGCGGGTAGACGCCGTTCTCGTCGTGGTCCTCCCGTCCGGTGACGGGCGGGTTGAAGACGCAGACGCACCGGAAGTCGGTCTTGGGCCGCATGGTGTGGCGTTCGTGGCCGTCGAGCAGGTACATCGTGCCCGGCGTGATCCAGTGCGTCTCACCGGTCTCGTCGTTGGTCAGCTCGGCCTCGCCCTCCACGCAGAGCACGGCCTCGATGTGGTTCGCGTACCACATCGACGTCTCCGTACCCGCGTACAGGACCGTCTCGTGGAGGGAGAAGCCCACCTTCTCCTTGGCGAGGACGATGCGCTTGCTCTCCCAGGTACCCGTCGCGGCCTTCACATGCCGGTCGGTGCCTTCGATGTCCTTGAACGAACGGACTATCACGGTGGTGCCGTGCCTTTCTGTCGGATCCGGCGGACGCCTGTCGGACGTCCGTCAGACGGTTTCGCGTACGGCTCGGGCGAGGGTGCGCAGGCCCTCGTCGAGCTCGTCGGGGGTGATGGTGAGCGCGGGGAGGAGTTTCACGACCTCGCTCTCCGGCCCTGAGGTCTCGATGAGCAGCCCGAGTTCGAAGGCGCGCTGCGCGACCCGCCCCGCACGCTCCTTCTCGTGGAACTCGAGGCCCCAGACGAGACCGCGCCCCCGGTACTCCTTCACGTCGGCGAGGTTCTCCTCGGTGACGGAGATCAGTGCCTGCTCGATCTGCTCGCCACGGGCACGGGTCTGCTTCTCCATGGCCGACCCGTCGGACCAGTACGACTCCAGGGCCGCGGCGGCGGTGACGAACGCGGGGTTGTTGCCGCGGAACGTGCCGTTGTGCTCGCCCGGCTCCCAGATGTCCAGCTCGGGCTTGAACAGGCACAGCGACATGGGCAGTCCGTACCCGCTGATGGACTTGGACACGGTCACGATGTCGGGCACGATCCCCGCCTCCTCGAAGGAGAAGAACGCTCCCGTCCGCCCGCAGCCCATCTGGATGTCGTCGACGATGAGCAGCATGTCGCGCCGCGCGCACAGGTCGGCGAGGGCGCGCAGCCACTCGGGCCTGGCGACGTTGATGCCGCCCTCGCCCTGCACGGTCTCGACGATGACCGCGGCGGGCTGGTTGAGCCCCGACCCCTGGTCCTCGAGCAGCCGCTCGAACCAGAGGAAGTCCGGGACCTGCCCGTCGAAGTAGTTGTCGAACGGCATCGGGGTCCCGTGCACGAGCGGAACCCCCGCGCCGGCCCGTTTGAAGGCGTTGCCGGTCACGGCGAGCGAGCCCAGCGACATCCCGTGGAAGGCGTTGGTGAAGGACACGATCGCCTCGCGCCCCTTCACCTTCCGCGCCAGCTTCAGCGCGGACTCGACGGCGTTGGTGCCGGTCGGGCCGGGGAACATCACCTTGTACGGCAGGTCGCGCGGGCGCAGCACCAGGTTTTGGAAGGCCTCCAGGAAGGCGCGCTTGGCGGTCGTCGACATGTCGAGACCGTGGGTGACGCCGTCGCGCTCCAGGTAGTCGATGAGGGCCCGTTTGAGTACGGGGTTGTTGTGCCCGTAGTTCAGGGACCCCGCACCGGCGAAGAAGTCGAGGTACTCGTGCCCGTCCTCGTCGAACATCCGGCTGCCCCGGGCCCGGTCGAAGACGGTGGGCCAGCTGCGGCAGTAGCTGCGCACCTCCGACTCCAGGGTCTCGAAGACGCTCAGGTCGGGCTGGATGATGGTCACGGCGAATGGCTCCTCGGTGCGTGGGGGGAGGGAGGGGAAGTCAGGGGGATGCCCGGGCCGGCCGGGGCCGGCCCGGGGTCGGCAGCGGCGGCCCGGGGTCAGTGGGGGAGCGGACCGATCCGGTAGAGCACTTCGGGGTCGTGCGGTCCGTCCGGGAACTGCGCCGTCTCGAACAGCACTTCGCGCTCGACGCTCGCGCCGTGGCGCCGCGCGTACGAGGTGAACAGGCGCTCGGAGGCGGTGTTGCCGGGCGTGATCGTGGTCTCGACGGCGGTGATCGTCCGCTGCTCCGCGACGTGCGCGGTCAGCCCGTCGAGCAGGGCCGCGGCCAGTCCGCGTCCGCGGTGGGCGGCGTCGACGGCCACCTGCCACACGAGCAGGGTGCCCGGGTGCTCGGGCCGGACGTACCCGGTGACGAAGCCGACGGGCACGCCGTCCGCGTCGCGCGCCACCGCCGACGTACCGGCGAAGTCACGGCACCACAGCAGATAGCTGTACGAGGAGTTCAGATCGAGGGTTCCGGAGTCCTTGGCGATATGCCAGAGCGCGGCTCCGTCCGCCACCTTAGGACGGTCGATCCGAAGGCCCTCCGGCATTTCCAGGAATTCCGCTTGCAGGTCTGCTTGTGCGGCGGTCATGCGGATTGAATTTACCGAGGGAAATCTCAAATTGCATCGTCGTCAGGGGTTACGTACGACGCGCTGTTGTGTTATCACGCGCCCGTGAGAACCCGGCGCTGCGGGTGGTGGAAAGGGGTGGTTTGCCCGGAAAATAGGGGAGGAAGCGGGCGCGCTGTGGAGTGCGTCACAGGCACGTAATGGCCACGGGATGTGCCCGGATTACGCTGGTTGGCGTTCGCGAAATCTTTGCGTTTAGGGGCGGGGAAAGCGGGCAGAAGGATACGGGAAGCTAATCTTCGGGTTAATGCAAGAATAAGCATGGTGAGTGCCTCGTCAATTGATGCACGATTAAGCCCAGGTAAGTCCGTGGGGAGAACACGCCGGGGCTCCGCCCCGGACCCCGGTGTGTTCTTCGGGTGCGGGTGGGTGGGGGCTGGACGCGCAGTTCCCCGCGCCCCTGAAAGCCCCCAGCTCGTCCGGCGCGCGAGGGCGAGGCCGATGGGGTGCCGGGGCGTAGCCCCGCGCCCCAGGGGCGCGGGGAACTGCGCGCCAAGCCCCCACTCACCCGCACCCGACACACCCGCCCGCCAGGTACGGCTAGGACCACGCCTGCGTTGCCGCGCGGCGTCCCGCTTCCAGGTCGACCGTGAGGCCGGACTCGGCCAGCGCCGCCCCCAACGCCGCGAGGCAGGAATGCACGACCCCCGGCGTCGCGTCGGGCCCATAGTGGTTCACCCGGATCATCTCCTTCGCCAGCGCACCCCCGCCCGCGACCAACGGCAGCACCGGATCCGCGGCCAACGCCTTCGCGACCAGTACCCCCGCATCGACCCCGGACGGCGCTCGCAACGTCGTGGCGACCGGCGCCGCGTCCCCCGCCTCGTACACATACGGCTCCAGCCCGCCACCGAGAGCGACCGCCCCCGCCCGCGTGGCCGCCGCCGCCAGGGCGTGGCGGCGCATCACCGCGTCGAGCCCCTCCGCCTCGATCCGCTCGACACAGGCCTCCAGTGCCAGCATCTCCAGCTGCGCCGGCGCGTGCAGCAGCGCCTTGCGCCCGCCGTCGACCCACCGCTCCTTCCAGTCCAGCAGGGAGAGGTAGGACCGACGCGGCGCCCCGGGATTGGCGGCCATCCGCGCCCACGCCCGCTCGCTCACGGACACGGCCGACACCCCGGCAGGACCGCCCATCGCCTTCTGCGCCCCGATCACGCACAGGTCGACTCCCCATGCGTCCGGCAGCACCGGCTCCGCGCCGATCGAGGCGACGGCGTCCAGGTAGAACAGCGCGCCGTGCGCTCGCGCCACCTCGCCGATCTCCGCGACGGGGTTCGTGTTGCCCGTCGCCGCTTCCGCGTGCACCAGCGAGACGAAGTCGATCGCCGGATGCTCGGCAAAGGCGTCACGCACCTGCGAGGCCGTCACCGCCGTGTGGAACGGCACCGCGAGATCGATCACCGTCGCCCCGCAGTCCCGCAGCCAGTTCCCGAAGGTCTGCCCGTAGGGCCCGGTGATCACGTTGAGCGCGGTGGTGCCGGGCCCGGCCGCGGCGCGAATGGCACCCTCCAGGGGCAACAGCGCCTCGCCCTGCATGATCACGACGTCCTGCTCGGTGGAGAGCAGCCGCGCCACGCGGTCCTCGATCGCCGCGAAGTGTGCGGCGCTCAGCGGGGCGAGGTCCAGGAAGGGATGGGTCACGGCGGTGCTCTCTTCGCTCACGGGTTCCAATGCGCAGCCCCGAGCGTATCCGGCGGCCTTGTCACGCCGCGGCGATCCTCGGTCGTACGGGCGGGCACCCCCAGGTCATACGGCTGTACGGCCCCGCGAGGCATGACTTCTGAGGCCGAACGGCGCAACAACCATCGGATTGATTTGAGTGAGTCAAACCTTTCCTTATAATCGGAATCCTCAGTTCCCTCACAGGAGGTTCCCGTGAACTCGGTCCCCGGACGCCGGACGCGCATTCTGGCCGCCACCACCGCCACGGCCGGGCTGCTGCTCGTGGCCGGCTGTTCCTCGGGCGGCGGAGGGGGCCAGAGCAGTGCCAAGGGCGTTCCCCTGGTCAAGGCGGGCCAGGTCACGACCTGCACCCACCTCCCGTACCCGCCGTTCCAGTCGGAGATCAACGGCAAGGTGCAGGGCTTCGACGTCGCGCTGATCGACCTGGTCGCGTGGGACCTCGGCGTGAAGCAGGCCGTCGTCGACACGCCCTTCGAGAACTTCAAGACGGGCGCCTTCCTCAACTCCGGCCAGTGCGACCTCGCCGCGGCCGGCATGACGATCACGCCGGAGCGCAAGAAGAACGTCGACTTCTCCGACCCGTACTTCGAGGCCACCCAGGCCGTCCTGGTCGACAAGAAGAGCGGCGTCAACTCCCTCGCCGACGTGAAGGCCAAGGGCAAGAAGCTCGGCGCCCAGGCACAGACGACGGGTGAGGACTACGTGCGCAAGCACGGCTACGACCCGGTCTCCTTCGAGTCCTCCGACGCGGTTCTGAGCGGCCTGCGCACCGGCCAGGTCCAGGCCGTCATCATCGACTACCCGGTCGTCCAGGGCTGGCTGAAGGACAAGGCGAACGCCGACGCCTTCAAGGTGGTCGACAACCTCAACACCGGTGAGCAGTACGGCTTCACGGTCAAGAAGGGCAACACCAAGCTGCTCGCCGAGATCAACAAGGCGATCAAGCAGGCCAAGGCCGACGGCACGTACAAGAAGCTCTACGAGAAGTGGATCGGCCCGTACCCCGCGTCCGCGGCCACCGCCTCCCCGTCCGCCTCATGAGCGATGCCGACGCACGACTCCAGCCCCGCAGGTCCGGCCTGACCCGGCGCCAGAAACGCGCCCTGTCGCGCGGCGCGCAGTACGTCGTCTTCGTCGCCGCCGTGATCGCCTTCGCGGTCGCGGCGGACTGGGGACGTCTGAAGAACCAGTTCGCGCAGTGGGACCTGGTCAAGCAGATGTTCCCGGACGTCATCACGCTGGCACTGAAGAACACCGTGCTCTACACGATGTCCGGCTTCGTCGTCGGTCTCGTGCTCGGCCTGGTCATCGCCCTGATGCGACTGTCCTCGGTGGGCCCCTACCGCTGGGTCGCCGGCATCTACATCGAGATCTTCCGGGGCCTGCCCGCCCTGCTGATCTTCGTCTTCGTGGGCGTCGCCGTACCGCTCGCGTTCCCGGGCACGGAGATCCCCGGCGGCACCTACGGCAAGGTGGCGCTCGCGCTCGGCCTGGTCTCGGCCGCGTACATGGCCGAGACGATCCGGGCGGGCATCCAGGCGGTCCCCAAGGGCCAGATGGAGGCGGCCCGCTCGCTGGGCTTCTCGCACGCGAGGGCCATGGTCTCGATCATCATCCCGCAGGCGTTCCGCATCGTGATCCCGCCGCTCACCAACGAGCTCGTCCTGCTCTTCAAGGACTCCTCGCTGGTGCTGTTCCTCGGGGTCACCCTGGAGGAGCGCGAACTCACCAAGTTCGGGCGCGACCTGGCGAGCCAGACCGCCAACTCCACACCGATCCTGGTCGCGGGCCTGTGCTACCTGCTCGTCACCGTGCCGCTCGGATTCGTCGTACGCCGCCTGGAGGCCAAGGCCGGGGAGGCCACCAAGTGACCAGCACCAGCAGTACCGGCAGTACCGGCACCGGCACTCCGGAGATCGACGTCCGGGACCTGCACAAGTCCTTCGGCGACAACGACGTCCTGCGCGGTATCGACCTGGAGATCGGACAGGGCGAGGTCGTCTGCGTCATCGGACCCTCCGGCTCCGGCAAGTCCACCCTGCTCCGCTGCGTGAACCTCCTGGAGGAACCCACCAAGGGGCAGGTCTTCGTCGGCGGTACCGAGGTCACGCACCCCGACGTCGACATCGACGCCGTACGCCGCCGGATCGGCATGGTCTTCCAGCAGTTCAACCTGTTCCCGCACCTGTCGGTGACCGAGAACCTCACGCTCCCGCAGCGCCGGGTGCTGAAGCGGGACAAGGAGGAGGCGGCCAAGGTCGCCGCCGAGAACCTGGAGCGGGTGGGCCTGTCCGAGAAGGCCGACGCCTACCCCTCCTCCCTCTCCGGCGGCCAGCAGCAGCGCGTCGCGATCGCCCGCGCGCTCGCCATGGGGCCCGAGGTGATGCTCTTCGACGAGCCGACCTCGGCGCTCGACCCGGAGCTCGTCGGCGACGTACTCGCCGTCATGCGCAGGCTCGCCCACGAGGGCATGACGATGATGGTCGTCACCCACGAGATGAGCTTCGCGCGCGAGGTCGCCGACCGGGTCGTCTTCATGGACGGCGGCGTGATCGTCGAGGACGGCGCCCCCGCCCAGGTCATCGGCAACCCGAGCCACGAGCGCACCCGCCACTTCCTGTCCAGGCTGCTGGACCCGGCGATGGCGGACGTCGAGGAGGACGTGGAGGAGGGGGAAAAGGGGCTGTAGCACCTCGCCGTTCGGCACGAATTAAGGTGCGGTGCATGAGCGATCGCGCGGTGCTGCACGTGAAGGGGCGGGTGCTCGTCGGGCCCGACGACGTCCGGGACGAACTCTGGGTCGTCGGCGGGAGGATCTCCTACGAGCGTCCCGCCGGCGCCCGGGACATCCGTACCGTCGAGGGCTGGGCCCTCCCCGGTCTCGTCGACGCGCACTGCCATGTCGGCCTCGACGCGCACGGCCCCGTCCCCGACGACGTCTCCGAGAAGCAGGCGCTCACCGACCGCGAGGCCGGCACCCTGCTCATCCGGGACGCGGGCTCGCCCTCCGACACCCGCTGGATCGACGACCGCGCCGACCTCCCGAAGATCATCCGCGCGGGCCGGCACATCGCCCGCACCCGCCGCTACATCCGCAACTACGCGCACGAGATCGAGCCGGAGGACCTGGTCGCGTACGTCGCCCAGGAGGCCCGGCGCGGCGACGGCTGGGTGAAACTGGTCGGCGACTGGATCGACCGCGAGACAGGCGACCTCGGCGCCTGCTGGCCGCGCGAGGCCGCCGCGGCGGCGATCGCCGAGGCACACCGCCTCGGCGCGCGGGTGACCGCGCACTGCTTCGCGGAGGACTCGCTCAGGGACCTGGTCGAGGCGGGCATCGACTGCGTCGAGCACGCGACCGGCCTGACCGAGGAGACGATCCCCCTCTTCGCCGCCCGAGGGGTCGCGATCGTCCCCACGCTCGTCAACATCGCCACCTTCCCGCAGCTCGCCGCCGGGGGAGAGACGAAGTTCCCGCGCTGGTCGGCGCACATGCGGGCACTGCACGAACGCCGCTACGACACCGTGCGCGCCGCCTACGACGCCGGAGTCCCGGTCTACGTCGGCACCGACGCGGGCGGTTCGCTGGCCCACGGTCTGGTCGCCGGCGAGGTCGCCGAACTCGTCACCGCGGGCATCCCGCCGGTCGAGGCGCTGTCCGCGACGGCCTGGGGCGCCCGGCGGTGGCTCGGGCGGCCGGGGCTCGACGAGGGCGCGCCCGCCGACCTCGTGGTGTACGAGGGGGATCCGCGCGCCGACGTACGGGTGCTGGCGGCTCCCCGCCGGGTGGTGCTGAACGGGCGGGTCGTGGGTTAGCGGCGGGGAGGACGTCCCGTCGTCCGGTTGACGGAGCGTTACGCGTCCGCCGGCTGCCTCGTTACGCACCACCGTGCGCGCTCCGGAGCTTGGACCGGCGTGTTCGGGGCGGGGCAGTTGAGTGGGTGACAGTGGGGAACATCCGTGCCCGGCGGTGTCGTGAGATTCGAACGAACTCCCGGAAACCCCACGTTGGAGTGAAGTCACGTCAGGTTGCTGACTGTTCACTCTCGGTGCGTAATTCTTACCGGGTCCCAAGCTGTTCTCTCCTGGGGGTCCCACCCTTGAACGCCAACACCAACTTCCGCATGCCCGCACGCCGTTTCACCGCCACCGCGGCGGCCACCGTCCTCGCCGCCGGTCCGGTGGTGCTGGCCGGTGCGGGTTCCGCGCACGCGAGCGCCGACCACGGTCGCGCGAGCGCCGTCGTGCTGCGCACCGGGCTCGACGTGTCCCTGCTCAACAAGACCGTGAACGTCCCGCTCACGGTCTCCCTCAACGAGGTGCGGGCGCCGCGGAGCGCCGAGCGGACCGCGCTGACGGCGAGCCTGGACGGGGTCGACGGTGGGCAGCCGTTCAGTGTGCTGCGGGCGGATGCCGCCTCCGCGAAGGCGACGGCGTCCGCGTCGGGGGCCGAGGCGTCCACGAACCTCACCCATGCGCGGATCCATGTCCCCGGGCTGCCGTTGCTGTCCCTCATCGAGGTCGGGCAGGTGACCTCGAAGGCGACCTGTGAGGCCGGGCGCAAGCCCGTGGCTTCCGCCACCCTTCTGGGCGGGGTGACCGTCCTCGGCAAGAAGGTGACGTTGACGGTGGGCGGTCCGACCGAGGTGAAGGTACCGGGGGTCGGTGAGGTCCGGCTCGACTTCTCCAGGACGCTGACCACGTCCCGTACGGCGGCCGCGTCCGCGCTCGAACTCAAGGTCTCCGTCAACCCGTTGAAGCTGAACGTGGCGGATGTGGAAGGCACCCTGACCCTGGGGTCCGTCACCTGCGAGACTCCGGCCGCGGCCGCTGTCTCCGTGTCTGCCCCCGCCTCCGCCCCCGACATCAAGCCCCAGGGGGCACCGGCGGAGTCGGGCCTCGCCGAGACCGGTGGTTCGTCGACGACCCCGTATGTGGTGGGTGGCGCGGTCGTGCTCCTGGCCGCGGGTGGAGCGGCCGTCGCCCTGGCCCGCCGCCGCCACTCCTGACCCGACCTGTTCCTCGCCCCCGCCGCCCCTACCCGTCCCATCCCGAACCCGGGGGCTCCGCCCCCAGACCCCCCATCGGCCTGAACGGCCTCGTCCTCAAACGCCGGACAGGCTGAAAGACGCGCGCCAGCGCCCTTGAGGGGCGCGGGGAACTGCGCGCCCAGCCCCCACTCATCCGCAGCCGAAGAACCTGGCGGGGAATGCGGGGCGAAGCCCCCGCCTCAGGGGCGCGGGGAACTGCGCGAGCAGCCCCCACTCACCCGCAGCCGAAGAACGCACCCCGGGGGTCTGGGGGCGGAGCCTCCAGGAACGGGATGGGACGGGTAGGGGCGGCGGGGGCGAGGAACCCGGGGCGCACCCATCCTCATCGCCCAGCCACCGCCATCGCCCGATCCAACGCCTGGAGGAGTCCATTGACGGTCGCCCGGTCCCGTACGGCCACGCGCAGCCACTCCTCCCCCAGCCCCGGAAACGTATCCCCACGCCGCACCGCAAACCCGAGCCCCCGCAACTGACGCCGCACCACCGCCGCCCGAGGCAGCCGAATCAGCACGAAAGGACCCTCGGCGGGTTCGACGACCCGCAACCCGTCGGGCTCGAACTCCCTGAGCCCCGCGACAAGATGGGCCCGGTCGGAGCCGACCCGCCGAGCCGCGTGCGCGGCCTCCGCGAGCGCCCGGGGCGACACGCACACCTCGGCCGCCACGAGGGCCGGCGTGGAGACGGGCCAGAGCGGCTGCGCACGGGACAGCTCACGGACCGTGTCGGGCGCGGCCAGGACGTACCCGATCCGCAACCCCGCCAGCCCCCACGTCTTCGTGAGGCTGCGCAGCACGACAAGCCCGGGAATGTCCGTACGCCCGGCGAGCGCCTCCCGCTCACCCGGCACCGCGTCCATGAACGCCTCGTCGACCACCAACGTCCGCCCGGGCCGGGCGAGCGCGGCGATCGCGGCCGCCGGGTGCAGCACGGACGTCGGATTGGTCGGATTGCCGATGACGACGAGGTCCGCGTCCTCGGGCACGGCCGCGGGGTCCAGCCGAAAGCCGTCCGACTCACGCAACAGCACCCGGTCGACCGTGTGGCCGGCCTCCCGCAGCGCCACCTCCGGCTCGGTGAACTGCGGGTGGACTACCACCGGCTGACGGACCTTCAGGGCCCGGGCCAGCAGCACGAACGCCTCCGCCGCCCCCGCCGTCAGAAGCACCCGCTCCACCGGCACCCCGTGCCGAGCCGCCACCGCGGCCCGCGCGGCCCGCCCGTCCGGGTAGGCCGCGAGCCCGTCCAGCGACGCGGCGACGCGCTCGCGCAACCACGCCGGAGGCGTGTCCGCACGGACGTTCACGGCGAGATCGGTGAGCGTCGAGCCGTCGTCCCGCACCTCGGCGTCCCCGTGGTGCCGCAGATCGTGCGCGCCGCCCCCATGCGCGCCCTCAGTGCGCATGCGCATGCCCGCCGTGGTGGTGCCCGTGGTCACCGTCGTGGTGGTGGTGCCCGTCGTCGTCCGGGTGGAAGTGCGGCTGCTGGGGGAGGCCCACCTTGTCCTCGAAGCCGGGCAGCGCGATGCGGTAGACGCAGGAGTCGCAGTTCATCCGCAGGTCGCCCTTGACGGCCTCCCGGTACCGCTCCATGACCAGGTCGAGCAGCTCCGGCTCGGGTCCGATGACCTCGGCCGACCGCACCTCGACGTCCGGGTGCGCGGCCGCCCAGCCCTCGGTCTGCTGCCGCACCCGGTCGGGGAGGATGCCGGTGAACAGGAAATACGGCAGCACCACAACCCTCCGCGCGCCCAGCTTCACACAGCGGTCCAGGCCCGACGGGACGTCCGGCGCCGCCAGCGACACGAACGCCGTCTCGACGCCCGCGTACCCGCGCCCCTCCCACAGCAGCCGCGCCGCCTTGTGCACCTCGGCGTTGGCGTCCGGGTCGGTGGAGCCGCGCCCGACGAGCAGCACGGTCACATCGGCCCGGTCCTCGGGCGAACGGGCCGCGGAGCCGAGCGCCTCGTCCAGCCGCCGTTCGAGCACCGCCAGCAGCGACGGGTGCGGGCCCAGCGGGCGCCCGTACGTGTACGAGATCCCGGGGTGCCGCTCCTTCTCGCGGGCCAGCGCCGCCGGGATGTCCCCCTTGGCGTGCCCGGCGGACACCAGCATCAGCGGGACGGCGGCGAACCGGCGTACCCCCTGCTCGACCAGTTCGGTCACGGCGTCACCCAGCGGCGGCGGCGACAGTTCGATGAACCCTCCGGCGACGGGCAGTTCGGGGTGACGGTGCCCCAACTGCCGTACGAAGTCGCGGAAGGCCTCGGCTCCGGCCGCGTCCCGGGTGCCGTGTCCGGCGATGAGCAGGGCGGGGGGCGGGGTGGTCACGAAAACTCCTTGGTAGCGGGGTGGTACAGCAGGGCGTTGAGCGCGGCGGCGGCGACCGCCGAGCCGCCCTTCTCGGACACGTTGCTGACAGCGGGCACTCCGCTCTCGCGCAGCGCGGCCTTGGACTCGGCAGCGCCGACGAAGCCGACGGGCAGCCCGATGACGAGCGCCGGGTCGGCGTCGAGCGTCAGCAGCTCCTCCAGCGCGGTCGGCGCACAGCCGATCACCCAGAGCGCGCCGGGCCCGACGTCCTCGTACGCGAGCCGGATCGCGTGGGCCGAACGGGTCAGCCCCGGGCCGGACTTGGCGTCCTTGAGGCGGCAGACGGTGTCGCGGCGCGTGATGCCCGCCGCGACCATCTCCACGTCCACCACGACCGGCGCCCCGGCGTGCAGCGCCGCGTGCGCCTTCGCCAGGGCGTCCTCGTCGGTGACGAGGTCGTCCGCGTAGTCGAGGTCGGCCGCGGAGTGGATGACCCGCTCCACGACCGCCCGCGTCAGCGGCGGGAGGTGCGAGGTGTCCAGGCGGGCACGCAGCCGCCGGAAGGACTCCTGCTCGATGGGGTGCACGACCCGGTTCTCCGGGAACACCTGGCTCACTCGGCTCACTTGGGCTCCTCCTGCCAGCGGTAGCCGCGCGGTGTCACCATGCGCCCGGCGATCTCACGCGTCGCCGTGTTGCCCACGGTCACCACGGTCATCATGTCGACGATCGCCGGATCCATGGACCCCAGCGACGTCACCCGGCTCGACTCGTCCGGCCGGGAGGCGTTGCGGACCACCCCGACCGGCGTTGTCGGTTCCCGGTGCTCGGCGAGGATCGCGAGCGCCTTCAGGAGCTGCCAGTCGCGGCCCCGGCTGCGCGGGTTGTAGAAGGTCACGACGATGTCGGCCTCCGCGGCGGCCCGCACCCGGCGCTCGATGACCTCCCACGGTGTGTGCAGGTCGGAGAGGCTGATCGACACATGGTCGTGGCCCAGCGGCGCGCCCAGGATCGCTCCGGCCGCGAGCGCGGCGGTCACGCCCGGCACCCCGACCACGTCGATGTCGTCGGACGCCTCGGCCAGCGCGGGTGACGCCATCGCGTACACGCCCGCGTCCCCGCTGCCGATCAGCGCGACGGCCTGCCCGCGCCGCGCCTCGGCCACCGCCGTGCGCGCCCGCTCCTCCTCGGCGCCGAGCCCGGACTCCAGGATCAGAGTGCCGGGGCGCAGCAGATCGCGGATCTGGTCGACGTACTGGTCGAGCCCGACGAGCACGGACGCCCGCCGCAGCTCCTCCTTCGCCCGCGGGGTGAGCAGGTCACGGGCGCCGGGCCCGAGCCCGACCACCGCGAGCCGCCCGCGCGCCACCCGGCGCACGACGGCACAGGTGGCCATCGCGGGCTGCCCGTCCGCACGCGTCGACTTCCGCTTGGGCACGAGGAGTTCACCGCCGTGTACGAGGGCGGCGGCCTCCGCCACGGACGGGGTGCCGACGGCGGTGAGCGGCGCGTTCGAGGGGTTCGGCACGTCCACCGTCGCCAACTCCTCGGCGGTGTACGTCACCACGGGCACCCCGAGCCGTTCGGCGGCCTCGACGATGCCGGGCTCCTCGGCCTTGGCGTCGACGGTGGCCAGTTCCGCGAGGGACCTCGGGGACAGCCCGGCGTCACGGAGCGCGTCCTCGACGAGACCGAGAACTTCCGCCGCCGGGGCGCCCCTGGACGCGCCGACCCCCACCACGAGGGAGGGCGGCCGCAGCAGCACTTCGCGTTCGCCGGGCGCCACGGCCCGGTCGGTGACACGAATGCCGTACGCGCCCTCCGCCGTGACCGGCAGGGGCGGCAGGGGCCACGCCAACTCCGCGCGCAGGGCGACGGGTTCGCCGTCCAGCAGCGCCCGGGTGACCGCGGCGACCTCGCCCTCCACGGGGAAGCCGAGCGTGTCGAGCCCCGGCACCCCGACCGCGTCCGTCGCCGTTGTCACCACCGGCTCGGCCCCGAGCAACTCGCCTACCTCGCGGGCGAGTTCGTTGGCGCCGCCGCCATGACCGCCGACGAGCGACACGGCGAACCGCCCGCCCTCGTCCACGCACACGACCCCCGGGTCGGACGTCTTGTCGCCCAGCAGCGGCGCGATCAGCCGCACCACCGCCCCCGTGGCGAGGAAGCACACCAACTGGTCGCACTCCGCGAAGGCCCGCCGCACGGCGTCCCCGACGGACCCGGCGGACGCGGCCCCGGCGGACTCACCGGACGCGGACCCGGCGGCCCCGACGGACCAGTCGTACACCCGCGTACGGGTGGGCCAGGCCGCGGCCAGCCGGTCACGGGCCGCCGCGCCCGCCGCCGTGGCGGAAATCAGGCCGATCACTGGAGGACTCCTTCGGTACGCGCCGGAGGCCGGACGCCCCACAGCAGAAAAACGGGGTTGGTGGCCGCGAGCCGGGTGACGTTCCCCGGCAGCGGCGCGAGCCTGGAGGACTGCAGCAGTACGCCGTCGCAGTCGAACCCGGCGGCGATGAGCGCCTCCCGGGCCGCCGGCACCCGGTCGAGCGCGGCCATGGCGATGACGACGGACCGCCGGGCCCGCCGCGCGCAGACGGTCACGATCGCGGGCAGCTCGCGCCCCCCGCCGCCGATGAACACGGCATCCGGATCGTCGAGGTCGGACAGCACGGTCGGCGCGGCCCCGTGCACCACCCGGACGTCGACGCCGTGCGCCTCGGCGTTGGCGAGGATCCGGTCGCAGCCGTCCCGTGTCTTCTCGACCGCGGTGACGGCGGCCCCGAACCGCGCGCACTCGACGGCGACGGACCCGGAGCCCGCGCCGACGTCCCAGACCAGCTCGCCAAGGCGCGGCCCGAGCCGGGCCAGCGCCAGCGCCCGCACCTCGAACTTGCTGATCATCGAGTCGCGGTGGGCGAACTCGCGCTCGTCCAGGGCCCACCGGTCGGGTCCGGCCGGGGGACCGGCGACCGTCCGCACGGGGGCGAGGGCCCGGGACTCGTCGAGGCACAGGACGACACTCACCGCCGTACCCCAGTCGCGGGCCGCGGCCTGAGCCGGGGTGACCCGCTCCACGTGCTCGTGTTCGGGGTCGCCGAGGGCGCTCGCCACGACGAGGACGCGCCCGGTGGAGCGGTGGGCGAGGGCGGCGCCCAGCTCGGCGGGCCCGGAGCCGGGCCCGGTCAGCACCGCCACCTTGGGGTGGGAGCGGCAGACCTGGACGGCCGTGCGCAGCGCGCGCCCGTGGGCGCTCACCACGACCGCGTCGTCCCAGGGCAGCCCGAGCCGCGCGAAGGCGGTCGCGACGGACGAGACACCGGGGCGCACGTCCAGCCGCTCCGCTCCGAACCGCTCGGCCAGCGCCCGCACGATCCCGAAGAACCCGGGGTCACCGGAGGCGAGCACGACGACGCGCCGCTCCTTCTCCAGGCATCCCTCGATCGCGTCAAGGGCGGGCGCGAGCGGCCCGAGGACGATCCGCTCCACCGCGTCCGGCAGCCGCGCTGCCGCGAGGTGCCGCCGGGCGCCCACCACGAGCCCGGCGTCGGCCAGCGCGTCCGAGGCGTCCGTGGAAAGCGGTGCCCCCGTCCCCGTACCGAAGACGGTGATCACGACGGACTGCCCTTGCGGGCCGCGCGCAGCTCCGCGCGTGCCTGCGGATCGGCCCTGCGGAACCCGTGGAAGTGACCGGGGTGGTAGAGGTGCGAGCGGGTGCCGGTCGCGTCGAGGGCGGGGCCGACCAGGAAGAGGGTGTGCTTCCAGAGCTTGTGCTCCTTGACGGTCTCCTCCAGCGTCTCGATCGTGCACTTCACGATGAGTTCCTCCGGCCAGGTCGCCTGGTAGGCGACCACGACCGGCGTGGCCGTCGGATAGCCGCCCTCCAGCAGCTCCCGTACGAGCTGTCCGCTGCGGGCGGCCGACAGGAACAGCGCCATGGTCGTGCCGTGCCGCGCGAACTCCCGGACCTCCTCGCCGGGCGGCATGGGCGTCTTGCCGCCGCCGAGCCGGGTGAGGATCACGGACTGCGCGACCTCGGGGATCGTCAGCTCGCGCTGGGCGAGCGCGGCCACGGCGGAGAAGGAGGAGACGCCGGGAATGATCTCGGTCTCGACGCCGATGTCCGCACACCGGTCCAGCTGCTCCTGCGTACCGCCCCACAGGGCCGGGTCGCCGGAGTGGATGCGGGCCACCTTCAGCCCTTCCGCCGCCGCCCGCTCGTACACGGCCACGACGTCCTCCAGGGACATCGTCGCCGAGTCCAGGATCTCCGCCCCCTCGCGCGCGTGCCCGAGGACCTCGGCCTGCACCAGGCTGGCCGCCCAGATCACGACGTCGGCCTCGGCGATGGCGCGCGCGGCGCGGAACGTCAGCAGGTCGGCGGCGCCGGGCCCTGCCCCGACGATGGTCACCTTGCCGGTGGGGGCATCGGCCATGGGAATCGGTCCTCTCCTACGGATGAATCGGGTGCTGCGAGAAGTCGGTCGGCGCGTCAGTGGGCGCGAGGTCGTCGCCGGATGTGCGCGAACGGGGTGCGATCGGATACGAAGGGCTCATGGCGGTTTTCGTCGCGCTCGGCGCGTTCCTGATGACGCTGGCCGGCGGCTGGACGGCACAGCGGGTCACCGACCGCCGCCACCTGGTGCTGGGCCTGGCGGGCGGGCTGATGCTCGGCGTGGTCGGCCTGGATCTGCTCCCGGAGGCGCTGAACGCGGCGGGCGAGGAGGTGTTCGGCGTACCGGCCGCCCTGCTGCTGTTCGTCGCCGGGTTCCTGTTGGCCCATTTGGTGGAACGTCTGCTGGCCGCCCGGCAGGCCGCGCACGGCGGCGAGGAGCACGACGGACGCGCGCCCGAGGTGGGCCTGACGGCCGCCGCGGCGATGGTCGGGCACAGCGCCATGGACGGCGTCGCGATCGGCGCCGCCTTCCAGGTCGGCGGCGGTATGGGCCTGGCGGTCGCGCTCGCGGTGATCGCCCACGACTTCGCGGACGGCTTCAACACGTACACGATCACGAGCCTGTACGGGAACGCGCGCCGCAAGGCGATCACGATGCTGTGCGCGGACGCGGTGGCCCCGGTGATCGGCGCCGCGTCGACCCTGTTCTTCACCATCCCGGAGAAAGCGCTCGGCTGTTATCTCGGCCTCTTCGGCGGCGTACTCCTGTACCTGGCCGCCGCCGAGATCCTCCCCGAGGCGCACCACGAGCACCCGGCCCGCTCGACCCTGCTGTGCACGATCGCGGGAGCGGGGTTCATCTGGCTGGTGGTGGGTCTCGCCGGAAGCGGGTGACGTTGTGGGGCTCACAGTTTCCCGCCGCGTTTGCCGTCCCGCCGGGCGGGCGCGATGAGGGTGGAGAGGTACGGCAGCGGCTCGCCGTCGAGGTCGGCGGCGGGCCGGATGGACTCGCCCTCAAGACCGAGCGCGGACCCCCACACGGCGTCGTCGAGCCGCCCCGTCACCCGCAGCGCCTCCACGACCTCGTGCGCCTGCCGCCCGAACTTGTACGCGACGACGGTCCCGGGCCCGTTGAGGGCGTCCTTGAGCACGGCGGCCCCGGCGGTCACCGGCACGAGGGTGAGCGGCTCGGTCCCTTCCGTGAGCACGGCCCCGGACCGAGCCGCCAGATCCTGCATGGCGGTGATGCCGGGCACGGTTTCGACGACCGTGCCGGGCACCAGCTCCTCGATGGTCTGCGCGAGATAGGTGAAGGTCGAGTACACGTTCGGATCACCGATGGTCGCGAAGGCGACGGACGCGTGCCGCCGGAGCAGCTCCGCGACCCGCGCGCCGGCGGCGTCCCAGGCGGCCTCGCGCCGCCCCCGGTCGGTCCGCTCGTTCAGCGCGAACACGACGCGGACGACCTTCTCCTCGGGCACGTAGTGCAGGACGGTGGCCTCCGCGCGCCCCCGCTCCCCTCCGTCCCTTCCATCAGGCGCGGCCATCACCGGCACGACCACGACCTCGGCGGCACGCAGCGCGTTGACGCCCTTGACGGTCACCAGCTCCGGGTCACCGGGGCCGACCCCGATTCCGATCAGCTTGCTGCTCATGACGTCCGGCACCTCTCCACGAACCGACGGGCGACACCGGGCTGCGACGCCCAGTGCGTGTGCAGATAACTCGCGTGCACACCTTGTTGTACGAAACCTTCGACGCGCCGCTGAGGGGCGCGCACCCCCCAGGCGGGAGCCGCCCCGGCGCCCGGCTCGACGACGGTCCGGTGGAACTCGTGCCCCCGCAGCCGCGTCCCGGCGACGGCGAGCACGCTGTCGCTCACGGCCACGGCGTCCCGATAGCCCAGGGTGAGCCGCTCACTCATCCGGGCCGAGACGTCGAGCACCCCGCACATGGGCTGCCCGTCGAGCTCGCGCGAGAGATACAGCAGCCCGGCACACTCGGCGGCGACGGGCGCCCCGCTCAACGCCAGCTCGGCCACGGCCTTGCGCAACGGCTCGTTGGCGGACAGCTCGGGCGCGTACACCTCCGGGAACCCACCACCGATGACCAACCCGCTGGTCCCGTCCGGAAGTTGCTCGTTCCGAAGAGGGTCAAAGGTGACGACTTCGGCTCCCGCGGCGGTCAGCAACTCGGCATGCTCGGCGTAGGAGAAGGTGAAGGCGGCCCCTCCGGCGACAGCGATTCGGGGCGCCACACGCAGCCCGGTACCGCGTTCCTTCATCCCGGCCGGGGTCTGATCTTTCAGCCCGTCCGGCGTTTGAGGACGAGGCCGTTCAGGCCGATGAGGGGGGTCTGGGGGCGCAGCCCCCAGGGTCGGGACGGGAAGGGGCGGCGGGGGCGAGGAACCAACAGCCTCAGCCGCATCCCAAGCCGCACCCGCCAACTCACCCGCACCACGCGCCAATGCGAACAACGCATCCAGATCACACCCGCGCCGCACCTGCTCGGCCATCGCCCCCACGGCATCCAAGGCATCCGCGCGCCGCTCGGCAACCGGCACCAACCCCAGATGCCGAGAAGGCGTGTCCACCTGCGGAGCGCGCCGCAAGGCGCCGAGCACCGGCACCCCGGACGCGTCGAGAGCCTCCCGCAGCATCGACTCGTGCCGCTCGGACCCCACCTTGTTGAGAATCACCCCGGAAACCCGCACCTCGGGATCCCAGGAAGCGAACCCGTGCACGAGCGCGGCCACGGACCGGGACTGCGACGACGCGTCGACGACCAGCACCACCGGCGCCCGCAGCAACTTCGCCACCTGCGCCGTGGACGCGAGCTCACCCTCCCCGGCGGCCCCGTCGTACAGCCCCATCACACCTTCGACGATCGCGAGACCGCACCCGCGCGCCCCGTGCGCGAACAACGGCGCGATCAACTCCGTACCGCACAGATACGCGTCGAGATTCCGCCCCACGCGCCCGGTGGCGAGCGCGTGGTACCCGGGGTCGATGTAGTCGGGCCCCACCTTGTGCGGGGACACGGCGAGCCCCCGTGCGGCGAAGGCCGCCATCAACCCCGTGGCAACGGTGGTCTTGCCGCTCCCGGAAGAGGGCGCGGCGATGACCAGCCGAGGGACGGAAATCACCACTCGATGCCCCTCTGGCCCTTCTGGCCGGCGTCCATCGGATGCTTGACCTTGGACATGTCCGTCACGAGATCCGCGAACTCGACGAGCTTCTCGGGAGCGTTGCGCCCGGTGATCACGACATGCTGGGTCCCGGGCCGGTCCCGCAGCACGGCGACGACCTCGTCGACGTCCACCCATCCCCAGTGCATGGGGTAGGCGAACTCGTCCAGCACATACAGCTTGTACGTCTCGGCGGCGAGGTCCCGCTTGACCTGCTCCCAGCCCTCGCGGGCCTTCTCCTCGTTGTCCATCTGGGAGTCGCGCTGCACCCACGACCACCCTTCGCCCATCTTGTGCCAGTCGACGGACCCGCCCTCGCCACAGGCGCCGAGCACGCGCAGCGCGTTCTCCTCCCCGACCTTCCACTTCGCCGACTTGACGAACTGGAACACCCCGATGGGCCACCCCTGGTTCCAGGCGCGCAGCGCCAGCCCGAAGGCGGCGGTGGACTTGCCCTTCCCGATCCCCGTGTGCACCACGACCAGCGGCCGGTTGCGGCGCTGACGCGTCGTCAGTCCGTCCTCCGGTACGACACTCGGCTGCCCCTGCGGCATTACGCGGCCCTCCTCGAAGTCCCCTGCACATCGCGCACGAGTCCGGCGATCGCGTCGGCCCGCAACTCGTCCAACGTCACCGCCGTGCCGCCCAGTTCACCCGCGAGCCGCCCCGCGAGCCCGAGCCGCACGGGCCCCGTCTCGCAGTCGACGACCACGGAGGCGACCGAGTCGGCCGCGAACAGCCGCGCCGCACGTTCGGCGAGCGCGACGGGCTCGAGGCCGCCGGTGGCCCGCCCGTCGGTCACCACGACGACCAGCGGCCGTCGGGCGGCGTCCCGCAGCCGCTCGACCCGCAGCACGTCGTGCGCGCGCAGCAGCCCCGCCGCGAGCGGCGTCCGCCCGCCCGTGGGCAGCGACTCAAGACGGGCGGCGGCCGCGTCCACGGAGGAGGTGGGCGGCAGCGCCACATCGGCCGAGGACCCCCGGAAGGTCACGAGCCCCACCTTGTCCCGCCGCTGGTACGCGTCGAGCAGCAGCGACATCACCGCGCCCTTGACGGCGCTCATCCGCTGCCGTGCCGCCATCGACCCGGAGGCGTCCACCACGAACAGCACGAGGTTGCCCTCACGCCCCTCCCGGGTGGCCTGGCGCAGATCGTCCCGCCGTACGACGAGACCGCGCCCCGACCGCCCCCGCGCCCGCTGATGGGGCGCCGCCGCCTGCACGGTCGCCGCCAGGTGCAGCTTGGTGAGCGCCCCCTGGGGCCGCCGCGACCCGGTGGTCCGCCCGTGCTCGGTCCGCGCCCGCGAACGCCGCCCGGCCGCGCCCTCGCCGAGCCCCGGCACGCTCAGCACCTTCGTGCGAAAGGGTTCGGCGGCGCGTACGGGGGACTGCTCGCCGGCGCCCTGTGCGGCCGGCGCCTGCCCGTCGTCCGAGGGCTCGCCCTGCGCCGGGACGTCACCGGCGGGGGAGCCGTCGTCCGGCCCGTCCTGGGGCGGCTGCCCGCCCCCACCGGGCCCGTCCGGATCCGGATCCGGATCGTCGTCGGAAGGACCTTCGTCGGAAGTACCCTCGTCCGATCCCCCGAACTCCTCCAGCGTCTCGTCGAGCTTGTCCTCGTCGAGCCCCGGCGCGTCGAAGGGATTGCGCCGCCGCCGGTGCGGCAGCGCGAGCAGCGCGGCCTGGCGTACGTCCTCCGCCAGCACCTCGGTCCGTCCCGCCCACGCGGCGAGCGCGGTCGCGGTCCGTGCCATGACGATGTCGGCCCGCATGCCGTCCACCTCGAAGGCCGCGCAGGTCGCCGCGATCTGCCGCAGCGCCGGGTCCCCGAGCCGCACGGACGGCAACAGCTGCCGCGCCGCCACGATCCGGGCCCGTACGGCGGACTCCTCGTCGGCCCAGCGCGCCGCGAAGCCCGTCGGATCGTCGTCGTAGGCGAGCCTGCGCCGCACGACCTCCACCCGCTGATCGGGCTCCCGTGAGGCGGCCACCTCGACGGTGAGCCCGAACCGGTCGAGCAGCTGCGGCCGCAGCTCGCCCTCTTCGGGGTTCATGGTCCCCACGAGCAGGAAGCGGGCCGCATGCCGTACGGAGACGCCCTCGCGCTCGACGTACGAGGCGCCCATGGCGGCGGCGTCCAGCAGCAGGTCGACCAGGTGGTCGTGGAGGAGGTTGACCTCGTCGACGTACAGGATCCCGCGGTGCGCGTCGGCCAGCAGTCCCGGCTCGAAGGCCTTCACGCCCTCCGCGAGCGCCCGCTCGATGTCGAGCGCGCCCACGAGCCGGTCCTCGGAGGCGCCGACGGGCAGCTCGACCATGCGGGCCGGCCGGGTCTCGAAGGCGCCCGGCTCGTGCGGACCGTCGGGACAGGCCGGATCGGGGCCGGCCGGATCGCACGAGAACCGGCACCCGGAGACGACGTCCACCCCCGGCATGAGCGCCGAGAGGGCGCGTACGGCCGTGGACTTGGCCGTGCCCTTCTCACCGCGGACGAGCACACCGCCCACGGCGGGCGACACGGCGTTCAGCAGCAGCGCGAGCCGCAGGTCGTCCTGGCCGACCACGGCCGTGAACGGGAACGGGGTACTCACTGGTCGTCGCCCTCCAAGTCGCCTTCGAGCTCCAGATAGGTGGCGCGCAGCCGCTCCAGCGTGTCCGCGTCCGGCTCGGCCCACAGCCCCCGGTCGGCGGCCTCGAGCAGCCGTTCCGTGATGCCGCGCAGCGCCCACGGGTTGGACTTCTTCATGAAGTCCCGGTTCTCCGCGTCGAAGACGTACTCCGCGCTGAGCTTCTCGTACATCCAGTCGTCCACGACCCCGGCCGTGGCGTCGTAGCCGAAGAGGTAGTCGACGGTCGCCGCCATCTCGAAGGCGCCCTTGTAGCCGTGCCGTCGCATGGCCGCCATCCAGCGCGGGTTGACGACCCGGGCGCGGAAGACGCGATGGGTCTCCTCGCCCAGCGTGCGGGTCTTCACCTGGTCGGGTACGGCCGAGTCGCCGACGTACGCCTCCGGGCTCGCGCCCGTCAGGTGCCGGACCATCGCGACCATGCCGCCGTGGTACTGGAAGTAGTCGTCGGCGTCGACGAGGTCGTGCTCACGGGTGTCGACGTTCTTCGCGGCGACGGCGATGCGCCGGAAGGCGATCTCCATGTCCCCGCGCGCCGCCCGCCCGTCGAGCCCGCGCCCGTAGGCGTAGCCGCCCCACACCGCGTACACCTCGGCGAGGTCGGCGTCGGAGCGCCAGTTGCGGGCGTCGATCAGGGGGAGGAGACCGGCGCCGTACGCGCCCGGCTTGGAGCCGAAGATACGGGAGGTGGCGCGGCGCCGGTCGCCGTGCTCGGCGGTGTCCTCGTCGGCGTGCGCGCGGACGTAGTTGCGGTCGGCGGGCTCGTCCAGCTCGGCCACCGCGCGCACCGCGTCGTCGATCAGGCCCACGACGTGCGGGAACGCGTCCCGGAAGAAGCCGGAGATGCGGACCGTGACGTCGATGCGCGGCCGGCCCAGCTCCTCCAGGGCCACCACGTCGAAACCGGTCACGCGGCGCGAGGCGTCGTCCCAGACCGGGCGGCAGCCGAGCAGCGCGAGGATCTCGGCGATGTCGTCGCCCTGGGTGCGCATCGCGGACGTGCCCCAGACCGTCAGACCGACGGACTTCGGGTACTCGCCCGTGTCCTGCAGATACCGCTGCACCAGGGAGTCGGCGAGCGACTGCCCGACCTCCCAACTCAGCCTGGAGGGGATCGCCTTGGGGTCGACGGAGTAGAAGTTGCGGCCGGTCGGCAGGACGTTCACCAGCCCGCGGGTCGGTGAACCCGACGGGCCCGCGGGGACGTAACCGCCGTCCAGGGCGCGCAGGATGTGGGTGATCTCGTCCGTCGTCCGGGCCAGGCGCGGCACGACCTCACGGCAGGCGAACTCCAGCACCGCGACGGCGTCGGGGAGTTCGACGCCCAGCACCTCCCGTACGAGAGCGGTGCTCTGCGACGTCACCCAGCCGCGCTCCTCCATGCCCTCCGCGATCCGGCGGCACAGCTGCTCCAGCAGGTCGATGGCGTCGGCCCCGGTCCGCGCGGGACCCTCGACGAGGTCCGTCAGCTCCACCGGCACCTTCACCGGCGCGCCCGGCTCGGCGAGCAGTTCCTTCTCGACCAGGCCGAAGTACTCCGCGAGGCAGGCCCGCAGACCCGGCAGCGCGTTCGCGGCGCCGCCCCACACCTGGGAGGCGCGCAGCACGGCCAGTACGAGGTTGACGCGCGGCTCGGCCTCCGGACCGCCGCCGAGGATATGCAGTCCGTCGCGGATCTGCACGTCCTTGATCTCGCACAGATAGCCGTCGATGTGCATCACGAACTCGTCGAACGCCGCGTCGTCCGGCTGGTCCTCCACATGCAGGTCGTGGTGGAGTTCGGCCGCCTTGACCAGCGTCCAGATCTGCGCGCGGACGGCCGGGGCCTTCGTCGGGTCCAGGTCGGACACCAGCGCGTACTCGTCGAGCAGCTGCTCCAGCTTCGCGAGGTCGCCGTAGGTGTCCGCGCGGGCCATCGGCGGTACGAGGTGGTCGACGACCGTGGCGTGGCCGCGCCGCTTGGCCTGGGTGCCCTCGCCGGGGTCGTTGACGATGAAGGGGTAGATGAGCGGGAGTTCACCGAGGACGGCGTCCGGCGCGCAGCCGCCGCTGAGCCCGAGGCCCTTGCCCGGCAGCCACTCCATCGTGCCGTGCTTGCCCATGTGCACGATCGCGTCCGCGCCGAACGAGTTCTCCAACCACCGGTAGGCCGCCATGTAGTGGTGCGACGGCGGCATGTCCGGGTCGTGGTAGATCGCGATCGGGTTCTCGCCGAAGCCGCGCGGCGGCTGGATCATCACGACGACGTTCCCGAACTGGAGGGACGCCAGGACGATGTCGTCGCCGTCGACGTAGAGGGAACCGGGCGGCTCGCCCCACGCGTCCAGCATGCCTCGCTTGAGATCAGGGTCCAGCTTGTCGAACCAGGCCCGGTAGTCGGCCAGCGGCACCCGCGCGGGCGCGGCGGCCAGCTGCTCCTCCGTGAGCCACTCGACGTCGTGGCCACCGGCGTTGATGAGCCGGTGGATCAACTCGTCGCCGTTGTCGGGGTGCCCTTCGACGACGTACCCGGCGTCCCGCAGCGCGTCGAGCACGCGTACCGCCGAGGCGGGCGTGTCCAGGCCGACCGCGTTGCCGACCCGCGAGTGCTTGGTCGGGTAGGCGGTGAAGACGAGCGCCAGCTTCTTGTCCGCGTTCGGTTTGTGCTTCAGCCGGGCGTGCCGTACGGCGATTCCGGCGACGCGCGCGGCCCGCTCGGGGTCGGCGACATAGACCGGCACCTCGTCGGGCCCCTGCTCCTTGAAGGAGAAGGGGACGGTGATCAGGCGGCCGTCGAACTCGGGGATCGCGACCTGCATCGCCGCGTCCATGGGGGAGAGGGCGGCGTCCGACGCGTCCCAGGCACTCCGGGACGAGGTCAGGCAGAGCCCTTGCAGCACGGGGACGTTCAGATCGGCGAGCGCGCCGATGTCCCAGGCCTCCTCGTCGCCGCCCGCGGACGCTTCAGAGGCGTGCGTGCCGCCCGCCGCGAGCACGGTGGCGACCAGCGTGTCCGCCTTGCCGAGGATCTCGTACAGGCCCGCGTCCGCGCCGCGCAGCGAACCGCAGTACACGGCCAGCGCGTTGGCGCCGCGCGCCTCGATCGCGTCGCACAGCGTGTCCACGAACGCGGTGTTGCCGGACAGCTGGTGGGCCCGGTAGAAGAGCACGCCGACGGTCGGGCGGCCCTCGACGAACGCGCGCTCGCCGTGGACGCCGTACTCCGGCATCTTCCGCGGCTCCTCGAAGCCCTCACCCGTCAGCAGCACGGTGTCGGAGAGGAACCTGGCCAGTTCGGTGAGGTTGTCCGGGCCGCCCTCGACCAGGTAGCGCAGCGCCTCGGCGACGACACCGGCGGGCACCGACGACTCCGCCATCAGCTCCGCGTCGGGCACGGACTCCCCGCCGAGCAGCACGGTGGGGATGCCCGAGGCCTTCAGCTTGCGCAGGCCCTCCTCCCAGGCGCGCTTGCCGCCCAGGAGTCGTACGACGGCGATGTCCGCGCCCTCGACGAGGGACGGCAGTTCGCCCTCGACATCCACCCGGGTCGGGTTGCCGATCCGGTACGGGGCGCCGGAGGCACGTGCCGCCAGCAGATCGGTGTCGGCGGTCGACAACAACAACACTGTGCTCATGCGGGCGCTCCCGGTGGAATGAAAGGCAGTCCTTGCGGCGCGCCCGACTCGATGAGCCGCCACAGCGCGTCCGTGTCCGCGTGTTCCTCGATCAGATCGCCGAGCCGGTCGAGCTGCTGCTCGCGCAGCGCCGCGAACGACGTGTCGGCGGCCGGCACGAAACGACGGCCCGCGGCGGCCGCCACCTCGCGCAGGAAGGCGCGCCGGAAGCCGTCCGACTCCAGCGAGCCGTGCCAGTGCGTGCCCCAGACGGCGCCGACCCGGCAGCCGTCCAAGAACGGCTCACCGCCCGTCACATCGGCGACACCGTGATGGATCTCGTAGCCCTCGACATGCTCGCCGAGCGCCTCCCCGACGGGCCGGGTCAGGGTCTTCTCGCGTGCGAACCGCACCCGGACGGGCAGGAGTCCGAGCCCGTCGACCTGACCTGCGCGCGACTCGACCTCGTCCTCGATGTGCTCGCCGAGGACCTGGAAACCGCCGCAGATGCCCAGCACGGGCCGCCCCTCGGCGGCCCTGCGCCGGATGGCGTCCGCGACTCCGCGCTCGCGCAGCCACTCCAGCGCCTTCACCGTCCCCCGGGTCCCGGGGACGACGACGAGGTCGGCGTCGGCCAGCTCCTCGGCCCGGTCCACGAACCGCACGACGACACCCGGCTCGGCGGCCAGCGCGTCCACGTCCGTGAAGTTGGACATCAGCGGGATCGCGCAGACGGCGACGCGCAGCACGTCCTCGCCGACGGGGGAGGTCACCTGGGACTCCCGGACCGCTCCCCGCAACGACACCCGCAGCCCGTCCTCCTCGTCGATGCCGAGGCCGTGCTGGAAGGGCAGCACGCCGTACGTGCGCCGCCCGGTCAGGCCGTGGAGCATGTCGAGCCCCGGCTCCAGCAGGGAGACGTCCCCCCTGAACTTGTTGACGAGGAACCCGGCGACGAACTCCTGGTCCTCCCGCGACAGCAGCGCGACCGTCCCGAAGAACGAGGCGAACACACCCCCGCGGTCGATGTCGCCGACGACGAGCACGGGAAGCCGCGCATTGCGCGCGATCCCCATGTTCACGATGTCGGTCCGCCGCAGATTGATCTCGGCAGGACTGCCGGCCCCCTCACAGATCACCGCGTCATACGTGCCCCGCAACTCGGCGAGGCAGTCCAGCACGGTGGTGAGGAGGGCCTGCTGCCGCCCGCCGTGATAGCCGCGTGCGGTCATCTCGCCCACGGGCCTGCCCATGAGGACGACCTGACTGCTTCGGTCGCTGCCCGG
The DNA here is from genome assembly GCF_044768965.1 of Streptomyces sp. NPDC090798. Lineage (NCBI taxonomy): Bacteria > Bacillati > Actinomycetota > Actinomycetes > Kitasatosporales > Streptomycetaceae > Streptomyces > Streptomyces sp. NPDC090798. The sequence goes on from NZ_JBIVXA010000010.1 coordinate 299,196, forward strand.
CTTGAGCAGCACGGGGTTCATGAGCGCGGTCGGCTCCACCCGGGCGGCCTGCGCCTGCATGGCCTGCGCGCGCCCGATCTCGGCGCCCTCGCGCGTCACGAACGAGTTCAGGGACATGTTCTGCGCCTTGAAGGGCGCGACCTTCACACCGTGGCGCACCAGCCACCGGCAGATCCCGGCGGTCACGACGCTCTTGCCCGCGTCGGAGGTGGTTCCGGCGACGAGCAGCCCGCCGCTCATGACGTACGCCCCTTCCTGAGAAGCCTCTGTACGAGCAGCCGGCCGCCGGCACTCACGCCGAGGGCGAGCCAGCCGACACGCCGTGACAGCCGTACGGCCCGTTCGATGTCGTCGACGTGCACGGCGCGCCCGGCGCCGTTGAGTTCGGGCCGGTGCTCGACGCGCCCGGCGTAGGAGAGGGTGCCGCCCAGGCGCACCCCGAGGGCCCCCGCGAACGAGGCCTCCACGGGCCCGGCGTTGGGGCTCGGATGCTTGACGGCGTCGGCGCGCCAGGCCCGTACGGCCCCGCGCGGACTGTCACCCGCGAGGGCGGCGAGCACGGCGGTGAGACGAGCCCCCGGCCACCCGGCGATGTCGTCGAGCCGAGCCGAGGCCCACCCGTACCGCCGGTACCTGGGCGACCTGTGACCGACCATGGCGTCAAGGGTGTTGACGGCCCGAAAGCCCACGAGCCCCGGGACTCCGCCCACGGCCCCCCACACCAGGGCGCCCACCACGGCGTCGGAGGTGTTCTCGGCGACGGACTCGACGACGGCGCGCGCGACGCCGTCGGCGCCGAGGGCCTGGGGATCGCGCCCGCACAGATGCGGCAGCCGCTCCCGGGCCGTCTCGATCTCCCCGTCCGCGAGGGCGTCACCGATCGCCCGGGCCTCCCGCCCGAGCGTGGTGCCCCCGACGACGGCCCAGGTGGCGGCGGCCGTCAGCGCGACGGACGCGGCACGTGAGGGGCGTACGGCACGGGAGGCGACGGCGGCGAGTCCGGCGGCACCTCCCACACACACGGCGGTGTGCAGCGCGCCCCACCCGCGGTGGTCCCGCCACAGCACCCGCTCCACGGCTGCCGCGCTCCGCCCGAACGCGGCGACCGGATGCCCCCGGCGAGGATCGCCGAGCAGCAGGTCACCGAGGAGGCCGGCGGCGGCGCCGTACGCGAAGACGCGATCGGCACGCACGGGGTCAGCCGACCGTCAGGTCGGGTGGAACCGTCGCTCGCAGGGCACTTGGGCAGCCGCGCATGGCGTTATGTCCTCACTCAGGGTGTCCACGCCCTGGTTCGACGAGACCGGCGGTGAGAGTTCCTGGCTCCCGGGGAGTTCCTTCCCCGGTCACAGTGGCGGGACCGCGCCGGATTCACACCGGCTTCCTCTTCTGTCGCCGTACTTGGCTCCGGCAGTCCACCACGGGTTGGAAGACCCGTCAACTTGCCGTTGACCTGCGCGGGGAGAGTGTGCGAAGGCCCACATACAGGTGGGGTGCGGGACGGTGATCCGTCCCGCACCCCACCTGAAGTGGTGCCCGTTTTGGGTTACTTGCCGACGATCAGGAAGATGCCGTACGCCACCGCCGCGGCGCACGCCGCGAAGCAGACGTACGCGCCGGTGACCGCGAGGGTCGCGGAGCCGCCTTGGGCGGACGCGGACTCGCGCTTGGAGAGGCCGACGATGCCGAGGGTGAAGAGGCCGACGAGGCCGACGGTGGTCACGAGGCTGACTCCGAAGACGGAGCCGAGGGCTGCCCAGTCGATGTGCATGCTGTTTCTGTCCTTACACCGTGGCCGGGCGGGTGGGCTCCGCGTCCGGGGACGGGATGGTGGTCTTCAGGTCGCCGGGCACGTCGCCGGTGACGGGGCCCGCGGGCGGCGGGGCGACGGCGGCGATCGCGGTGGTGATGACGCCCGCGGGCTCGGCGTCGACGTCGTTGACGTTGTCGACGGTGACCGGCTGGCGGCGGGAGAGCTTCCAGATGGTGCCGGCGCCGGCGACAAGCAACGCGCCGGTGAGGACGATGCCCCACGTGCCCTGCTTGGTCAGGAACTCGGCGGAGGCGCCGGCCAGACCGGCGGCCGGCAGCGTCAGGCCCCAGGCGACGAACATCCGGGTCGCGGTCGACCAGCGGACCACGCCGCCCTTGCGGCCGAGGCCCGAGCCCATCACGGCGCCGGAGCAGACCTGGGTGGTGGAGAGGGAGAAGCCGATGTGCGAGGACGCCAGGATGGCCGTCGCGGCGCTGGTCTGGGCGGCGAAGCCCTGTGGCGGCGCGAGGTCCGTGAGGCCCTTGCCCAGGGTGCGGATGATGCGCCAGCCGCCCAGGTAGGTGCCGAGCGCGATGGCCGTACCGGCCGAGACGATGACCCACAGCGGGGGGTTCGAGCCCGGGGCGATGACGCCGCCGGTGACCAGCGCCAGGGTGATGATGCCCATCGTCTTCTGGGCGTCGTTCGTGCCGTGCGCCAGGGAGACCAGGCCGGCGGAGGCGATCTGGCCGGCGCGGTAGCCCTTGGCGGTCGCCTTCTCGTCGGCGCGGTTGCCGATCCGGTACGTCAGCCGGGTGGCCAGCATCGCGGCGAGTCCGGCCACGATGGGCGCGGCGACCGCGGGGATCAGCACCTTGGTGACGACGGTCGAGCCGTTCACCGACGACCAGCCGGCCGACATGACCGCGGCGCCGATCAGGCCGCCGAACAGTGCGTGGGAGGAGCTGGAGGGCAGACCCAGAAGCCAGGTCAGCAGATTCCAGAGGATGGCGCCGACGAGCGCCGCGAAGATCACTTGGACGCGTATGCCCTCTTCGTTGATGATCCCGCCGGAGATCGTCTTGGCGACCTCCACGGAGAGGAACGCGCCGACGAGGTTCAGCACGGCGGACATGGCCACCGCCGTCTTGGGCTTCAGAGCGCCGGTCGAGATGGTGGTCGCCATCGCGTTGGCAGTGTCGTGGAAACCGTTCGTGAAATCGAACACGAGAGCGGTGACGATCACGATTCCGAGGAGGAGCGTGATGTGTTCCATTTACCCAGGCTTCTGTTTGGCGTCAGTGGCAGGTGGACCGTAGGCAACCTGAGTGAACGGAAGATGAACTGGGGCAGGCGTTGGGGTGTCTCAAACGGTGGACCGCCCCTCCGCTTGTGTTGACCAGTGTGCGGGAGGGGCGGCCCGATCGCTGACGCGATGTTCGAACGGAGGCGGAATCCCGGGTTTCGCCGGGGGTTCTTCGAGGGCTTCTAGCCCGTGGCGAACCGCTTGAGCCGGGTCATGGATCCGTTGAAGAGATTCTGGTCACCCGGGAGCGTGCCGCTGTTGTCGTACTGCCAGAACGTCCACGTCGACCAGCCGGCCGGCAACGCGCCCGTGTCCGCGGAGTCGTAGCGGGCGAGCCACAGGGCGTGGGTCGCGGCGAAGGCGTCGCTGCCGCCGGTGCAGGTGTTCCACCAGTGGGTGGTCGTGTAGATGACCGGACGGCGGCCGGTCTCCCGTTCGAGTTCGTCGCTGAACGCCTGGATCCAGCTCACGATCCTGGCCTTGCTCAGGCCGTAGCACTTGTGCTTCTTGTCGTACGGGTTGTACTCCATGTCGAGCGCTGGCGGCAGCGTCCAGCCGTCCGCACGCCAGGCACCGCCGTTGCGCACGAAGTACGCGGCCTGGGTGGCGCCGGACGACTTGTCCGGCACCGCGAAGTGGTAGGCGCCGCGGAGGATCCCCGCGTCGCGCGCCCCGTCGTACTGCCGGCCGAAGTACGGATTGCGGTACGTGTGGGACTCGGTCGCCTTCACGTAGACGAACCGGGCGCCCTTCGCTTTCGCGCTCTGCCAGTCGACGTTCTTCTGGTGCGAGGAGACGTCGTGGCCCTTGGGTTTGGCCGCCGCGGCGACCGGGGCCCCGGCGAAGGCGGTCCCCGCGGCGGTGAGCGCCGTTACGGCGGCCGCGGCCGCGAGGACGCGGGCACGACGAAGGAGTGGTTTGTGGTCACGAGCCATGTTTCCCCCCGGAATGGCGACGTACGTGACAAATCCCCCAGAGGTTATTGGAAGATCGTTGAAAGCCCGTCGATCGCCAGCCAATCACTCCAGGAGGGTGATATGTACTGCTATGTGCACTTACGGATGCTTGTCTTCCGCCCTAAAGTGCCCTCGCCGACAGCGGGTTGACGTCCCTGCCTGGCAGGATCGCCGCATGGCTGAGCAGCGGCGGGACGCACGGGAGGCACGGGAAGTGCGGGATGCGGGGGAGAGGGCGCCGGGCGCGCGCGAGCCGGAGGTGGCGGCCGCGTGGGACGAGCTCGTCGTGACGGCCCGCCGGACGGTGGCCGACGGTCTGGTCGTCGGTACGTCGGGCAACGTCTCCGTCCGGGTCGGCGACACGGTCCTGGTCACACCGACGGGAGTGCCCTACGACCGGCTGAGGCCCGAAGACGCCGTCGGTGTGGACCTCGAGGGCCGGCAGGTCCTCGGTTCGCTCGCCGCGACCAGCGAACTGCCGATGCACCTCGCGATTTACCGCGCCACCGACGCGCGGGCCGTCGTCCACACCCATGCCGCGCACGCGACGGCCGTCTCGACCCTCGTCCCCCAGCTCCCCCTGATCCACTACATGGCGGGCGCTCTCGGCGGACCGGTCCGAGTTGCCCCCTATGCGACCTACGGCACTGCGGAGTTGGCCGAGAACATGCTTCAGGCCCTCACCGACCGCACGGCCTGCCTCCTCCAGAACCACGGCACCATCGCCTACGGAGCCTCGCTGTCCCAGGCGTTCGACCGCACCGCACAACTGGAATGGATGTCCCGCGTCTGGCTTCTGGCGTCGTCCGTTCCCGGCCTGTCCCCGACGCTGCTCTCGCCGGAACAGGTGGACGAGGCGGGGGAGCGGCTGGGGCGGTACGGGCAGGGCGGCGCGGCCGGTCCCCGCTGATCCGGCGCGGTGCACCGACCCGCCGGTGCCGGCGCGGTGCACCGACCCGGTGGTGCCGGCGAGCGCCCCGCACGGAGAACGAGCCCGCACGCCAAGCCCCGCTCACCGGTGCTCATGAGGCGCCGTCGCTTCCTGCGCCCTGATCCGCCGGACAGGCCCTGGGCGGGAGTCCACCGCCCGCTCCCGCTGGCCGACCGGGGGCCGCGCCGGGAGACTGAACCCGTGCGTACTGTCAAAGCGACGGCCGCGGCCGTCTCCGTAGCCCTGGCCGCGGGCGCAGCCTCCGTGGCGGCGGGCCGGTTCGCCAGCGACGCCGCACTGAAGGCGCCGCCCGGCAGGCCACTGCCCACCGAACCCCGGCTCACCGTGCACTCCACGGCCGCGGACCGGATCACGCTCACCCGCGACCTGGCCTCCCTGCGCCCGGGAAGGTACGGCCTCACGGGCGACGGCTCCCACGCGGTCGTCGGTCCCGTCCTGGACTCCGTACCCCACACCGCCGACACGGTCGTACGCCGCCTCGAACGCGTCACCCACGGCACCCTGGAGCCCGGTGACAAGGCATGGCTCACCCCCAACCTGCACATCGGCAACCCCAGCAGCGCCCTCGGCCTCGACCACGCCGACGTGGACGTCCCCGGCGAGCTCGGCCCCCTGCCCGCCTGGTTCGTGCCCGGCACCCGCAACACCTGGGTGATCACGGTGCACGGGCTCGGCACCACCCGCGAGCACCCCATGAACGTGATGGAGTTCCTGCACCGCAACCGGCTCCCCGTGCTCGACCTCGCCTACCGCGGCGACCTCGGCGCACCCCGCTCCCCGGACGGCCTCAGCCACCTCGGCGAGACCGAGTGGCGCGACCTGGACGCCGCCGTGCGCTACGCCGTCCGCTACGGCGCCGACCAGGTCGTCCTGTACGGCTGGTCCATCGGCGCCACCATGGCCCTGCGCACCGCCGCGCACTCCGCCCTGCGCGAGCGGATCTCCGGGCTGATCCTGGACTCCCCCGTCCTCGACTGGGGAGCCACGCTGCGCGCCCTCGCCTCGGCCCGCCACACGCCCAGCGTCCTGCTGCCCCTCGCGGTCCGTGCCGCGCAGGGCCGCACCGGTCTGCACGGCGACCGGATCCGGGAGGCCGCCGACCCCGACCAGCTCAAGGTCCCGACCCTGATCGTGCACGGCCCGGACGACACCATCGCCCCCTGGGGCCCCTCGCGCCGCCTCGCCGAGCGCCGCCCGGACCTGGTCACCCTGCACACGGTCCCGAACGCCTCCCACGGCGCCATGTGGAACGCCGCCCCCAACTACGAAGAGGCCCTGCGCCGCTTCCTCACCCCCCTGATGTAGCCACCCCGACCTCAATGCCCTCAGGGCAGAGACCTCGGGGCAGGGGCCTCCGGGCAGAGACCCCACGGAGACCGCACAACCATTCCGCACGCCCCTCCGGCGGAGCCGTCTCCCAAGCCTTCCGGTTGGGCCCCGGTCAACTCGTGCGAGGCTTCGCGCACACGTGTCGAGCCCTCTCGGAACCCCGTCCATTGGCCACCCCTGTCGCCTGCTGTGACATTCCGTTTGGGTTTTCGGACCGTCAACCGGAAGACTGCACCCGTGACGTCCCGTAACCCGCGCGACTCCAGGCTCCGACTCGTCCGCTCGCGCCCCCTGGCTTCCGCCCCCCGAGCGGTGACCCAGCGCAGCTCGCGCCGACCCGCACCCCGGCCCCCCGAGGGCACCCCGCCGCCCGCGGAACTGGCCCGCATGGCCCGCACCCGCCTCGCCGCGGCGGCCCGTGTCGCCCGCTGGGCCGACGCCTCGCTCGGCCCGGGGAGCGACGGCGCGACCCCCGACGGCAAGGGCACCCTCGCCGACGCGACCGCCGAACGGGCCGCCGAGGAGTTGGGCCTGACCCCGGCTCAGGTCCGCGCGGACTGGGACACCGCACGCCTCGCCGGCCTCGTCGAGGTGCACGGCGACATCGCCCGCCCCGGCTGGCGACTGCGCGCCTGGAACCGCGACGACAGCGCCGTCCTGCGCGGCTGGGTCGCCCTCTTCGACGCCTGGTCGCTCGCCCACCCCGAGCCGGCCGACCGCGAGGCGTCCGCCGTCGCCGAGGTCGTCTCCGCGATGCCCCAGGTGCTCTCCTTCCTCCAGCTCTCCGCCGGGCCCGTCCCCATGGAGCAGCTCCTCGACCTCCTCGAACAGCGCGTCACCGAACTGCGCACCGAGCGCTGCGAAATCCCCTACGGCCCCCAGCCGGAGCCCGCCCCGGAGGCCGCCGAGATCGCGGACGCCCCCCTCGCGCCCCTCCTCGACTGGGCCCTGCACGCGCTCGCCTCCGTCGGCGCGCTCACCTGCGCCGCCGGGCAGGCCACGCTCACCCCGCTCGGCAGCTGGGCGGTCTGGGTCAAGCTGGAGCAGATCTGCGTCGCCGCGCAGAGCCCCGCCGGGAACATCGAACAGCCCGCCTCGGACATGCTCCGCGGCTGCGCCCAGCTGCGCCCGAACGCGGCCCGCGCCGAGTACCGCGCCTGGCTCGCCGCGCGCCCCGTCGGCAGCGCCGTCACCGAACTCCTCGAAGCCGCCCGCGGCGAGGACGCCCTCACCCGCGGCCTCGCCTTCGAGGCGCTGCGCGTGGTCGGCGCCCCCGCCGAGCCCGACGTACGCGCCGTGGCCGACGAGTCCTGGCTGCGCCCCTACGCCCTGCTGTGGCTCGCCGAGCACGACGGCCACGACCCGGAGGACGCCCACGAGGTCCTCACCCGCGAAGAGTCCACCTGGCTCTGGGTCGACACCGCCGCCGCCGTCGCCGACCACGGTGAGGCGCCGCTCCTCGTGCGCCATCTGGAGTCGGCGGTGCAGCCCACCGTGCCCGCGCTGCTCGACGAGGTGCGCGCCGTCGGCCATCCCCGCACCGTCCAGGTCCTGGTCGCGCTCGCCGCCGCCCACCCGGACCCGGCCCTCGCCAAGGCCGTACGCCGCGCCGCCTTCCAGGTCCACACCGGAGGCAGCTAGTGCCGCAACAGGCAACGTTCGCCCCGTAAACGTTGCCTGCCGCGGCACTAGAAGCTGTCCTTCGGATCGGCCCCGCGCTCCCGGGTCAGTCCCGTATCTCCGGGGCGTACGTGCCGAAGCTCCAGATGTTGCCCTCGGTGTCGCGGGCCATGTAGTCCCGCGAGCCGTAGTCCTGGTCGGTCGGGGGCATGACGATCTCCGCGCCGTGGTCCACGGCGCGCTGGTGGTGCGCGTCGACGTCGTCCACGACCACGTACACCCCCGCGGGGCCCGCGTCCTTCATCGCGCCGTCGAAGACGCCACCGCGGCCCTTGGAGCCGAGCATCACCGCGCCGTTGCCCTGGACCAGCTCGGCGTGCATCACCGTGCCGTCCTCACTCTCGTACACCGAGGCCTCCGAGAAACCGAAGGCCTCCGTCAGCTGCCTGATCGCCGCTTTCGCGTCCGCGTACAGCAGTGTGGGGTAGATGCTCGGGCGCCCGCCGTCCGTACCTGTCATGCCGATCACTCCCACCGGAACTCGTCCTGCTGGGCCGGAATGTCACCCGCTGCCCAGTCTTGCACCGGCCACTGACAACGCCCCGGAGAGCGGAAGCCGCCCGCAACGCGCCGCGTCCGCGCTCTGCCCTCCGCCGCGTCCGGGGTCTCAGCGGAAGGTGTTGCACTGCGCCATGTCGCCGGTGCGATAGCCCTGGTAGAACCACTGCTGCCGCTGCGCGGACGAGCCGTGCGTCCACGTCTCCGGGGTCACCCGGCCCTGGAACTCCTGCTGGATCCGGTCGTCGCCGACGGCGGCCGCCGCGTCCAGTCCGTCCCGGATGTCGGCGGGAGTGAGGTTCGTGATCAACGGCCTGCCCGTCGACGGGTCCTTCGTCGTCGTCGCGTGGTGAGCCCACACCCCGGCATAGCAGTCCGCCTGCAACTCCACCTTCACCGAATTGCTGTTCGCGCCCGCGACACCGCTCTGCGCCCTGCCCAGCGTCCCCATCAGGTCCTGCACATGGTGCCCGTACTCGTGCGCCACCACGTAGGCCTGCGCGAACGGCCCGCCGCTGGAGCCGAACTTGGTCCGCAGGTCGTCGAAGAAGCCCAGGTCCAGATACACCTTGCGGTCACCGGGACAGTAGAAGGGCCCGACCGCCGAGGTCGCGGTGCCGCAAGCGGTGTTCACCCGCCCGCTGAAGAAGACGGTCGGCGAGCGCGTGTACGTACCGCCGCGCCGTGCGAACTCCTGCGCCCAGAAGTCCTGAACGCTGTTGACCACCGCCACCATCCGGCAGTCCTCCTTGGCGTTCGCGTCCCGCCCCGTGCGGCAGGTCTGCTTGATCTGGTCGAGCGAGGAAGTGGTCACCGCGGGCTGGTCGTTGCCGGAGGACAGCCCGAGCTGATCGGGCCCGACTCCGAAGAACAGCCCGAGGATCAGAGCGATCAGACCGGCGATGCCACCCCCGACGGTCGCCCTGCCACCAGGGATCCGACTGCCGCGCACATCCTGCACGTCGGAGGTGTCCAGGTCGGCGTCGTCGTCGAACTGCATGGGCACACCACCCTCTGCGTACGGCTTCGCACCTCGGCGTACGTCGCTCCGTGGCGCCATCCTCGTACGCCCGCACGGGTCCGGCGCCGGGCGGAGGGCCGAACGGGCGACACGCCCCGCCGCCCGCCGTGTCCCGACGGGCGTTCCCGCCGCCCGCGCCTACGCTCTCCGCCTGATCCATGCGCCTGATCCATGCGCCTGATCCATGCGCCTGATCCATGCGCCTGATCCATGCGCCTGAACGGCCGGACAGATCCTAGGAGCGGCGAGCGGGGCCGAGGGGGGAGCGAGGTGATCGCTGTGCCGGTCGAGGCGGCGGAGGCACAGCGGCCCGCCCCGGCGACCACGGACCTCCCGGCCCCCCGGCTCCTTCCCGCCGCCGCCCGCCGCCGCGCCGCCCGCGCCCTGCTCCCCGTCGCCGTCGCCCTGCTGCTCACCGCGGCCCACGAGGCGCGTCCCGCGCCCTACGGAGACCGCCTCACCGCCCACACGCGCCTGGCGCACGGGCACGGCACACGACAGCCCCCGTTGCGCACCACGAAGGCCGCCGTCGAGGCCTACGACGGGACGACCGGCCACCCCCGGTGGACCTACGCGCGCGAGGGCCGCCGTCCGGTGGCGGTGCTCCCCGCGCGCGGGCACGCGATCGCGCTGTGGGACGACGGACTGGTCACCGACACCGCGCGCGGCGACGGCAGCGCCGTGCGCTGGCACCGGGCCCTTCCCGGAGCCGCCGGGTGGCTCGCGGACCACGGGGCGAGTGGAGTGCTGCGGCCCCTGGGCGCCCGCATGCTCGCCGTCATCACCCCGCGGCGCGTCGCCGCCTACCGCATCGCCGACGGCGACCTGCGCTGGACCCTGCCCGCCCGGTACGGCTGCTCCTTCGCCCCCGAACGTGCGCTGCGTCACGCCGAGGCGCTCCTGATCGCCCAGCCCTGCGCCACCGGCGACAGCTGGACCACCGAGCTCGTCGCCGTCGACGACCTGGGCAGAATCACCCCGCACCGCACGCCGCTGGGCAACGCGTGGCAGGGCGAGCGTCACAGTGCCGAACACACTCACCCAGGGAAAGTGGTTGCACGGCCCCGTTAGACTTGGCCCATGGCCATTCTCCTCGCGCATTAGACGGCGGGAACGTCCTCAGCCGTCCACCCCGCCAACGACCCTGCCCTGGAGTCTGTCCGTGATCTCCGCCTCCGGTATCGAGCTGCGCGCCGGCGCCCGCATCCTCATCGAGTCCGCCACCTTCCGCATCACCAAGGGCGACCGCATCGGCCTGGTCGGCCGCAACGGCGCGGGCAAGACGACCCTGACCAAGGTCCTGGCCGGCGAGGGCATCCCCGCCTCCGGCACCGTCGCCCGCTCCGGCGAGGTCGGCTATCTGCCCCAGGACCCCCGCACCGGTGACCTCGACGTCCTCGCCAGCGACCGCATCCTCTCCGCGCGCGGCCTGGACACCCTGATCCGCAAGATGCGGGAGAACGAACAGCGCATCGCCAACGGCTCGGGCGCGACGCGTGAGAAGGCGATGCGGCAGTACGAGCGCCAGGAGACGGAGTTCCTCACCAAGGGCGGATACGCCGCCGAGGCCGAGGCCGCCACCATCGCCGCCGCGCTCAACCTGCCCGACCGTGTGCTCGGCCAGCCCCTGCACACCCTTTCCGGCGGTCAGCGCCGCCGAATCGAGCTGGCCCGCATCCTCTTCTCGGACGCGGACACGCTCCTGCTCGACGAGCCGACCAACCACCTCGACGCCGACTCGATCGTCTGGCTGCGCGACTACCTGAAGACCTACCGCGGCGGCTTCATCGTGATCTCCCACGACGTCGACCTCGTCGAGACGGTCGTCAACAAGGTCTTCTACCTGGACGCCAACCGCGCCCAGATCGATGTCTACAACATGGGCTGGAAGCTCTACCAGCAGCAGCGCGAGGCCGACGAGAAGCGCCGCAAGCGCGAGCGGCAGAACGCCGAGAAGAAGGCCGCCGCCCTGCATTCGCAGGCCGACAAGATGCGTGCCAAGGCCACCAAGACCGTCGCCGCGCAGAACATGGCCAAGCGTGCCGACCGGCTGCTCGCCGGGCTCGACGCGGTACGGGTCTCCGACAAGGTCGCCAAGCTGCGCTTCCCGGAGCCCGCGCCCTGCGGCAAGACCCCGCTCATGGCCGAGGGCCTGTCGAAGTCGTACGGCTCCCTGGAGATCTTCACCGACGTCGACCTGGCCATCGACAAGGGCTCGCGCGTCGTCATCCTCGGACTGAACGGTGCGGGAAAGACGACCCTCCTCAGGCTGCTCGGTGGCGTCGAGACGCCCGACACCGGCGGGGTTGTGGAGGGCCACGGCCTCAAGCTCGGCTACTACGCGCAGGAGCACGAGACCCTGGACCCCGAGCGCACGGTCCTGGAGAACATGCGCTCCGCCAACCCCGACCTGGACCTGGTCGAGGTCCGCAAGACGCTCGGCTCGTTCCTGTTCTCCGGCGACGACGTCGACAAGCCGGCCGGGGTTCTCTCCGGCGGTGAGAAGACCCGTCTCGCGCTGGCGACCCTCGTGGTCTCCTCCGCGAACGTCCTCCTCCTCGACGAGCCGACGAACAACCTGGACCCGGCCAGCCGCGAGGAGATCCTCGGCGCGCTGCGCACCTACAAGGGCGCCGTCGTCCTCGTCACCCACGACGAGGGCGCCGTCGAGGCGCTCCAGCCCGAGCGGATCATTCTGCTGCCGGACGGTGTCGAGGACCTGTGGGGCTCCGACTACGCGGACCTGGTGGCCCTCGCCTGAGCCCTCGTACGGCCTCCAGGGCAGCCCCGGGGCTGCCGTCAGCACGACGTGATCGAATGACTGATCCACTGCGTATGGATCATTCGGCCGATCCGTGATCCATCATCTGTGTGAGATCTCCTCGTACCGAGGTGTGTCCTACATTCATTTCGCGGCCGAGTCCTTCGTTCCCAAGGGCTCGGCCGTCTTGCGTCGCTGACCTGGCACTTCACGGAAGAACCCGTTCGGTCGTACGGACGGAGCAGTGCGGACCCTGGGATTCCACTTGTGAGGACGGGCTCCTGTCGTCAAAACCGTGTCTTACGGACCTTGCCGAATGGGTGGCCATGAAGCCCTTGAGGGGTGATCATGAGAAGTCCAGAGCGCACTTCCCATGAGGAGGCACGGGTGGCCGAGACTCTGAAGAAGGGCAGCCGGGTAACCGGCGCCGCGCGCGACAAGCTCGCGGCAGACCTGAAGAAGAAGTACGACTCCGGTGCGAGCATTCGAGCGCTGGCCGAAGAAACCGGCCGTTCGTATGGCTTCGTGCACCGGATGCTCAGCGAGTCGGGTGTCACGCTGCGAGGGCGTGGCGGAGCGACGCGGGGCAAGAAGGCCGCCTCGGCCTGAGGCCGGGCGTCCCCATCGGCTTCGGTGGTGACCACCCGGTCGGTCGGGTGATCGACCGGGTGGTTACTGTGCAGTCACTTAGGTGTGTTCCTCGTGTCCTCACGAGGTACGCGTCTGATCCGACCGCACCCATCGGAGGCAGCCCATGGCTTCGCTCGACAACGATCTTGACCCCGTACTCGACAAGGACGGCGTACGGCTCAGCGTCGACGACGCGATCGCCACGGTGACGCTGACCAATCCGGCCAAGCGCAACGCCCAAAGTCCCGCTCTGTGGCGGGCGTTGACGGAGGCCGGCCGGTCGCTGCCGGGCACTGTCCGTGTGGTCGTGTTGCGAGCCGAGGGCCAGTCGTTCTCGGCTGGGCTCGACCGGCAGGCGTTCACGCCCGAGGGGTTCGACGGAGAGCCGTCGTTCATCGACCTCGCGCGCGGGGCCGACGCCGAGCTCGACGCGACCATCGCCGAGTACCAGGAGGCGTTCACCTGGTGGCGGCGCAGCGACGTCGTGTCCATCGCCGCTGTGCAGGGGCACGCCATCGGTGCGGGTTTCCAGCTGGCGCTCGCCTGTGACCTGCGCGTCGTCGCGGACGACGTGCAGTTCGCCATGCGCGAGACCAGCCTCGGACTCGTTCCCGATCTCACGGGAACGCATCCGCTGGTGAGCCTGGTCGGCTACGCCCGTGCGCTGGAGATCTGCGCCACGGGTCGCTTTGTGTCGGCCGACGAGGCCGAGCGCACGGGGCTCGCCAATCTCGCGGTGCCCGTCGGCCAGCTCGAGGATGCCGTGCGGGACCTCGCCGGTGCGGTGTTGGCCGCGCCTCGGGACGCGGTCGTCGAGACCAAGGCGTTGCTGCGGGGGGCGCAGGAGCGGACGTACGAGGAGCAGCGGGTTGCCGAGCGGGCGGCCCAGGCTCGGCGGCTGCGGGACCTTGCCGGTCTGGGGGAGTGAGGCCGTCTTTCCGGCTACTCGACGGACGTCACCAGTGCCGTCACTGACGGGGTGTCCGGGAGGGCGTCCGCGACCGCTGTTCTGACGGCTCTTGCCACGTCCACCGTTCGCCCCGTTGCGGCGACCGCCAGTTCGACGAGGACGTGGCGGCGGGCGAGTGCGGGGTCCTCGCCGGGGACGTTCTCGATGTGCACCGGATGGCCCAGGACGTCCGTCAGGTGAAGTACCCCCGGCACGGACAGGGCGGCGGTGGCCGCCCGGGCCTCGTCGGGGGTCGTCGGTACGGCGGCCGGACGCGGGGCGGTGTGGCGTACCGCGGCCGGCGGCGCCGAGACATCCCCCAGTTGCATCACCTTCAGGTCGACCTCCGTGACCGTCAGGCCGAGGGGTTCGGCCGCCTCGGCCAGGGTCACGCGCAGGCGGGCCGCGGTCGTGGGAAGCGGCTCCGCCCCGGGGGCCGCCGGGTCCGCCTCGGCCGTGAACTCCGCGACGATACGCAGGGGACCGGGCGGCAGCGCGCTGGGCGGCGGCGGTACGACGGGGTCGTAGACCAGGTCCGGATCCGCGAGGGCGATCCGGAGCGTGCCGAGGCGGACGCCGGGCACGCCGGCCGCCTCGCGCCGCAGGCACGCGCCGGCCGCCTCCTCGGCGATCCACGCGCCGTCGCGCGGATGTCCGAGCGGCAGCAGGCGTCCGAGCCCGAGCTGCCGCTGTACGGCCTGCGTCCAACGATCCGAGGTCATTGCTCCAGCCTGCCGCATCCCTGGCGCGCGAGCCCGCAACCGGACCTACTGTGGGCAAAGAGGACGACCGAAAGGGACGTACGGCGATGACCGACATGACGGAGCAGAACCGGACGGACAGCCCCGGAAGTGAGAAGGAAGCCCTGCAGAGCCGCAAGCCCGGGGTCACCAAGCGCGGCGGCGGTGATCCCGCCACGCGGGGGCGGACCACGATCGCCGACGGTGTCGTGGAGAAGATCGCCGGGCTCGCCGCCCGGGACGTGCTCGGTGTCCATGCGATGGGCAGTGGGCTGAGCCGGACCTTCGGCGCCGTGCGCGACCGGGTGCCCGGGGGGTCGAAATCCGTCTCGCGAGGCGTCAAGGCCGAGGTCGGTGAGCTCCAGACCGCCCTCGACCTGGAGATCGTCGTCGAGTACGGCGTGTCGATCGGGGACGTCGCCCGCGCCGTGCGCGAGAACGTCATCGCGGCCGTGGAGCGCATGACGGGACTCGAGGTCGTCGAGGTCAACATCGCGGTGAGTGATGTGAAGCTTCCCGAGGAAGAAGATGAGGAGCCGGAGGCGCGGCTCCAGTGACCGGCCCGGCCGCGCAACGGCCCACGACATCCCGGCCGTCGAACCGCTGAGGAGCGCAGACATGAGCTTGGCCGTGATCGGCATGATCGCCGGAATGGCGCTGGGCTTCGCCGGCTACTTCGGGGGCTTCGGGGCCTTTCTGCTCGTGGCCGCCCTGGGCGCCGTCGGGTTCGTCGTCGGACGGTTCCTCGAAGGGGACCTGGACCTCGGTGACTTCTTCCGTCCGCGTGACGACCGGCGGCGGTGACGCCCGTGACCGGCCCGCTCGGTGACACCCGACGGCCCCCGGCAGCCGTCGAGGCGGCCGAGCGCGGCGCGACCCGGATCGCCGACCGGGTCGTGGCGAAGATCGCCGCGCAGGCCGCCCGCGAGGCCCTGGAACCGCTGCCCCCGGACGCCGTACCTCCGCACGCGACGGTCGTCGTGCACCACGAAGCCGCCCGCGTCCGCGTCCACCTCGAACTCGGCTACCCCTGCGACATCGGCGGCCACTGCAACGCGGTGCGTCGACATGTCGCCGAGCGGGTAGACGCGTTGACGGGGATGGAAGTGCCGGAGGTGACGGTCCAGGTCGAGCGGCTGCACCTGGTACCGGCAGCCGCCGCGGCACAGGGGAGGACGCGATGAGCGAGCCTCAGGGCTCCGAGAACACCACCCGACGCATGCCCGTCCTGGAGAAGACGGACGCGGGCCCGCCGGCCGAGGACGAACTCGGCCAGTCCGCCTCCGCGGCCGACTACGACCCGCCGCCCGCCGTCGACGACGCGAACGGCGGGCAGGGCCGGTTCTGGTCGGCGCGCCGCGTCCCCGCGGGGATCGTCGCGCTGCTGGTCCTGGTCGGTGCGGGCGTCCTGCTGTACGACGTCGCGGCCGTACGTGCCCACCGGCCCGCCTCGCACTGGCGCAGGTCCCTCGCCCGGCAGCTCGCCGAACGGCCCCTCGACGACACCTGGGTGCTCGTCGGCGCCTGCCTCGCCGCGGCCCTCGGACTCTGCCTGATCGTCCTCGCCCTGACGCCGGGGCTGCGCGACGTCCTGCCGATGCGGCGCACCCATTTCGACGTACGGGCCGGGCTGGACCGGGACGCCGCCGCGACGGCACTGCGCGACCGGGCCATGGAGGTCTCCGGGGTGCGGTCGGTCCGGGTACGGATGGGGCGCGGGAAGGTCGACGTGCGGGCGGTCTCGCACTTCCGCGCACTCGACGACGTACGGGCCGACCTGGACGCCACACTCGCCGACGGCATCCGGGGACTCGGGCTGGTCCGGCCGCCCGCCCTGTCGGTGCATGTCGCGCGCCCCGGCCGGAAGGGGTGAGGGCGGTGCTCAGGATCGTCAACCGTGTCCTGCTGGCAATCGTCGGGCTCGCGCTGCTGGTCCTCGGCGGCTCCGTGCTCGCCGTCGGACTGGGCCTTCGGCCGCCCTCCTGGTGGATTCACGACGGGCGGCACGACGTGCTGCTGAGCGCCGCCGAACGGACCCGGTGGCGGGACCAGGGCTGGTGGTGGCCGACCGTCATCGCCGTTCTCGCGGTCGTCGTCCTGCTCAGCCTGTGGTGGCTGTCGGCCGTACTGCGGCGCCGCCGGCTCGCGGAGGTGCTCGTCGACACCGGCGACGGCGAGGGGGCGCTGCTGCGCGGGCGGGCCCTGGAGGGCGTACTGGCCGGCGAGGCGGGTCGGTTGGACGGTGTCGAACGGGCCCACGTCCAGCTGACCGGGCGACGCGGCGCTCCCGGGACCCGGGTCCAGCTCCTGCTGGAACCGCATGTCGACCCCGGGCACGCGCTGCACCTGCTGACGACGGAGGCCCTGGCGCACGCCCGGGACTCCGCGGGCCTCGCCGCGCTCCCCGCGGAGGTTCGCCTCCGCGGGGTCAAGCACCGGGCCGAAAGGGTGAGTTAGTCCCCCATGCGCCCGACCGGGCTCAGAACCCGCTCCGCACGCCGCCGTCCACCGGCACCATGATGCCCGTCAGATACGACGCGGCGGGCGAGAGCAGGAACGCCGCCGTGCGGCCGAACTCGTCCGGGGTGCCGTAGCGGCGCAGCGGAATCCGCGACTCGTTGGCCGCACGGGTGGCCTCCGGGTCGGCGGAGAGACCGTCGAGCTCGCGCAGGCGGTCCGTGTCGATGCGGGCCGGGAGCAGCCCCACGACGCGGATGCCGCGCGGGCCCAGCTCGTCGGCGAGGGACTTGGCGAAGCCCGCGAGACCGGGGCGCAGACCGTTGGAGATGGTCAGGCCCGGGATCGGCTCGTACACCGAGCCGGAGAGCACGAAGCCGATGACGCCGCCCTCGCCGAGCTCCGCGGCGGCCGCGCGGGCCAGCCGGACCGCGCCCAGGAAGACGGACTCGAAGGCGGCCGTCCACTGTTCGTCCGTGTTGTCCGCGACGAAGCCGGGCGGCGGGCCGCCGACGCTGATCAGGATGCCGTCGAAAGCGCCGAAGTGCTCGCGGGCCGACGCGATCAGCCGTTCCGGGGTCCCCGGGTCGGCGTTGTCGGCGGCCACCCCGACCGCGTTCGGGCCGAGCGCGGACGCCGCGTCGGCGGCGGTCTTCTCGTCGCGCCCTGTGACGATCACCTTCGCGCCGTCGGCGGTGAGCTCGCGCGCGGTGGCGTTGCCCAGGCCACGGGTGGCTCCCGTGACGACGTACACACGGTCCTTCAGTCCAAGATCCATGGCCCCCATCCTCCCCTATCCGGTCTTCTCGGCTCCTGCCGGATGCGCATCACCGAACAGGTTGAAGGCGGACCCCACCAGGCCGAGGTGGCTGAACGCCTGCGGGAAGTTGCCGAGCTGGCGGCGCGCGACGGGGTCGTACTCCTCGGACAGCAGCCCCACGTCGTTGGCCAGGCCGATCAGCCGTTCGAACAGGTCGCGGGCCTCCTTCGTACGGCCCGTCATGTGCAGCGCGTCCGCGAGCCAGAACGAGCAGACGAGGAAGGTGCCCTCGCCGCCCGGCAGCCCGTCGACGTCGACGCCGGCGCTCTCGTCGCTGTAGCGGCGCAGCAGGAAGCCGTCGCGTTCGAGCTCGGCGCGCACCGCGTCGATGGTGCCGACGACCCTGGGATCGTCGGGCGGCAGGAAACCGACGCGGGGGATGAGCAGCAGTGAGGCGTCCAGTGCGCGTGACCCGTAGGACTGCGTGAAGGTGTTCCGCTCGGTGTCGAAGCCGTGCTCGCACACCTCCTTGTGGACCTCTTCGCGCATCATGCGCCAGCCCTCCAGGTCGCCGGTGAGCGCCGGGTCGCTCTCCAGTGCCTGGACGGCGCGGTCGGCGGCCACCCACGCCATCACCTTCGAGTACACGAAGTGCCGGCGCGGGCCGCGCACCTCCCAGATCCCCTCATCCGGCTGCCGCCAGGTGGTCCGCAGGAACTCCATCAGGGCGCACAGCAGGCGCCACATGTGCGGTTTGGACGGCAGACCCGAGCGCTGGGCCAGCGTGAGCGAGTCGATGACCTCGCCGTACACGTCCAGTTGGAGCTGCTTCACGGCCTCGTTGCCGATCCGGACCGGGTACGAGCCCGCGAAGCCGGGCAGCCACGGCAGCTCGAACTCGGGCAGCCGGCGCTCACCGGAGAGGCCGTACATGATCTGCAGGTCCGCGGGGTCGCCCGCGACCGCCCGCAGCAGCCAGTTGCGCCAGGCCTCGGCCTCCTCGTGGTACCCCGCCGACAGGAGCGCGCCCAGGGTGAGGGTCGAGTCGCGCAGCCAGCAGTAGCGGTAGTCCCAGTTGCGCACGCCGCCGAGTTCCTCCGGGAGCGAGGTGGTGGGGGCGGCGACGATGCCGCCGGTCGGGGCGAAGGTGAGGGCCTTCAGGGTGATCAGGGAGCGCATGACGGCGTCCCGGTGCGGACCGTCGTAACGGCAGCGGGCCGCCCACGCCTGCCAGTCCTCGACGCTGGAGCGCAGTGCCTCGTACGGGTCTACGAGCGGCGGGCGCGACCGGTGCGAGGGATGCCAGGTCAGGACGAAGGCGACCTTCTCGCCCGCCTCCACGGTGAACTCCGAGTGCGTACGGAAGTCCTTGCCCCAGGTGCGCACCTCGGGTTCGCTGCGCAGCCACACCGAGTCCGGGCCCGCGACCGCCACCCGCTGGCCGTCCACCCTGCGCACCCACGGCACGACGGAGCCGTAGTCGAAGCGCAGTTGCAGTGTGCTGTGCACCGTCACCCGGCCGCTGAGCCCTTCGACGACGCGGATGAGATCGGGGGCGTGCTCGCGCTGTGGCATGAAGTCGGTCACGCGGACCGCGCCCTCGTCCGTCTCCCATTCGGAGTCGAGCACCAGCGTGTCCCGCCGGTACGCCCGCCGGGTGCAGGGGCCCGTCCCCTTGGGTGAAATCCGCCAGCGGCCGTGGTTCTCGTCGCCGAGGATCGCGGCGAAGCAGGCGGCCGAGTCGAACCGTGGCAGACAGAGCCAGTCGACGGAGCCGTCCCGGCCCACCAGCGCGGCGGTCTGTTCGTCCCCGATGAGCGCGTAGTCCTCGATACGTGGGTGCACGTGGGGCGAGTTCCCGGCGAAGGCCGGGGCCAATCGGGTCGGGGGCCGACCGGGTGACATCGGTCGAGGAGGTACGGGCGTGGCGGGCCAGCGGTCAGGCGGCCACCGTGGCCGCTTCCGGCGTGGTCGTGGAGGCGGCGGCCTCGGCCCGGTCGCGGCGCTCCCGGCGGACCAGGATCAGCCAGCCCACGGGCACGCCCGCGGAGAAGAGCCACCACTGGATCGCGTACGCCATGTGCGGACCGATGTCGTTGTGCTCGGGGTCGGGGATCAGTTCGGGGGAGTCGCCCTTGGGCGCGGGCGCCGTCTGCTCGATGTACCCGCCGAGGACCTGCTTGCCGAGGCTCTTGGCCTGCTGCTCGCTGTTGATCAGCATGACCTGGCGGTCGGGCAGGCCCTGGATGTTCTTGATGCCGCTGTCGCCGGTCGTCTCGTCGGGCATCAGCCGCCCGGTGACGGTGATCTCGCCCTGCGCGGGCGCCGGGATCTTCGGGAACGCGGTCTGTGAGCCGTTCGAGTCGATCCAGCCCCGGTTGACGAGGAGCACCCGGCCGTCGTCCAGGTCGAAGGGGGTCAGGACGTGGTAGCCGACCTCGCCGTCGGCGTTGGTGCGGCGCCGCACGACGACCTCGTGCGCGGTGTCGAAGGTGCCCTTCGCGGTCACCCGGCGGTACAGGTCCGCGTGCTTGACGTGCTGCCCCGGCGCGGTGACCGACTCGGCGGGCACCGGCGTGGCCGTCAGCGACTGCGAGATCACCTTGTTCAGCGCGACCTTGTGCTCATGGCGGTGCAGCTGCCAGAAGCCCAGCTTGATCATCGTGGGGATGAGCAGGAGGGCCACGAGGGTGAGAATCACCCACTGCCGGGACAACAGGAAGCGGTACACCCCACGACCGTACAACTCGGTCGTGGGGTGTGTTCACGGGGGTGCGCGTCGCCGGGACGGCGACGTGTGCTCTCGGACCGTTCCGGTCGGCTCTCAGACCTTGTCGATGATGCCCACCTTGCCCTCCGCGCGGGCGCAGTGCGCGCCGCAGAACCAGTGGCCCTCGACCTCGACGCCCTGGCCGATGATCTGCACGCGACAGTGCTCGCAGATGGGGGCCATCCGGTGGATCGCGCAGGAGAAGCAGTCGAAGACGTGCACCGCGCCCTGCGCGTGCACCTCGAAGGTCATGCCGTAGTCGTTGCCGCACACTTCGCATCTCGCCATGCGCCACAGGGTGAGGGGCCGACGCGGCGCGGGCGAGCGGGCGCCGGGCGAGTCGCCCGGCAATCACCCGTACGTCCGTCAGTGACCCCGGCCCCTCTTCAGCCTCCCGGGGTCACTTTTCCGTGGCCGGTGCCACGTCCCGCAGCAACTGGCCGAACGCCGCCTCGTCGATCACCGGTGTCCCGAACTGTTTGGCCTTGACCACCTTGGACGTACTGGAGTCCGGATCGTTGGTGACGAGCAGGCTGGTCAGCCGGGAAAGGCTCGTCGCGACATGCAGACCGGCCTCGACGGCACGGTCCTCCAGCAGCTCACGGTCGACGGACGTGTCCCCGGAGAACGCGACCCGCATACCCTGCTTGAGTGGTTTGCCCGCTTCGTAGCGACCCGGGTTGGGATAGGGGCATGCGGGGCGTTTGCGTGAGGGCCGCCAACTCCCGGACGGGTAGCCGCCGGACGAATAGCCACCGGACTGCCGTCCGATCCGCGGTGCCGCGGTACTCTCGGACCACTCCTTGAGCGGCCGGCACTCCAGGAGCGGCAGCCGGATCCCGTCCCGCGCGGCGGCCCGCAGGCTCGGCCGGAACGCCTCGGCCAGCACGCGCGCGTCGTCCAGCGCGTGGTGCGCCCGCTGCTGTACGACGCCGAAGTGCGCGGCCAGCGACTCCAGCTTGTGGTTGGGCAGCGGCAGGCCCAGCTCCTTGGAGAGCGCGATGGTGCACAGCCGCTGACGCACCGGCGCCTCACGCTCCGCACGCGCGTACTCCCGCGCGATCATCGACCAGTCGAAGACCGCGTTGTGCGCCACGAGCACCCGGTCGGCGAGCCGGTCGGCGAACTCCTCGGCGATGTCCTGGAAGAGCGGGGCGCCTTCGAGCACCTCGGTCGTCAGACCGTGGATCCAGACCGGGCCCGGGTCCCGCTCCGGGTTGACCATCGTGTACCAGTGGTCCTCGACCTCGCCGCGCGCGTCCAGCCGGTAGACGGCGGCCGAGATTATCCGGTCGTCGCGGGCAAGGCCGGTGGTCTCCACGTCGACGACCGCGTACCCCTGCGGATACGCGGCCGGCCAGGGGGCTGGGGACGCTGCGGTCGTCAGGTCTTCGAGCATGGTCATTGAGGATACGGGCCCTGACTGACAGTCCGGCCCCCACCTTCCCGGAACCGACGGGCGGTCCGGTTCCCCGGAGTTGACGCGGTCAGCTCGTGGCGGGGGTGTCTTTTGTGGCGCGGGTCACCGGTTGGTTCGGCCCGGCGCACGCCTCCGGGCGCATGGCCGACGCATGGCTATGGACCTTTCGACGGTGTCCTGCAAGCGTGCTCCGCGCCCCAGCAGGTAGCGCCTACGAAGGGCGGTACGGACATGGCACGAGTGAGGTACGGCGCACGGACCGAGGCGGAGATCGCCGCCGCGCGCACCGCGAGCGCCAAGCTCCCCGACATCTGGTCCACCGGTGTGGTGGCCGTCTGGGAGAGCGATCCGGACGCGGTCGCGGCGGTCCTGCCACCCCCGCTCAAACCCACCGGACGACCCCTGGTCCGGGTGAACATCAGCAAGGTCGACCTGCCGGGCTATCCGCTCGGCGCGGGCTCGTTCGCCGTCGCCGCGGCGCACGACGGCGTCGAGGGCTGGTACCCGCTGGTCATGCCGATGACCCACGAGCGGGCACTCATCGGCGGCCGCGAGGTCTTCGGGGAGCCCAAGAAGCTCGGCGAGGTGACCGTGGAACGCGACGGCCTCGTCGTACGGGCCGCACTCGCCCGGCACGGCATCGCGTTCGTCGAGGTACGCGGCGCGGTGAGCGGTGACCTGCCGCTGCCCGAGCCCGCCCGGAAGACCGACTTCTACTTCAAGTTCCTGCCCGCGGTGGACGGTTCGGGCTTCGACGGCCACCCCGTGCTCGTGCACTGCGTGCGCGACGAGAAGGTGCGCAGGCTGGAGCGCGTCACCGGGGACGTCGTGCTGCGCGAGTCGATGTACGACCCGGTCGCCGATCTCCCCGTACGCGAACTGGTCGAGATCACCCTCGGCGAGAAGACCACCGACCAGACGGGCAGGGTGGTCGAACGCGTCAGCGTCCAGGCCCTGTTGCCGTACATCCATCAGCGCTACGACGATCCGCGGCAGATCCTCGACGGGCCGCCGGAAGGGAGCGCCTGATGGATGTACGGGCGGGGCAGGTCGCCGTCGTCACCGGCGCGGCGAGCGGTATCGGGCTCGCGATGGCGCGCCGGTTCGCGGCGGACGGTCTGAAGGTGGTCCTCGCGGACGTCGAGGAGGGCGCCCTGGAGAAGGCCGTTGCCACGCTGCGGGAGGACGGGGCGGAGGCGCACGCGCGCGTGGTGGACGTCTCGGAGCGCGAACAGCTCGACGCGCTCGCCGCCGAGACGTACGAGAAGTACGGCGCCGTGCATGTCCTGTGCAACAACGCGGGGGTCGGCTCCGGCGCCGAGGGCCGCATGTGGGAGCACGATCCGAACGACTGGAAGTGGGCCTTCGCCGTCAACGTCTGGGGTGTCTTCCACGGCATCCAGGCCTTCGTGCCGCGGATGATCGCCGGCGGAGAGCCGGGCCACGTCGTCAACACCTCCTCCGGCGACGGCGGGATCGCCCCGCTGCCGACCGCCTCCGTGTACGCCGTCACCAAGGCGGCCGTCGTGACGATGACCGAGTCCCTGTACGCCCACCTCAAGGCGGAGCACGCGCGCGTGGGGGCGTCCGTGCTGTTCCCCGGGCCCCACATGCTCCGTACCGGCCTGTGGGAGTCGCACCGCAACCGGCCCGAGCGCTACGCGAAACAGCGCCCCAGGAAGACCCCGTACCGCAGCCTCGACCAGTGGGAGGCCGCGATGAAGGAGGCGGGCCAGGAGGTGCGGTTCACGCCGGTGGAGGAGGTCGCCGACCTGGTGGCGGACGGCATCCGGGAGGACCGCTTCTGGCTGCTGCCCGCGAGCGAGCACAGCGACCGGCAGATCCGGGCGAGGTCGCAGTCGATGCTCGACCGGGCCGACCCGTCGTACCTAGAGCACTTCATCCTGGACTGAGGAGGCGGGCGATGACCGACCGGGACCCCTATCTGATCATCTCCTCCGACTGCCACGCCGGGCTCCCCACCGAGGAGTACCGGCCCTACCTGGACTCCCGTTTCCACCGGGACTTCGACGAGTTCCTCGCGGGCCAGAGCCTGCGCCGCGAGGAGATGACCCGGCTCGGCATCCGCAACGAGGCGTTCGCGGACCGCTGGTTCCAGGACAACGAGGAGGGTCTGCACGGCGGTTGGGACACCGCGCAGCGCCTCAAGGAGCTGGACGGCGACGGCGTGGCCGGGGAGGTGGTCTTCCCGGACGCCGACGCCGTGGACAGCCGCACGGCGGCCCCCTTCGGCGTGGGCCTCGGCCTCTCCGGCGACCACGACCCGCAGCTCGGCATGGCGGGCGCGCAGGCCCACAACCGCTGGCTGGCGGAGTTCGTGGGGGAGAACCCCGAACGGCACCGCGGGGTCGCCCTGTTGCCCATCACTGCGGCCCCCGACGCCGTCGTCGCCGAGGTGTACCGCGCCAAGGAGTCGGGACTCGGCGCCCTGATGATCCCCGCCATGTGGGTCGACAAGGAGCCGTACCACGACCGCCGTTACGACCCCGTGTGGGCGGCCGCCGCCGAGTGCGGGATGCCGGTGGTCACACACTCCGGCGCGGCGCCGCGCCACGAGTACGGCGACCACCTGGGGATCTACGTCTCCGAGGTCACCTGGTGGCCCGCGCGCCCCCTGTGGTTCCTGCTCTGGTCGGGCGTCTTCGAACGCCACCCGGGGCTGCGGTTCGGGGTGGCCGAGTCGGGCTGCTGGTGGCTGCCGAACCTCCTCTGGTTCATGGACCGCCTCTACCTGGGCGCGCACGGCGGCAAGAAGCTGTCGCCCTTCGCCGAGCTCAAGCGGCCCCCGCACGAGTACCTCGACCGGCAGCTCTTCATCTGCGCGACGAACACCAAGCGCCGCGAACTCGCCCAGCGCTACGAGATCGGCGTCGACAACATCCTCTGGGGCAGCGACTTCCCGCACCCCGAGGGAACCTGGCCCGACACACGCGCGTGGCTGCGGCGCACCTTCCACGACATCCCGGTCACGGAGACCCGCCGGATGCTCGGCCTCGCGGCCGCCGAGGTCTTCGGCTTCGACGTCGAGCGGCTGACCCCGCTCGCCCGGCGCATCGGCCCGACCCCGACGGACCTCGGCCAGAGCGACGACCAGACGGCCGTGGCGGCGTCCTGGGCACGCTCGCGCGAGGTGGGCCGCCACTGGCTGACCGACCACGACTTCCCGGTCCTGGGGGCGACGCCGTGAGCGCACCCACCAACGACCCCGCGACCGACCGCTACACCGTGATCTCGGCGGACTGCCACGCCGGAGCGGACCTGCTGGACTACCGGCCCTACTTGGCGAAGGAACACCACGAGGCGTTCGACGCGTGGGCGGCCGACTACGTCAATCCGTACGAGGACCTGCTCGCCGACACCGCCGACAGGAACTGGAACTCCGCACGGCGCCTGGCGGAGCTGGAGGAGGACGGCATCGTCGCGGAGGTGGTGTTCCCCAACACCATCCCGCCCTTCTTCCCGTCGGCCTCGCTGATGGCGCCGGCCCCCACCGCCGAGGAGTTCGAACGGCGCTGGGCGGGCCTGCGCGCCCACAACCGCTGGCTCGCGGACTTCTGCGCGGCCGCGCCGGGCCGCCGCGCGGGTGTCTTCCAGATCCTCCTGAACGACGTGGAGGAGGCGGTGAAGGAGATCAGGTGGGCCTCCCGGGCGGGGCTCAGGGGCGGTCTGCTGCTCCCCGGCACCCCACCGGGCTCGGGACTGCCCGAGCTGTACTCGTCGACGTACGACCCGATCTGGGCGGTCTGCGAGGAGCTGGGCGTCCCCGTGAACCACCACGCGGGCTCGGCGTCCCCGCCACTGGGCGAGGAACCGGCGGCCCGCGCGGTCTTCATGGTCGAGACGACCTGGTTCTCCCACCGCGCGCTCTGGCACCTCGTCTTCGGCGGTGCCTTCCGCCGCCACCCCGGCCTGGAACTGGTGCTGACCGAGCAGGGCTCGGGCTGGATCCCCGGAGTGCTCGACATGCTGGACTACTACCACGGGAGGCTGTCGGCGGCGGCGACGAAGAGGGCGAAGAGGCCGACGGCGGAGTCGAAGTTCGGCGCGGGACTCGACGAGTCGATGGGCAAGGGCCCCTCGGACATCTGGCGGGACAACTGCTTCGTCGGCGCGAGCTTCATGCGCCCGCACGAGGTGCCGCTGCGGGCGAGGATCGGCGTCGACAAGATCATGTGGGGCAGCGACTACCCGCACGACGAGGGCACCTACCCCTACTCCCGGGAGGGCCTGCGCTGCGCCTACGCGGGCGTGCCGCGCGAGGAGGTCGCCGCGATGGTCGGCGGGAACGCCGCCCGGGTCTACGGCTTCGACCTCGACGCCCTGGATCACCTCGCGGCGAAAGTGGGACCGACCGTGGCGGAACTGGCCGAACCGCTGACGCGGCCCCCGGCGGACGCGACGAGCCCGGTGTTCGCGCGAGGAGCGTCAGTGCGCGTCTGGTGACGCGCCAGGTGGCATCCTCCCCGTGTGACGGTACCCACGCACGACGAGGCCCACGAAGGCACCCTCGGCTCCCGCCTGAACTGGCTGCGGGCCGCGGTGCTGGGCGCGAACGACGGCATCGTATCCACCGCGGGCCTCGTCGTCGGCGTGGCCGGCGCCACGGACGACCGCTCCGCGCTGCTCACGGCGGGCCTCGCCGGGCTGCTGGCCGGGTCCATGTCGATGGCGACGGGCGAGTACGTCTCGGTCTCCACCCAACTGGACTCCGAGAAGGCCGCCCTGGCGCTGGAACGACGCGAACTGCGCGAACAGCCCGATGCCGAACTCGAGGAGCTGACCGAACTCCTGGAGCAGCGCGGCCTGACCCGCGAGGTGGCCCGCGAGGCGGCCGGGCAGCTCACGGAACGCGACGCCCTGAAGGCCCACGCGCGCGTGGAGCTCGGCATCGACCCCGACGACCTCACCAACCCCTGGCACGCGGCCTGGGCGAGCTTCCTCTCCTTCACCGTGGGCGCCCTCCTCCCCCTCCTCGCCATCGTCCTGCCCCCGGCGGCCTGGCGCCTGGGCGTCACCGTGCTCTCGGTACTGGCCGCCCTCGTCCTCACCGGCTGGCTGAGCGCCCGCCTGGGCTCGGCGAACCCGGGCCGCGCGGTACTGCGGAACGTGGGCGGGGGTGCGCTGGCGATGGGGGTCACCTACGCGGCGGGGGTGTTGTTGGGGGCGGCGGGGGTGTGACGAGCGCCGAGCGAACATCTGACGAGCATCGGTCCGGACCTGTCGGCGTCCTTGGCGGAGATCACCAATAAGCAAGCGCGTACCCCCGGTAATACTTGTGGGTAACAACGTCTAGCCGTGGCCGAGCTGCGGTTCTACGGTGCACCCATGCCGAACCTGCCCGATGTCGTGCTGTTGTCGATACCCGCCTTTGTGCTGCTCACCGTGATCGAGGTGGTGAGCGTCAGGATCCATCCGGACGACGATGCCGCGGGGTACGAGACGAAGGACGCCGCGACGAGCGTCGGCATGGGGCTCGGGAGTCTCGTCTTCGACTTTCTGTGGAAGATTCCGATCGTCGGGATCTATGCGGCGATCTATGACGTGACTCCGCTGCGGGTTCCCGTTCTGTGGTGGACCGTTCCGCTGATGCTGCTGGGGCAGGACTTCTTCTACTACTGGTCGCACCGCGGGCACCACGTGATCCGCGTCCTGTGGGCCTGCCACGTGGTCCACCACTCCAGCCGGAAGTTCAACCTCACCACCGCGCTGCGCCAGCCCTGGACGACCTGGACGGTCTGGCCCTTCTACGTCCCGCTGATCGCCCTCGGTGTGCACCCCGCCGCGCTGGCGTTCTGTTCGTCGGCGAACCTCGTCTACCAGTTCTGGATCCACACGGAGCGGATAGACAAGATGCCCCGTTGGTTCGAGTTCGTGTTCAACACGCCCTCCCACCACCGGGTCCACCACGCCTCCCAGGGCGGCTATCTGGACCGCAACTTCGGCGGAATCCTCATCGTCTGGGACCGGCTCTTTGGGTCCTTCGTCGCCGAGACCGAGCGGCCCGTCTACGGCCTCACCAAGAACATCGCCACGTACAACCCCCTGCGCGTCGCCACCCACGAGTACGCCGCCATCGCCAGGGACCTGAAGGCGGCGACCGGCTGGCGTGAGCGGGCGGGGCGGGTCTTTTGCGGGCCCGGCTGGCAGCCGGCGCCGAAGTCCGCGGGGAGCAAGCCGGTCACGGAGCCCGTCGCGTGAGTCCACGGCACGCGCGCGTGCTGCTCGTCTCCTTCGGCGTGGCCACTGTCGTGGACCTCGTTTCCCTGGCCGTCGGGTTCACCCCGGGGCACCTGGTCGCCAAGCCGCTTCTGATGCCGCTGCTCGCCGCCCACGCGGTCGTACGCGGCGGACCGCGGCTCCTGGTGGCCGCCCTGCTCTGCGGCTGGGGCGGCGACGTACTGCTGCTGTCCGACGCCGACCCGGCCTTCCTCGTGGGAATGGCTTCCTTCGCGGCCGGTCACGTCTGCTATCTCCTGCTCTTCAGAAGGCCGGATTCGCCACAACGCCCTCCACACGTGCGTGGGCCGTCGGTCTGGCTCGGTGGCGCGTACGTCCTCGCCCTCGTCGTCACCGTCACCCTCCTGTGGCCCGATCTGCCGGCCGGCCTCCGTATCCCCGTCGCCGGCTACAGCCTGCTGCTGACCGCGATGGCGGCCGCAAGCACCCGGCTCGGGCCCGTCGCGGGCGCGGGCGGGGCGCTCTTCCTGCTGTCCGACACCCTCATCGCCACCGGCGTCGCCGACTGGCCGCAACTCCCGAGGCCGGACTTCTGGATCATGCTGACCTATGCCGCCGCCCAGTTCCTGCTGGTCAGCGGAGTGCAGGGCACCCTCAGCGCGCATACCGCGGCGAGGGCGGCGTACGGTGAGATGCGCTCAACCACCCCCTGAGCGCATCTCACCCAGCCGATCGGCCGAGAAGGATCCTCGTCATGCGCGCCACCACCATCCACGCCCCGTACGACATGCGCGTGGAGGACGTCCCCGAACCCCTGGTGCAACTGCCCACCGACGCGGTCGTGCGGGTGCTGCGCTCCTGCATCTGCGGCAGCGACCTGTGGGCCTACCGGGGTGAGGCGGCGCGGCAGCCGGGGCAGCGGATCGGGCACGAGTTCCTCGGCATCGTCGAGGAGGCCGGCTCCGAGGTGACCGGCGTCCGCCGCGGCGACCTGGTCGTCGCCCCCTTCATGTGGTCGGACGGCGTCTGCGACTACTGCCGCGAGGGCCTCACCACCTCCTGCGAGCACGGCGGCTTCTGGGGCGCGGTCGGCTACGACGGCGGTCAGGGCGAGGCCGTGCGCGTCCCCTTCGCCGACGGCACCCTCGTACAGCTGCCCAAGGAGGCGGCCTCCGACGACCACCTGCTGTCGGCCCTGCTGACGCTCTCCGACGTCATGGGCACCGGTCACCACGCGGCCCTCGGCGCGGGAGCCCGCAAGGGCGCCACCGTCGCGGTCGTCGGGGACGGCGCCGTCGGGCTGTGCGCCGTACTGGCCGCCAAGCGGCTCGGCGCCGAGCGGATCATCGCGCTCGGACGCCACCAGGCACGTACGGACATCGCGCGCGCCTTCGGTGCCACGGACGTCGTCGCCGAACGCGGCGAGGCGGCCGTCGAGGCCGTCCGCGAGCTGACCCGGGGCCAGGGCGCGCACGCCGTCGTGGAGGCGGTCGGCACCGAGCAGTCCATGCGGACGGCCGTGAACATCACCCGCGACGGCGGCGCCATCGGCTTCGTCGGCGTGCCGCACGGCAGCGGCACGGGCCTCGACCTGGGCGTGATGTTCGACCGGAACATCGCGCTGCGCGGCGGTGTGGCGCCGGTGCGGGCGTACATCCCGGAGCTGCTGCCCGACATCCTGGACGGCACCATCGACCCGTCGCCCGTCTTCGACATGACTGTCGGTCTGGAGGGCGTGCCCGAGGGCTACAAGGCGATGGACGAGCGCACCGCCCTCAAGGTGCTCGTCACCAACGGCTCATGACCACCTGATGCTCATGACCACCTGATCGGCAGCGGCAGCGCCGTCAGCAGCCCCGACACCGCCACGACCAGGCCCAGTGCCACCACCTCCGCGCGAGCGGGCACACAGGCGCTGAGCCGGTCGGCGGCCCGGCGCAGCCGCAGCCGCGCGAGCAGCGCCAGCACGGCGACGGCGGCCACCAGCACCAGCTTGGCGAGCAGGGTGCGCCCGTACGACGTCGCCGTCAGCTGGTCCAGGACCGTGCCGGGCGGCATCCGGCGCAGCGCGCTCCACACGCCCGTCGCGGTGAGCGCCGCGAACAGGACGGCGGCCACGCGCGCGTAGAGGCCCAGAAGCGCCGCGCCGGCCGCGTCCGCCGAAACCGCCGTCCCGGCCGTTTCCTCCGCCTCCGCCTCCGCCTTCGAAGAGGCGCGCCAGGTGCGCAGCATCCGCAGTACGTGCGGCAGGCCGCCCGTCCACAGGGCCGCGCAGGTCACGTGAACGAGCGTCAGACCGGAGCCGACGAGCGGGCCGTGCTCCGGCGCCGGGTGGGCGCGCAGCGCCTCCGCGAGGGCCACCGCGGCCAGCGGCCACGCCTGGGCGGCCGGTCTCCGTGAGAGGGCGCAGAGCCCGGCGGCCAGGAACGCGTTGACCTCCAGCAGTGCGAGCTTCCCGTCCCGGCTCTGGTAGAGCCCGCCGACGTCCATGTCGGAGAGGTGGTGCGGCAGCAGATTGCCGGTGGCCACCACCGAGGCGAGCCCCAGCGCGGCGACGAACCCGGCCGCCGCGGCGTAGGGCGCCCAGCTGCGGGGCGCGTGCTCCAGCGGCGCGTCCGGCACCCGGCGGGCCAGCCGGGCCGCGAACAGTTCGCCCGCGGGGACGCACAGCGCCGCGAACAAGACCGCGCGCAGCAGGGCGATGCCGCCGATGCCGGGGGCGGCCGCCTCGCCGGTGCCGTCGAGCGCGGGGCGCGGACCGAACAGCGGGATCAGGGCGGCCACGGCCACCAGGACGAGCAGGGCGATGGCGCGGCGCGCCGCGGGGCGCCGCGCCGGACCACTCGCGCCCGCTGGCTCGGCTGTCGGTCGTATCAAGGTCACCCCAAGATCTTCACCAGTCGGCACAGAACCGGGCAAGTGCAGGGAAACAAGCGGTGGTTCGGCATTCCGCCCATAGGTACGTTTCCGGCCGACGCCTCGCTCACGCCCACCGGGCGCGGTCGGAGCTCGATCCGTCCCGGTGGCTCAGGCCCACCGGGCCGGGTCCGTCCCCCAACGTCCCGGCGGCCGGGCCCAGTCGGCAGGTCCGCCGGCGAAGGAGACGGGCGACCGTGCGTACCTGAGCCGGCCCAGGTCGCTGTCGGTCTCGGCGAGCCAGGGACCCGGTTCGTACGAGGTGCCGGCGGCCTCCTCGTCCCGGTGCGCCGGCCCGTCCACCAGCCACGCGGCCGTCCGCGCGAGCGCAAGCCGGACGAGCCGTGTCCCGCCCTCCCGGGTCTGCTCGGTGAGCGACCGGAGCACCGCGGCGGCCAGCAGATACCCCGTGCCGTGGTCGAGGGCCTGCGCGGGCAGCGCACCCGGCGCCTGCGCGGACCCCTCGATCTCCGCGATCCCGGTGGCGACCTGCACGAGGCTGTCGAAGCCCCGCCGCCCGGACCACGGCCCGTACCCGCCCCACGCCGACAACTGCGCCACCACCAGACCGGGCCGCCGCTCGGCCAGTGCCCCCGGGGAGAGCCCGAACCGGTCCAGCGCGCCGGGCCGGTACCCGGTGACGACGACATCGGCCTCGGCGAGCAGTTCCTCGAAGGCC
This sequence comes from Streptomyces sp. NPDC090798, assembly GCF_044768965.1. Lineage (NCBI taxonomy): Bacteria > Bacillati > Actinomycetota > Actinomycetes > Kitasatosporales > Streptomycetaceae > Streptomyces > Streptomyces sp. NPDC090798. The sequence goes on from NZ_JBIVXA010000010.1 coordinate 330,971, forward strand.
GAGCGATCCCCGCGCGCCGCCAGGTCGAGCGTGGCGGACCGCTTCCCGAAGTCCAGGTCGGCGTGCTGGTCGTCGATTTCGGGCAGCCGGGGGCTGTCGATCCGCAGGACGTCCGCGCCGAGGAGGGCGAGCGTGCGGGTGGCCACCGGGCCCGCGATGACCCGGGTGAGGTCCAGCACGCGTACGCCCGCGGCGGGCAGCAGCGGATCCCCGGCGAGCGGGGCGAGCGGTCGCGGGGGTGCCGTGTCCAGCCGCTCGCGGGCCAGCAGCGGATGTGCGGCGATCGCCCGCCCCTGTGGGTGCGCCGCCCACTGGCCGGGCGTGCGCAGGGCGATCGCGAGGCCGCCGGCCGCGTACACCGTCTCCTCCACCTCGATGGCCGATCGCTCGGCGAGCATCTCGGCGAGCACCTCGGCGAGGGAGCCCCGGTCCTCCGGTACACCCAGCGCGTCCAGCAGCCGCTTTTGGTGGTGCGGATAGTTCGCGTGGGTGCGGACCCAGCCGTCCGCCGTCCGCCAGAACCGGGACAGCGGGGCGAAGTTGACGGGCTCACCACCGTCGACGCGCAGGTGCCGCTCACTGTGGAAGGCGGTGGCGACGGCCCCGTCGTCGACGCGCACCTCGGGCACCTTGCCTCCGGTGCGGCCTGCGGTCAGCTCGGCCCCGGCGAGGGCACAGACCGCGACACACGCCCGGGCCATCGCCCGCACCGGCAGCCGTGAGGGCAGCGCCCCCTCCCGTGCGACAGTTGAGATCTGTGAGACGAGTGCGGGGTCGCCGCCCAGAGCCGCCCACGCGAAGTCCGTATGAGTCATGACGGCACTATGCAGGGTGTACTGAATCAACACGGCGAAAGGGGCCGGGGTGCGCGCCCGGCCCCTCCCGCTCACAGGGTTACTTCGTGACCGCCGTCAACGCGTTGACGGTGCCCCAGCCGTAGAACCCGTTGTGGTTCTTCGTGCCCTCGCACACCGCGTCGACCTTGCCGTCGCCGTCGATGTCGTAGGGGTCGGTGCACGGCGTGGCGTCGGCCTCCGCGTACAGCAGCGCCTTCACCAGGGCGGCGGAGGCGTGCGGGTGGGTCGACCTGATGAGGGCGGCGACCCCGGCGACGTGCGGGGACGCCATCGACGTACCGGCCATGTAACCCCACGTGCCGCCGGGCAGCGGGCCGAGGATCAGGCCGCTGGTGGCGGGCGGGGCCGGGGTCTGGTAGCGCGTCGAGTCGCCGCCGGGCGCGGCGACGTCGATGACGCCCAGACCGTGGTTGGAGAAGGACGACTTGATGCCCTTGGCGCCCGTCGCGGCCACGGTGACCACACCCGGCAGCTGGGTCGGGATGTCGTAGCACTTGGAGGGGTCGATCACCCGGTCCGAGGGCGTGCCGTCGTTCGGGGAGACCGGGTCGGTGATCGAGTCGGCCGCCAGGTCGTAGTTCTCGTTGCCCGCCGCGGCGACGTTGACAGTGCCCTTGTGCTCCGCGTACTGCGAGGCACGGGTGATCGCGTCGACCAGGGCCTTCTGGTCCGGGTCGTCCTTGCAGTTGAAGTACCAGGGGTCGGTGTAATAGCTGTTGTTGGTCACGTCGACGTGGTGCTCGGCGGCCCACACGAAACCGCAGACGACGGCCTCGGTGTAGAAGTAGCCGGCCGTCGTGGCCACCTTGATGCCGGCGACCTTCACTCCGGGCGCGACTCCGGTGATGCCGACGCCGTTCTTGGCGCCCGCGATCTCGCCCGCGACATGCGTGCCGTGCGGGCTCTCCGCGGCGGTCGGCCGCCAGGCCCCGTCGGTGGTGTCCGGCTTGCCCGTCACACAGTTGACCGAGGCGTCGCGGTTGAAGTTCGGCGCGATGTCGGGGTGCGTGTCGTCGACACCGGTGTCGATCACGGCGACCGTCACCTTGCTGCTGCCGAGGGTCTTCTCGTGCGCCTTGTCCGCCTTGATGGCGGGCAGGTCCCACTGGAGGGACTCCAGCGGGTCCTGCCCGGCGGCGGCCGTGGCGCTCGCGGCCCGCTCCTGCGCCGCGGTGAGCACCTGGGGCGCGCCCATGTCGGTGGTCGACTGCGCGGGCAGTGGCGCGTTGCGCGTGTTGCCGGCCGACTGCACGCCGCGTACGCCGCGGATCGTCTTGGCGAAGTCGGCGTTCGATGAGTGCACGACGATCACGCCGATCTGGTCGTACGACGTCACTATCGTGCCGCCCGCCTTGGCGATGGCCTTCTTCACGGAGGCGGAAGTGCCGTGCCCGGGGCGGACGTTGACGACATAGCTGAGGGCGGTCGCGTCCGCCGTCGTCGTGGCGGTCCGCGTCGCGGAGCTGTCGGTGTCGGCCGCCGAGGCGCTGACGTTCGGCAGGAAGGCGAGGGCCGTCGCCGTGGCCATCCCGAGCGGGAGGGCTATGGCGCGACGAGAGCGCTTGCGAGGCGCGGTCATGGAGTCTCCAGTTCATTCGCGGTACGAGCGGTACGAGCCGTGCGGAAGCTCATGTGACGTTCGGCCGGACTTGCTTGACGGGACTTACTTGACCGCGCGCAGCGCGTTGACGATCCCGGCTCCGTAGAAGCCGTTCACGTGCTTGCCGCCCACGCAGGTGGCGTCCACGACGCCGTCGCCGTTCCCGTCGTAGGGGGCGGTGGGGCAACCGGGGTTGTCCGCCTCGGCCTTGAGGAGCGCCTGGAGCTGGGCCGGGGAGGCCCAGGGGTACTTGGACTTCAGCAGCGCGGCCACGCCCGCGACGTGCGGCGTCGCCATCGACGTGCCCTGCAGGAAGCCGTACTGGTTGTTCGGCATCGTCGACAGGATGCGGCCGTTCTTCGACGGCGTGTCCGGGATCTGGTACTTGTCGCCGCCCGGCGCGGCGACGTCGATGACGCCCTTGCCGTAGCTGGAGAAGTACGACTTGGCGCCGGTGACGCCGGTCGAGGCGACCGTGACGACGCCCGGCAGCTGGGTCGGTACGTCGAAGCACTTGTGCGGGTCGACCGTGCGGGTCGCGGGGGTCGAGTCGTCGGGGCTGGAGGCGTCGGCGAGGGCGTTCGAGTCGAGGTCGTCGTTGGAGTTGCCCGCCGCGGCGACGTTGAGGGTGCCCTTCTTCTGGGCGTACAGCTGGGCTCGGTTGACGGCGTCGACGATGGCCCTCTGGTCGGGGTCGTCGAGGCAGTTGTAGAGCCACGGGTCCACGTAGTAGCTGTTGTTGGTGATCTCCACGCCGTGGTCGGCGGCGAAGACGAAGGCGCAGACGACGCTCTCCGGGTAGAAGAGCTGGCTCGCGTCCGGCTCGGCCACGGTAATGCCCGAGACCTTCACACCGGGTGCGACACCCGCGACACCGATGCCGTTGCGGGCGGCGGCGATCTCCCCCGCGACATGGGTGCCGTGGTAGTGGTCGGCGTCCACGGGGCGCCACGCGCCGTACGTGGTGTCCGGCTTGCCGCCCACGCAGTTCGCGGACTGCGAGGGGGAGAAGTTCGGGGCGATGTCCGGGTGGGTGTCGTCGACGCCGACGTCGATCACGGCGACCGTCACGTTCTTGCTGCCCGGGTTGGTCTTCGCGGCCTTGTCGGCGCCGATCGCGCGCAGGTCCCACTGGTCGGCTTCCAGGGGCTCCTCGCCCGCGGCGGCGGTCCTGGAGACCTTGGCGGCCTCGGCGGCGGACAGCATCTGTGCCGCGCCCTCGTCCGTCGTCCCCGCGGCCGTCAGCGGCGCGGTCCGGGTCGCGCCCGCCGACTGCACCCCGCGCACGGCGCGGATCCGCTTGCCGAAGTCCGGGTTGGCCGAATGGACGACGATCACGCCGATCTTCTCGTAGGCGATGACGACGGTGCCGCCCGCCGCGGTGATCGCCTTCTCCACCGACTCGATCGTGCGGTGGTCCGTCCCGGTGTTGACCACGTACGCGAGGCTGGGGCCGTCCGCGCTCGGCGTGGCGGACGCGGTCAGCGGGGCGGCCGACGCGGCGCCCGGCAGGAAACCGAGCGAGGCGGTGAGGGACAGGACGACCGGCACCGCGAGGGCGAGGCGACGTCTGGAACGCAGATGAGCCATGGGATCTCCACATCATCCGGAAACGAAAGCCGCCCGAACACAGGTGGTGCTCGGGCAGGTGCGTGAGGGTGCTGAGGCTGGTGCGGGTGGCGCTTCGGCAGGTGCATGACGAGTACTGCAGGCCGAAGCTATCTCCCGTCCCAGCTGGCCAGCAATGACTTCCGGAGATGACTTCCGAAAGAAGTCGGGGGAGTTGAACCGGTCCACGCGTGGCGCCGTGACCTTGAGCAGGGAGCCCGAGGACGATCGAGCCCCCTGTCGGATCACACACAGGAGCAGACCCGTCACTCCTGGTCACGTGATCCAGGTCACTATGAGGTCGCAACCGTATGTCCGCACCCCAGCCGTCCCCGTCCGCGAGTCCCGACTCGCCCCCGTCCACCGTCGTAACCGCACCCGCAACGCGAGGAGACTTCGTGGCTACCGACGCACCGCCCCCTTCGAAGGCCGATCCCCGGCTGCCCTCGACCGAGCAGTTCCTCGAGGTGCAGGAGAGCGCCGAGTTCGCCGAACTGCGCCGCTCGCACCGCTCCTTCGCCTTCCCGCTGACCGTCGCCTTCATCGCCTGGTACCTGCTGTACGTCCTGCTCTCGAACTACGCGGGCGACTTCATGGGCACCCAGGTGGTCGGCAACATCAACGTCGCCCTGGTCCTCGGGCTCGCCCAGTTCCTCACCACGTTCCTCATCGCCTGGTGGTACTCGCGGTACGCCGCCGCGAAGCTCGACCCCAAGGGTGAAGCGATCAAGTCCCGGCTGGAGGGCGACGCATGAGCCCCGTACAGACGACCGTGCTCGCCGCCGGTGAGGCCGGCCAGCACCGGCCGCTGATCATCACCCTCTTCGCGGTGTTCGTCGCCGCGACCCTCGTCATCACCGTCTGGGCGGGCCGCCAGACCAAGGACGCCGCCGACTTCTACGCGGGCGGACGACAGTTCACCGCCTTCCAGAACGGCCTGGCCGTCTCCGGCGACTACATGTCCGCGGCCTCGTTCCTCGGCATCGCGGGCGCGATCGCCCTCTTCGGGTACGACGGTTTCCTCTACTCCATCGGCTTCCTGGTCGCCTGGCTGGTGGCCCTCCTCCTTGTCGCCGAGCCGCTGCGCAACTCCGGCCGCTACACCATGGGCGACGTACTGGCGTACCGGATGCGCCAGCGCCCGGTCCGTACGGCCGCGGGCACCTCCACCATCGTCGTGTCGATCTTCTACCTGCTGGCGCAGATGGCCGGCGCGGGCGTCCTGGTCTCGCTGCTCCTCGGCATCACCAGCGACGGCGGCAAGATCGGCATCGTCGCCCTCGTCGGCGTCCTGATGATCGTGTACGTCACCATCGGCGGCATGAAGGGCACCACCTGGGTCCAGATGGTCAAGGCCGTCCTGCTGATCATCGGCGCCCTGCTGCTCACCTTCCTGGTGCTGCTGAAGTTCAACTTCAACATCTCCGACCTGCTCGGCAAGGCGGCCGACAACAGCGGCAAGGGCGCGCCCTTCCTGGAGCCCGGCCTCAAGTACGGCGCCACGTCCACCACCAAGCTGGACTTCATCTCCCTGGGCATGGCGCTGGTCCTGGGCACCGCGGGCCTGCCGCACATCCTCATCCGCTTCTACACCGTGCCCACGGCGAAGACCGCGCGGAAGTCGGTGAACTGGGCGATCGGCCTCATCGGCGCCTTCTACCTGATGACCCTCGCCCTCGGCTTCGGCGCCGCCGCGCTGATCAAACCCGACGAGATCATCGCCTCCAACAAGGCGGGCAACACCGCCGCGCCACTCCTGGCACTGCACCTGGGAGGCGTCGACTCCAACTGGGGCGCCATCCTGCTCGCCTCGATCTCCGCCGTCGCCTTCGCCACGATCCTCGCGGTCGTCGCCGGCCTGACCCTGGCCTCGTCCTCCTCGTTCGCGCACGACATCTACGCGAACGTCATCAAGAGGGGGCAGGCCACGGAGAAACAGGAGATGACCGCCGCCCGCTACGCGACGGTGGGCATCGGCGCCGTGTCCATCCTGCTGGGCGCCCTCGCCCGCGACCTGAACGTCGCCGGTCTGGTCGCGCTCGCCTTCGCGGTCGCCGCCTCCGCCAACCTGCCCACGATCCTCTACAGCCTCTTCTGGAAGCGGTTCACCACCCCGGGCGCGCTGTGGTCGATCTACGGCGGCCTGATCACGGCGGTCGGCCTGGTGCTGTTCTCGCCGGTGGTCTCGGGCAAGCCCACCTCGATGTTCCCCGACGTCGACTTCCACTGGTTCCCGCTGGAGAACCCGGGCCTCATCTCGATCCCGGTCGGCTTCCTGCTGGGCTGGCTCGGCACGCTCCTGTCCAAGGAGGAGCCGGACACCGGCAAGTACGCCGAGCTGGAGGTGCGGTCCCTGACGGGCACCGGAGCACACTGATCCCCCTCGCCGACGGCCGCGTCGTAGATCTCTACGACGCGGCCGCGCCGCGTCTCGTGGGATCCGGCCGGGGTTGATGTCAGCGGCGTCACGTAGGCTCGATCGTGTCGAGTGGAAGTGATCCGCAACGAGGGAGGGGGCCCACGTGCTCATCGACACCTATGGCCGAGTGGCCACCGACCTGCGCGTCTCACTGACGGACAGGTGCAATCTCCGGTGTACGTACTGCATGCCCGAAGAGGGCCTGCAGTGGCTGACCAAGCCCGACCTGCTCACGGACGACGAGATCGTCCGTCTCATCGGGATAGCGGTCACCCGCCTCGGCATCACCGAGGTCCGCTTCACCGGCGGCGAACCCCTGCTGCGCCCCGGCGTCGTCGGCATCGTGGAGCGGGCCGCCGCGCTCGAACCCCGCCCCCAGATGTCCCTGACGACCAACGGCATCGGCCTCAAGCGCACCGCCGCCGCCCTGAAGGCCGCGGGTCTGGACCGGGTGAACGTCTCGCTGGACACCCTGCGCCCCGATGTCTTCAAGGCCCTCACCCGCCGTGACCGCCACCAGGACGTCATCGCGGGCCTCGAAGCCGCCCGCGACGCCGGCCTGACCCCCGTCAAGGTCAACTGCGTCCTGATGCCGGGCCTCAATGACGACGAGGCCCCCGACCTCCTGGCCTGGGCGGTGGAGCACGACTACGAGCTGCGCTTCATCGAGCAGATGCCCCTGGACGCCCAGCACGGCTGGAAGCGCGAGGGCATGGTCACCGCGGGCGACATCCTCGCCTCACTTCGGACGCGCTTCGCGCTCACCGAGGAGGGCGCCGGCGAGCGCGGTTCCGCCCCGGCCGAGCGCTGGCTCGTGGACGGCGGCCCGCACCGCGTCGGCGTGATCGCCTCGGTCACCCGCCCGTTCTGCGCGGCCTGCGACCGTACGCGCCTCACGGCCGACGGCCAGATACGCAACTGTTTGTTCGCCACCGAGGAGACCGACCTGCGCACCGCGCTGCGCTCGGACGCCCCCGACGAGGAGATCGCCCGCATCTGGCGCCTCGCGATGTGGGGCAAGAAGGCGGGCTCGGGTCTGGACGACCCGTCGTTCCTCCAGCCGGCCCGACCGATGTCGTCGATCGGCGGCTAGTGCCGCGGCAGGCAACGTTTGCCCGTCAAGGAGCGGCGTCCGTTGCCTGTTGCGGCACTAGGTCCTCTCGTCACATTCCCGTCGAGGCAGGCGCCCCGTCAAGGGCGCGGGGAACTGCGCGACCAGCCACAACCGGTCCGCAGTCGGCGAACCGCCTTTCCGCGGCGAGCTCAGAGCGCCGGCTCCTCCCAGTCCTCCAGCCGCACCACGTCCTTCAAGAAGCCCCGCACGCCGAGGAACTTGGACAGGTGCTCGCGGTGCTCCTCGCAGGCGAGCCACGTCTTGCGCCGCTCGGGCGTGTGCAGCTTCGGGTTGTTCCAGGCGAGCACCCACACGGCATCGGTGCGGCAGCCCTTGGCGGAGCACTGCGGAGTGCTGGGGGCCGGGGACATGTCGGGGAGCGGGAAAGTCACGCCTCAACCCTAAACGGCCCCGAAAAGGCGACGCCGAGCAGCCACGGGGGGAGCTGCCCGGCGTCGGTCTGTCGCTCCGACGGGGGATGCGGAGCGCGTACGAAGTATGTCACGGGTAGCCCGCTGCCCGGCACCGGAACAACATGATTGATCTGAGCTTTTCTTGAGCTTGGTGCGCGATCGGATTCCGTTTTCGGCGGATCCCCCGTGGTCAGGTGAGGGTCGAGTCGGGCTCCACCCGCTCGTGCGGTCCGTCGCCCGGACGCACCCCGGGGTCGGTCACGACGTCCTCCGGACCGGATTCCGCGGCGGCGTCCGGGCGCGGCGGCGCGATCATCGGAGGGCCGGGCAGGGTGACGAACGTCGACGGCAGCGACGGCGCGTTCTCCCGTCCGGCGTTGGCGATCACGACCGCGATGTAGGGGAGGAGTATGCCGAGTGCCAGTGCGACGATTGCGACGTGCCGCTCGACGTTCCAGAGGGTCGCGGCGAGGATCACGGAGACCGTGCGGACGGACATCGAGATGACATAGCGGCGCTGCCTGCCGCGTACGTCCTCGTCGAGCCCCTGCCTGGCCCCGGTGATCCGGAAGACCTGGCTTTTGCTCTGCTTCCGCATCACGTTCCACCACCTGCCCTGTGTCGGACTCTCCCCGGCCCGTACCCGGTCCGAACCCGGTCTGGGAAGCAGGCCCGAACACGTCCCACGTTACGCCGCGTCTCCGTCGCCTTCGAGACCGGGGCGGGTCCGGCCTGGGCGGACTTGATGCGCCGTACCGCGTACGGCCGCGCCCGACATGCGCCGTATGGCGCACACGCCGAGACTGGGCGTAATGCTCACGCGGAGCCGTACTAGGAGGCAGAAATGGGCTGGTTGTGGGCGATCATCGTGGGCTTCGTGCTGGGCCTGCTGGCCAAGGCGATCCTTCCTGGCAAGCAGCACAGCCCACTCTGGCTGACCACCATCTTCGGCATCCTCGGAGCCATCGTCGGCAACGCGATCGCCCGGGCGGTCGGCGTCGCCGAGACCCGGGGCATCGACTGGAGCCGCCACGCCTTCCAGCTCGTGGCCGCGATCATCATCGTCTTCCTCGGCGACATGGCGTACATGGCGCTGCGGGGCAACAAGCAAAGAGCCTGACGAACCAGCGCGAACACCGATGATCAGGTACGACGAAGGGGCGGTCTCCCGCACGGGAAACCGCCCCTTCATCGTGCCTAGGCCTGCGTGACCTCCACCGCCGCCAGGTTCTTCTTGCCCCGGCGAAGCACCAGCCAGCGCCCGTGCAGCAGGTCCTCCTTGGCGGGGACCGCGTCCTCGGCGGTGACCTTGACGTTGTTCACGTAGGCACCGCCCTCCTTGACCGTGCGGCGCGCGGCCGACTTGCTGGCCACCAGGCCGACCTCCGCGAAGAGGTCCACCACCGGGCCGAGCTCGGCGACCTGGATGTGCGGCACCTCGGAGAGCGCCGCGGCCAGCGTCCTCCCGTCGAGCCCGGTCAGCTCGCCCTGGCCGAAGAGAGCCTTGGACGCGGCGATCACCGCGGCCGTCTGGTCGGCGCCGTGCACCAGCGTCGTCAGCTCCTCGGCCAGCGCGCGCTGTGCGGCGCGGGCCTGGGGGCGCTCCTCGGTCTGCTTCTCCAGCTCTTCCAGTTCCTCGCGGGACTTGAAGGACAGGATCCGCAGGTACGTCGAGACGTCCCGGTCGTCCACGTTCAGCCAGAACTGGTAGAACGCGTACGGCGTCGTCATCTCGGGGTCGAGCCAGATGGCGCCGCCCTCGGTCTTGCCGAACTTGGTGCCGTCCGCCTTGGTCATCAGCGGTGTCGCCAGCGCGTGCACGTCGGCGTGCGGCTCCAGGCGGTGGATCAGGTCCAGGCCCGCAGTGAGGTTGCCCCACTGGTCGCTGCCGCCCTGCTGCAACGTACAGCCGTGGCGTCGGTACAGCTCCAGGAAGTCCATGCCCTGCAACAGCTGGTAGCTGAACTCCGTGTAGCTGATGCCTTCCTCGGACTCCAGGCGCCGGGCCACGGAGTCCTTCGTCAGCATCTTGTTGACGCGGAAGTGCTTGCCGATGTCCCGCAGGAACTCGATGGCCGACAGGCCGGCCGTCCAGTCCAGGTTGTTCACCATGACCGCGGCGTTCTCGCCCTCGAAGGACAGGAACGGCTCGATCTGCGAGCGCAGGCGCGTCACCCAGTTCGCGACCGTCTCCGGGTCGTTCAGCGTGCGCTCGGCGGTCGGGCGCGGGTCGCCGATCTGGCCCGTCGCGCCGCCGACCAGGGCCAGCGGGCGCAGGCCCGCCTGCTGGAGGCGACGCATGGTGAGGACCTGCACCAGGTGCCCCACGTGCAGGCTGGCCGCGGTCGGGTCGAAGCCGCAATAGAACGTGACGGGACCGTCCGCGAGCGCCTTGCGCAATGCATCTTCGTCGGTGGACAGGGCGAACAGCCCGCGCCACTTCAGCTCGTCGACGATGTCCGTCACGGTTCTCGTATCTCCTTGGGTGGTCTCGTGAATCAGGTACGAGGTTATACGCCCTGGCTGACAGAGCTCATATTGAAGTCGGGCACCCTCAGCGCGGGCATCGCGGCCCTGGTGAACCAGTCGCTCCACTCACGCGGCAGCGTCTTTTCCGTGCGCCCCGCCTCGGTGGCCCGCGACAGCAGGTCCACCGGCGACTCGTTGAACCGGAAGTTGTTCACCTCGCCGACGACCTGGCCGTTCTCGACGAGGTAGACGCCGTCCCGGGTCAGCCCGGTGAGGAGCAGCGTCGCCGGGTCGACCTCGCGGATGTACCAGAGGCAGGTCAGCAGCAGACCGCGCTCGGTGGCGGCGACCATCTCCTCCAGGGAGCGGTCCTCGCCGCCGTCCAGGATCAGGTTGCCGATGATCGGGGCGACGGGCAGCCCGGTGAGGCCCGCGCTGTGCCGGGTGGTGGAGAGACGGTTCAGCGTGCCCTCGCGCACCCAGTCGGTCGCCGACAGCGGCAGCCCGTTGTCGAACACGGAGGCGTCGTCGCCCGAGGAGTGCGTGAGCACGAAGGGCGCGGACTCGAGCCCCGGCTCGTTCGGGTCGCTGCGCAGGGTCAGCGGCAGCTCGGTGAGCTTCTCGCCGACGCGGGTGCCGCCGCCGGGCTTGCTGAAGACGGTCCGGCCCTCGGCCGCGTCCCGGGCCGCCGCCGACCACATCTGGTAGATCAGCAGGTCCGCGACGGCGGTCGGCGGCAGCAGCGTCTCGTAGCGGCCAGCGGGCAGGTCGACGCGCCGCTCGGCCCACCCGAGACGGGTCGCCAGCTCGGCGTCGAGGGCGGCCGGGTCGACGTCCTTGAAGTCCCGCGTGGACCGCCCCGCCCACGCCGAGCGCGTCCGGTCGGGCGACTTGGCGTTGAGCTCCAGCGTCCCGTTCGGCTGGTCGTGGCGCAGGCGCAGCCCCGTCGACGTACCGAGGTAGCTGGAGACGAGCTCGTGGTTGGCGAAGCCGTACAGCTCCCGACCGCCCGCACGCGCGCGTGCGAAGGACTCGCCGAGCGCCGGGGCGAAGTCGGCGAAGACGGAGGAGGAGGTCTCGGCGGGCGCGTCGGTGAAGTCGGGGGACTCCGGTACGCCGGTGACCAGCGGCTGGGCGTCCTCGGCGGGCCCCGCGCCGCGTGCCGCCGCCTCCGCGGCCCGCACCAGGGGCTCCAGCTCGTCCGCGGTCACGGCCGCGCGCGAGACGACCCCGGAGGCCGTGCCCTCACGGCCGTCGACGGTCGCGATGACGGTCAGGGTACGCCCGCGCGTGACCCCGTTCGTGGTCAGCGCGTTGCCGGCCCAGCGCAGGTTGGCGGTCGAGTGCTCGTCGGCGATCACGACGCAGCCGTCGGCGCGGGAGAGTTCGAGGGCGCGCTCGACGACCTCGTGCGGCTTGTTCGTACGGGCGCTCATCGACCGGCCTCCTGCGTCGTGTTAAGGATGTTGACGCCCTTGAAGAGGGCGGACGGGCAGCCGTGCGAGACCGCCGCGACCTGACCCGGCTGGGCCTTGCCGCAGTTGAAGGCACCGCCCAGGACGTACGTCCCCGGACCGCCCACCGCGGCCATCGAACCCCAGAAGTCCGTGGTCGTGGCCTGGTACGCGACATCCCGCAGCTGCCCGGTGATCCGACCGTTCTCGATCTTGAAGAACCGCTGGCCGGTGAACTGGAAGTTGTACCTCTGCATGTCGATGGACCAGGACCGGTCACCGACGACGTAGATGCCGCGGTCCACGCCCCCGATCAGGTCCTCGGTCGAGTGCCCCGCGGGGTCCGGCTGGAGCGAGACATTGGCCATGCGCTGTACGGGCACGTGCCCGGGGGAGTCGGCGTAGGCGCACCCGTTGGACCGGTCGAAGCCGGTCAGCTTCGCGATCCGCCGGTCCAGCTGGTAGCCGACGAGGGTGCCGTCCTTCACGAGGTCCCAGGACTGCCCCTCGACGCCCTCGTCGTCGTACCCGATGGTCGCGAGGCCGTGCTCGGCGGTGCGGTCACCGGTGACGTTCATCCGCTCGGAGCCGTACCTCAGCTTGCCGAGCTGATCGAAGGTGGCGAAGGAGGTACCGGCGTACGCCGCCTCGTAGCCCAGCGCGCGGTCCAGCTCGGTGGCGTGGCCGATGGACTCGTGGATCGTCAGCCACAGGTTGGAGGGGTCGACGACGAGGTCGTACAGCCCCGCCTCGACGCTCGGCGCCCGCATCTTCTCGGCGAGCAGCTCCGGGATTTGCGCGAGCTCGGACTCCCAGTCCCAGCCGGTGCCCATCAGGTACTCCCAGCCGCGTCCGACCGGCGGCGCGATGGTGCGCATGGAGTCGAACTCGCCGCTGGACTCGTCGACGGCGACGGCGGTGAGCTGCGGGTGCAGCCGCACGCGCTGCTGGGTGGTCACGGTCCCGGCGGTGTCGGCGTAGAACTTGTTCTCGTGGACGGTCAGCAGCGAGGCGTCGACGTGGTTGACGCCGTCGGCCGCGAGCAGCCGCGCGCTCCAGTCCGCGAGCAGCCCGGCCTTCTCCTCGTCCGGTACGGAGAAGGGGTCGATGTCGTACGACGAGATCCACGTCTTCTCTGCGTGCACCGGCTCGTCCGCCAGCTCCACGCGCTCGTCGGAACCCGCCGCCCTGATCACCTGGGCCGAGAGCTTCGCCATCGCCACGGCCTGCGACGCGACCTTCGCGGCCGCGTCCATCGTCAGATCCACACCCGAGGCGAACCCCCAGGTCCCGCCGTGCACCACCCGCACCGCGTACCCCAGGTCCGTGGTGTCCGACGATCCGGCCGGCTTGGCGTCCCGCAGCCGCCAGGACGCGCTGCGCACCCGTTCGAACCGGAAGTCCGCGTGCTCGGCCCCCAGCGCGCGCGCCCGTGCGAGCGCGGCGTCGGCCAGGGCCCGCAGTGGCAGTGCCGTGAAGGCTTCGTCGATGGAATGAGGCACGGAGGTCTCCCTGCTGTCGTGGCCAGTCGGTCCGATCATGTCGCGCGGGCGGGTCCGGGGGCCACATCTTTCCGCTCGCGCATCGAGGCTTTCTGTAGGGATCCGACAGTGAGTCCCCCGCGCCACTGTCGGTGCCCGATTCTCCGGGAGGCGTAGGGGACCGATAGGTTTCCAAGGAAGGCGCCTGTCCTGCAGGGGTTTCAGACAGCTATCGAAAGGGTGATCCGTTGAGCCGCTCGGTTCTCGTCACCGGAGGCAACCGGGGCATCGGCCTCGCCATCGCCCGCGCGTTCGCCGATGCCGGCGACAAGGTCGCGATCACATACCGCTCGGGTGAGCCGCCGGCCGCCCTCGTCGCGTTGGGCTGCCTCGCCGTCAAGTGCGACATCACCGACACCGAGCAGGTGGAGCAGGCCTACAAGGAGATCGAGGCGGAGCACGGCCCTGTCGAGATCCTGGTCGCCAACGCGGGCGTCACCAAGGACCAGCTTCTGATGCGGATGTCCGAGGAGGACTTCACCTCCGTCCTCGACACCAACCTCACCGGCGCCTTCCGGGTCGTCAAGCGTGCCAACCGCGGGATGCTCCGTGCCAAGAAGGGGCGGGTCGTCCTCATTTCGTCGGTCGTGGGGCTGCTCGGCTCCGCGGGGCAGTCGAACTACGCCGCCTCCAAGGCCGCCCTGGTCGGCTTCGCGCGTTCGCTCGCCCGCGAACTCGGCTCGCGCAACATCACCTTCAACGTCGTCGCGCCCGGTTTCGTCGACACCGACATGACCAAGGCGCTCACCGACGAGCAGCGTGCGGGCATCGTCGCCCAGGTGCCGCTCGGCCGGTACGCGCAGCCCGAGGAGATCGCCGCGACGGTGCGGTTCCTCGCCTCGGACGACGCCTCGTACATCACTGGAGCCGTCATTCCGGTTGACGGCGGACTGGGAATGGGTCACTGATCACCATGAGCGGAATCCTCGAGGGCAAGCGCGTCCTGATCTCCGGTGTGCTGATGGAGTCCTCCATCGCCTTCCACGCCGCCAAGCAGGCCCAGGAGCAGGGCGCGGAGATCATCCTGACCGCGTTCCCGCGGCCCACGCTGACCGAGCGCATCGCCAAGAAGCTCCCCAAGCCCACCAAGGTCGTCGAGCTCGACGTCACCAACGCCGAGCACCTCGCCCGCCTGGCCGACATCGTCGGTGAGGAGCTGGGCGGTCTGGACGGTGTCGTCCACTCCATCGGCTTCGCGCCGCAGGACGCCCTCGGCGGCAACTTCCTCAACACCCCCTTCGAGTCGGTCGCCACGGCCATGCACGTCTCGGCGTTCTCCCTGAAGTCGCTGACCATGGCCTGCCTGCCGCTGATGCAGAACGGCGGCTCGGTCGTCGGCCTCACCTTCGACGCGTCCTTCGCCTGGCCGCAGTACGACTGGATGGGCCCGGCGAAGGCCGCCCTGGAGGCCACCAGCCGCTACCTCGCCCGCGACCTGGGCAAGCAGAACATCCGCTGCAACCTCATCTCCGCGGGCCCGCTCGGCTCGATGGCCGCCAAGTCCATCCCGGGCTTCGGCGAGCTGGCCGCCGTGTGGGACAACCGCTCCCCCCTGGAGTGGGACCTCAAGGACCCCGAGCCGGCCGGCAAGGGCATCGTCGCGCTGCTGAGCGACTGGTTCCCGAAGACCACCGGCGAGATCATCCACGTGGACGGCGGACTGCACGCCATCGGCGCCTGATTTCCCCCATCCGGCCGACGCCCCGTTTCCCGCAGCGCGGGGAGCGGGGCGTCGCCCGTTCGGCCTAGTCGGCCGGGCGTCCCGGGCATCGCACCGCGCACGCTGGAACTACGCACCGCCCCGCAGCCGTACGGCCGAGGAGGTCCCCTTGTGCGCCTGTCCCGCCGTTTTGCCCCGGTGTTCGCCGCTGTCGCCTTCATGATGGTTCTGCCGTACGACGCCGTGCCGCACACGCGCGTAGTGCATGGAAAACTCCCCGTCCCCCAGCCGTTCGGCGCCGAGTGCCGCACCGCGGTCCAGGGTTCACATGTGACCGCGTACTGTCACAACCCCTACCCGGAGACCGACCGGGTCGCCCTGCACATCGAGTGCGACCGCTGGTGGGACATCGACACCGACACCGACCCGGTCGACGCGGGGCCCGCGATGACGGTCCGGCTGACCGGCCGGTGCTGGGAGGAGGTCCGGTCGGCGTGGGTCAGCCACGAGAAGTGACCGTGTTCGTCAGCTGTCGCGGGCCGGGAGCCTGAGCCGTCCCGGACGGCACTGGAACGGATAGCCCCCGGCCTCCGCGCCCGCCGCCTCCGCGTCCCCCGCGCGGATCGCGTCGACGAGCCGCGCGTGGTCCATGTACGTCTCGGGCGTCAGCTTCCCGCCGACGTCCTCGCGCAGCCAGTCGCGCAGCACCTCGCCCAGGTCCGCGTACATCGCCGTCATGACGTCGTTGTGTGACGCGGCCACCACCGCCAGGTGGAAGGTCGCGTCGGCGGCCACGAAGGCCTCCGCGTCACCCGACTCCCAGGCCTCCTCCCGCCGTACGAGCAGCGCGTCGAGCTGCTTCAGATCGCGCTCGGTGCGCCGCTCGGCGGCCAGCTTCGCCGCGCTCGACTCCAGCGTGGCGCGCAGCTCGGCGATGTGCCGCGGATCGGCGTCGGCGAAGCGCCGGTGCATCACGCCCGCGAGTTCACTGGTCGCCACGACATAGGTGCCCGAGCCCTGGCGGATGTCGAGCAGACCGTTGTGGGCCAGCGCGCGGACGGCCTCGCGGACGGTGTTGCGGGCGACGCCCAGCTGGTCGACGAGCTCCGGCTCGGTGGGGATGCGGGAGCCGACCGGCCACTCGCCCGACGTGATCTGGTTCCGCAGCTCGGCGATGACCTGCTCGGACAGCGCCGAACGGCGGGGGTGGCTCAGCGGCATGACGGTCCTTCGTACGGGCCCGGTGTGATCGTTCGCGCGGGGCCGGAGAATCCGGAGATTAACGCAAGGGGATTGGACAGCCAATCATCCCATGATTCTATGATGGCCTCATGGTGAGCGATCAGACCCGGACGACGACGTCCACACCCATACGCGGTTCCGCCGAGAGCACGCAGCCCCCGTCGCAGCCCACGAGCGCGTGGGCGACGCGGCTCGTGACGGTCGGCATCGTCCTCACGGCCCTCAACCTGCGCCCCGCCATCACCAGCTTCGGCGCACTCCTGGAAGACGTGCGCGACGGGCTCGGCATGAGCGGCAGCGTCGCCGGACTGCTCACCTCCGTACCCCCGCTCTGCTTCGCCGTCTTCGGCGTCATGGCGCCACGCCTCGCCCGCCGCTTCGGACCCGGCGCGGTCGTCTGCGCCGGAATGGTCGCCATCACGGCTGGACTCGCGATCCGGCCCTACACCGGGAGCGCGGGCGGCTTCCTGGCCGCCAGCGCCCTCGCACTGATGGGCATCGCCGTCAGCAACGTCCTCATGCCGGTGATCGTCAAACGCTGGTTCCCGGACCGGGTCGGCTCCATGACCGGCCTCTACTCGATGGCACTCGCCCTGGGCACCTCGGCCGCGGCGGCGGTGACCGTGCCCGTGACCGACGCCCTGGGCGGCGGCTGGCAGTCGGGCCTCGCGGTGTGGGCGGGCCTGGCAGCGGCCGCCGTACTGCCGTGGATCGCGCTGGTACGCGCGCGGGGCGCCGATTCCGGCGACGGCGAGCGGACGCGGGCGGCACACCCCGTCCCGCGGGACACCGGCGGCCTGCGCATCACCCGCAGCCGGACCGCCTGGGCGCTCGCCGTCTTCTTCGGGCTCCAGGCCACCGCCGCGTACATCACGATGGGCTGGATGGCACAGATCTTCCGCGACGCGGGCGTCTCCGCGGGCACCGCGGGGCTGCTCCTCGCCGTCACGATGGTGATGGGCGTGCCCCTGGCCTTCGTCATCCCGCGCCTCGCCACCCGCATGTCCCACCAGGGACCGATCGTGGTCGCCCTCGGTGTCTGCGGCCTCGCGGGATACGCGGGCCTCTACCTCGCCCCGGCGGGCGGAGCCTGGGCCTGGGCCCTCCTGCTCGGAGTCTCCAACTGTGCCTTCCCGCTGGCCCTCACCATGGTCGGCATGCGAGCGAGGACCGGCGCGGGTGTCGCCCAGCTGTCGGCGTTCGCACAGAGCACCGGATACCTGATCTCGATCCCGGGGCCCCTCCTCGTGGGCGTGCTCTACCAGCACAGCGGCGGCTGGGGGCTGCCGATCGCGCTCATGGCCGCCCTGATGATCCCGCAGATCGCGGTGGGCGTCCTGGCCGGCCGGGACCGCACGGTGGAGGACGAGGCCGCGAGCGGCCCCCGCCCCTGAGACCCCCGACGGGGAAGGTGCGGACGAAGGGTGCGAGACTGGCCGTATGGTGCTCGACCCGAACCCCCAGAACGGCCAGAAGAAGCTGCTGCTCGTGCTCGGCGCGATGCTGGCCATCACCGTGATCATCGGCATCATCGCCTCGATCGCGTCGCCCTGACCACCACCGCGAGCCCCCTGGGACGCGGATGGTGGGGCTAGCCCCCCTGTCCCCTAGGGGGTGAGTGTCAGGGTCAAGTGGGTGGATCACCGGATGGGTTGACGGCCCAGGAATCCGTAACTTCGAGTTGTGGCCGCGAGGACGCGGACCACGGAGTACTCGAAGCCCCACGGAGGCGGCATGTCGGCCCGTACGCACACCCGGCCCCACCCGGCGACCCCGGGCGGCGTGGACATCCGGCTGCCCTGGTGGGCCCTCGCCCTGCCCGCCCTCGCCTTCGTCGCCCTGCTGCTCCTGATACTGAACCCGGCGGACGCGCACGCCGCGGGCGGTGACCCCGCGATCACCCACCTCTTCGAGCGCGTCCAGCAGACGGTGCTGCACCAGACCCCCTGAGCACCCCTGGGGGAGCAGGTCAACTCTCAGCGCCGCATGGCGTGTTTCATGCGAAGCTGGGACTCATGAGCGTCGCAGAACCCCGCAGGATCATCCTCTTCCGGCATGCGAAAGCCGACTGGCCACAGGTGTCCGACCACGAGCGGCCGCTCGCTGACCGGGGCCGTAAGGACGCCGCCGTCGCCGGACGCAAGCTGGCCGACACCGGGATCCCTTTCGATATGGCCCTCTGCTCCACGGCGACCCGCACCCGGGAAACCTGGAAGCTCGCCGTCCACGAGCTCCCGCACCGGCCGAAAACCGTCTATGAGGAGCGGCTCTACGAGGCCTCGCCCGGTGAGCTGATCGCCGTACTCAACGAGACCCCGGACGACGCGCACAACGTGGTCCTGATCGGCCACAACCCCGGCATCCAGGGCCTCGCCGACGTTCTGACCGGACAGGCCGAGGGCGACACCCGCGCCCGGATGGCAGCCCACGGCTTCCACACGGGCGCCTTCGCCGTGCTCACCGTCGAGGGCTCCTGGAAGTCCCTGGAGCCCGGAGTGTGCACGCTGGCCGAGTACTGGGCGCCGACCGAGTAACCCACCCGACAAGGAACGGGGGCCCGGCACCAGCACGGTGCCGGGCCCCGTCGACGTATGTCCGGGCCCTGGGGCCTGTCCGGCGGATCAGACCCCAAGGCCTGTCGTTGGGATCAGACCTGGGCCGCGGGGTCCGATCAAGCGCCGTCTCCCGAAACGACCTGATCCAGACGACAGGACCTAGTGGTCCCCGAGGTGCATGTCCGCCGCCTCGACCTCTTCGCGGGTGACACCCAGCAGATACAGCACGGTGTCCAGGAAGGGGAAGTTCACCGCGGTGTGCGCGGCCTGGCGGACGACGGGCTTGGCGTTGAAGGCGACGCCGAGGCCGGCCGCGTTGAGCATGTCGAGGTCATTGGCCCCGTCGCCGATCGCCACGGTCTGGGCGAGCGGCACCCCCGCCTCGGCGGCGAACCGGCGCAGCAGCCGTGCCTTGCCCGCGCGGTCCACGATTTCCCCGGTGACCCTGCCCGTCAGCTTCCCGTCGACGATCTCCAGGGTGTTGGCCTGCGCGAAGTCGAGCCCGAGCCGCTCCTTCAGATCGTCCGTGACCTGCGTGAATCCGCCCGAGACGACACCGACTTGGAATCCGAGCCGCTTCAGCGTACGGATCAGCGTGCGCGCGCCCGGTGTCAGCCGCACCTCCTCGCGCACCTTGGTCACCACCGAGGCGTCCAGCCCCTTGAGCAGCGCCACCCGCGCGTGCAGCGACTGCTCGAAGTCCAGCTCCCCGCGCATCGCGGCCGCCGTCACCTCGGCGACCTGCTCCTCGCACCCGGCGTGCGCGGCGAAGAGCTCGATCACCTCGTCCTGGATGAGCGTCGAGTCCACATCCATGACGACCAGGCGCTGCGCCCTGCGGTGCAGCCCCGCCGCCACCACCGCGATGTCCACTCCGAGCGCCGCGGCCTCGGTCACCAGCGCGGTGCGCAGCGCCTCGGTCCCCGTACCGGACACGGCGAACTCGACCGCGGTCACCGGGTACTTGGCGAGCCGGAAGATACGGTCGATGTTGCCGCCGGTCTTGGTGATCCGGGCGGCGATCGCGGCCGTCGACTCCGCCGTGAGCGGATGCCCGAGCACGGTGACGAGGGACCGCCCGAGGCCGCGCGGCAGGTTGTCGCCGAGGCCGGAGATGATCTCCGCCTGCATCTTCATGGACTCCGCCCAGCTGTGGACGGTGGCCCGCAGATCGCCCTCCAGACCGACCGACGGCTCGGTCACGAGCGCGCAGAGCACGATCCGGCCACGGGTGACGACCTGCTCGATGTCGACCACCTCGACGGAGTAGGCGGCGAGGGTGTCGAAGAGTCCGGCCGTGATACCCGGCCGGTCCTTGCCGAAGATCTTGACGAGGAGAGTGGGGACCTCGGGGGTCTGCGAAGCGCTCATGGTGACTCCACCGTATCCGGCACCCAGTGCCTTCCGCCCCTGAGGTCCGTCCAGCGGACGGGGAACACTGGGTGTCCAAGCGGTGGCGAGCGCGTTGCCCGGCAACGACGATCAGTTCTGCCGCCCCGGACCCGGCGGCGCGGAAGGTCCCTGGTCGGGCGGCGGCTGCGGCGGAGGCGGCACATCGCGCCCCCGTGGCCGCCGCTGCTGCGGACCGGGCGGCGGCGACATCGGCCGGACGACCGTCGGCGCGCCGTACACGTCGTCGGGCGGGCGCGGCCGCTCGGACGGCCGACCGTCGACGGGTTCCCGCAGCTCGTCGGGCAGCCGCAGATAGGGATTGGTATGGGGGTTCGCCGGCCGGTACGGCGCGCTCGGGGCGTACGGTCCGGGCTGCCGGGGGAGGTCAGGGGCGGGCGCGGTGACCGGGGGACCCGCGTCACCCAGTGCCAGCGGTGCCGCCCGCCGCCCCGCGGCCCCGCTCACGTACGCCAGCAGTGCCCCCGCCGCCCCCGCGCCCGCCCCCCAGGCGGCGCCGAGCAGCAGCGCCATGCCCAGATGCCCGTGCAGTCGGATCCCGGCACCGAACGCGTCGATGCCGAACACCGACAGCGAGGCGTCCACGGACACGTCCGTCAGCCACGCCAGCAGCGGTAGCGCCAGCGCCGTCACGATGCCGAGCCGAAGAGCGCAGCGCCCGGCGAAACCGAGGGCACCCCCTCCTCGTACAACGGGAGCAGCCGGTGTTCCCACCGAAGCCGCACCCTGATCCCGTACAAAAGGCGTACGCGAGGCGGCGAGGACGCCCGCGAACAGCATCATCACCGCCGTCGCGACCCCCAACAGCCACACCCGTCCGTCGAGTTCGGCGAGCCGGCCCAGGGTGACGGGCTGATCGGAGTCGACGCTCAGCAACCGGTCCAGCGGGTGGGGGAGCAGCTTGGCGAGTTCGCCGGTGGCCTTGCCGTCCCAGGGCACGAAGAGGCCGATCGGGATGCCCAGCCACACCCCGTTGGGCGCGCCGAGCAGCGCGGCGCCCGCGATCAGCTTGGGATGGGGATCGCCGATCGCCGCGTACGCCGCCGCAGCGAGGCCCGCGAGGACCGCCACCAGAACCACCGTGACCAGCGCGGACGCGGCCGGGCGCACCATCCGGTGCACGCCCTCCCAGCCGCGCGGCAGCGGCGTGCGCCGGGAGGCGAGCAGGGCGATCACCAGGATTCCGGCCGCCCAGGCCGCACCGCCGAGCAGCGTGGGCACCGTGTCGACGGTGAAGCCCACGGCCGCCTGCGCGTTCACCAGGTCGCCGATCTTGCCGGGCAGCAGTCCGCCGAGGTCCCCGAGCCCGCCGGGCAGCTTGTCGGTGATGTTCCCGAGGCCGCCGCCGCCCGTCACCCGGTCGAGGCCGAGCTTGCTCCCGTCGATCGTGATGATGTCGTGTCCGGCCCAGGCGAGCCCGCCCAGCGTCGCCACGAACAGCACGACCACCGCGCCCGCGCGCGCGAGGAGTTCGCACGGCGCGATCACAACTCCCGCCCCGCGCAGGGAGCGCAGGAAGAAGAAGGAGAGCAGGAGCGCGCCCACGAGTCCCACGCCCAGTGGCGTGATCTGGATGGCCGTGTGCGCCTCGGCCCCCTTCAGACCGAAGGCCGACACATCGCCGGACGGTTTGACCGCACCATTGGCCCCAAGGGCCACCACCGCCGCGGTCATCGGCCCGAGCGAGCCCGCCGCGTCCGCGCCGACCAGATGCAGACCGAGTGCGGCCGTGCCCGCCATCGCGATCAACGCCCAGCTCACCGAGGCGATCGCGGACAACAGCACATCCCCCCACGGCAGTCGCCTGCCGTGTCCCGCGGTGTCGATGCTCATCGTCAGACCCCCCGATCCGCGCCGCGGTGTCATCACCGCGGATGTCCCCCTCGCGTGGGATTACCACTCTCCGGGCCGGTTTCAACCCCGTCAACGGAAACGGGCAACCCGCCCGTACGCGCTCTTCACATGGCCCGACTTTCGGTCAGGGGGCTGCTCCTGAAATAGTTCCCCCCGATGTTCGACATCCCTAGACTCCCTGTGATGGGGGAACTTCGGGGGACAACTCAGTGGGGCATGGAGTGCCGGAACTCGTACTGGAATTGAATGGACGGACCTGGACGCTCGACGCGTCCAGGCCATACACCCTCGGACGTGATCCGCAGGGGGACGTCGTGCTCGAGGACGCCAGGGTCTCCTGGCGTCACGCCACGATCAGCTGGGGCGGCCGGAGTTGGGTCATCGAGGACCACGGCAGCACCAACGGCACCTTTGTGCAGGGGCAGCGGATCCATCGGATGGAGATCGGCCCCGGTTCGGCCGTGCACCTCGGCAACGCGACCGACGGCCCGCGCCTCAACCTCTCCGGCGCCGCGGCCGCCGTCGCACAGCCTCAGCAGCAGCCCTACGCCGCGCAGGGCGCGAGCCCCGGCTGGGCCCAGCAGGCACCGCCGCAGCAGGCGCCGGAACAGAGTCACCAGCAGCCGCAGCAGCCCGCGGCGCGAGTGCCGCAGCAGCAGGGACCCGGTGGTGGCGCGGGGGCGCCGCCGGTCTACGGCGACCGCAGCCCGACCACCTTCCACCAGCTCGACCTCGGCCGGGTGATGCGCATCGGTCGTGCGCTGGAGAACGAGCTGGTCGTCTCGGACCTCCAGGTCTCGCGCCACCACGCCGAGTTCCACGCGACGCCCGACGGGCGCTTCGAGATCCGCGACCTCGGCTCGCACAACGGCACCTACGTCAACGGCCAGCCGATCGCCAAGGGCGGCTCGGCGCTGCTCGGCCCGAACGACATCGTCGGCGTCGGCCACTCGACGTTCCGCCTGGTCGGCGACCGGCTCGAGGAGTTCGTCGACACCGGTGAGGTCTCCTTCTCGGCCCGCCATCTGACGGTGACGGTCGACGGCGGCAAGCAGATCCTCAAGGACGTCTCCTTCGGCGTCCCCGAGAAGTCGCTCATCGCGGTCATCGGCCCCTCGGGCTCCGGCAAGTCGACGCTCCTGAAGGCGCTCACGGGCTACCGCCCCGCCAACCAGGGCGACGTCCTCTACGACAACCGGAACCTGTACAAGCAGTTCGCCGAGCTGCGCCAGCGCATCGGTCTGGTCCCGCAGGACGACATCCTGCACAAGGAACTCACCGTCAAGAAGGCCCTCAAGTACGCGGCCAAGCTGCGCTTCCCCGCCGACACCACGGGCGAGGAGCGCGAGGCGCGCATAAACGAGGTGCTGCGCGAGCTGAAGCTGGACATCCACAAGGAGAAGAAGGTCACCTCCCTCTCCGGTGGCCAGCGCAAGCGCGTCTCGGTGGCCCTGGAGCTGCTGACCAAGCCGTCGCTGATCTTCCTGGACGAGCCGACCTCCGGTCTCGACCCGGGCATGGACCGCGACGTCATGCAGTTGCTGCGCGGCCTCGCCGACGACGGCCGTACGGTCCTCGTCGTCACGCACTCCGTGGCCGAGCTGGCGATCTGCGACAAGCTGCTGGTGATGGCACCGGGCGGTTCGGTCGCGTACTTCGGTCCGCCGGAGGAGGCCCTCAACTTCTTCGGCTACGAGACCTGGGCCGACGTCTTCTCCGCCTTCGAGAACTACCGCGACTACGACTGGGCGGGCCGCTGGAAGGGCTCGCAGCACTACCAGATGTATGCCGCGGACATCGACGCCGTCGCTCCGCAGTCGGCCAATGTGACGCCGCCGCAGGCGATGAAGCCGCCGAAGCCGCAGGGCTGGTTCTCCCAGCTCAGCACGCTGGTACGGCGCTATGTGTCGGTGATCGTGTCCGACAAGGGCTTCCTGGCGCTGACGGTGATCCTGCCGGCCGTGCTCGGCGCGGTGAGCCTGCTCATCGACCCGAACAAGACCCTGCTGGTGAACCCGCAGGTGAACCCGAAGACGGGCGTGCACGTGCCGAACGGCACGGCCACCACGGTGCTGCTGATCCTCGCGGTCGGCGCCTGTTTCGCGGGCGCGGCGAACTCAGTCCGTGAGCTGATCAAGGAACGGGTGATCTACGAGCGGGAGCGCGCCACCGGCCTGTCCCGCTCGGCGTACCTGATGTCCAAGGTGGTCGTGCTCGGCGTGGTCACCGTGCTGCAGGGCGCCATGGTCGGCGCGATCGGTTTCACCAGCCGCACCAAGCCCGTCGAGGGCGTGGTCTTCGGCCATTCGGTGCTGCTGGAACTCTCCATCCCGATCATGGCGCTGGGCTTCGCCTCGATGATGTTCGGCCTGGTCATCTCCTCGCTGGTGAAGACGGCCGAGAAGACCATGCCGCTGCTGGTCATGTTCGCGATCATCCAGGTCGTGTTCACCGGCTGCCTGTTCATCCTGAACGGCAAGATCGGCGTCAACGAGTTCTCGTACCTGATGCCGTCGCGCTGGGCGGTCGCCGCCGCCGGCGCCACGCTGGACTTCAACAACATCAGTCCGAACACGGACGACCCGTCCAGCACGGACCCGCTGTGGAACCACACGGCGTCCGCCTACGGCATGGACATCGCCGCGCTGCTCGTCCTCGCCGCCGTCTGCGGCTTCTTCGTGGCCCGCTTCCTGCGCCGCCACGAGCCCGAGGTCATGCGCAAGTAGTCCCGCGCTTACGTACGCCGAAGGGCGGCACCCCAACACCGGGGTGCCGCCCTTCGGCGTACGTGTCAGAGGTCCGCGCCGGCCTCAGTACGCGCTGTTGACGTTGTCCATCGAGCCGTACTTGTCGGCCGCGTAGTTGGCGGCGGCCGTGATGTTGGCGACCGGGTCGTAGATGTTCCACGAGGTGCCGGGCACGTGGTACGCCTTGAACGTCGGCGGGATGACCTGGAGCAGGCCCTTCGACGGGATGCCGTTGATGGCGTTGACGTCCCAGCCGTTGATGGCCATCGGGTTGCCCGAGGACTCGCGCATGATGTTGCGGTAGAGCCCGTTGTACGAACCCGGGATGCCCTTGCGCTTCATGATGTCGAGCGACTGGCGGATCCAGCCGTCGAGGTTGTTGGCGTACGACTTCGTGGCGTACGACTTCGCGGCGACCGTCTTCATGGCAACCGTCTTCATGGCGACCGTCTCGATCGCGGGGCGCTGCACGGAGCGGCTCGCGGCCTGCACCTTGCGCACGTTCTCGGCGGCCTTCTTGGCGGCGGCCGCGTCGGCGACCTTCTTGGCGGCGTCGTCGGCGGCCTTCTTCTTCGCCTCGATGGCCTGGGTCTTCAGGCTCGCGCCGGCCAGCCGGTCGGTGACACGGGCCTGCACGTTCTTGATCGGCTGCTGGCTGAAGACGACCGGGGCCGCGGAGACGGCTGCGTCGTTCGTGGTCGTCTGCGTGTGGCTCGGCGCCAGCGAGAACGCGAGGGTCGCGGCACCGAGCGCGGCGACGCCGGCGATCGAGAGCTTGCGGACCTGGGTCAGCTTCGGACTATGGCCAGGAGTGCGGGTGTTCTTGGTCATGGCTGATGGACCTCTTCGAATAGCGCGGAGGTCGCTCCCGGTCCGGTGGGGGACAGAGTGTTCCGGATCTGGCGCCGTGGGGTGGAACCCGCGGTGCTGAGCGACGGAGGCCATTCTTAGCGGCCGCAAAATATCGTGGCAAAGGTGTGACGTACGACGGAAGGTAGTAGGCCCAGTAAGGGCAAATCGGGGCAGACTGTCACGTCTGCCCCGCTCACTATGGTCGGCTTTATCTCCTATGCACCTTCGTACGTGATGTGCGCCCTATGTGCGGGCTCACATCGGCCCTATGGAATTCTCACCGGCAGTTGCTGGAGCAACGCTCAGTGTGAGGGTCTTCCTCCGGGAGGATGAGGTGCACGTCCCCGAACTCGTGCCAGAGGTAGAGCCCGCTCAACGCCTCGCCGTAGCCGCGCTCGATCGCCGCCCGTCCCGCGATCGCCTCCAGCATCAGCAGATGCGAGGCCTCCGGCTCGTGCAGCCCGGTCAGCAGCCCGTCCACCACCCGCACACCCCGCTCCGGGGTCACCACGAGGTCCGTCCAGCCCTTCCGGGCCCGGACCACCCCGCCGGCGTCGACGGCCGACTCCACGGCGCGTACGGCCGTCGTGCCGACCGCGAGGATCCGCCGCCCTCCCGCTCGCGCGGCGTTGATCAGCCGGGCCGACGCCTCGGGCACCTCGTACCGCTCCGGATACGGCGGCTCATGGGCCTCCGCCGACGCGACACCGGTATGCAGGGTGATCGGCGCGAACTGCACGCCCCGGCTCACCAGCTCCGCCACCAGCCGCGCGGTAAAGGGCCGCGCCGCGCTCGGCATCTCCGCACTGCCGCCGCCGTCGGCCGACGGCAGCGCGAACACCGTCTGGTAGACGGACAGCGGCTGATCCCTCCGTGTATAGGAGTAGCGAATGGGGCGCCCGTGGCGCCGCAGCAGCCCGAGCACGTCAGGATCCGACACCCGCCCCCACCACAGCCGTGAGCCGTACGGCGTCAGCGGCTCCTCCAGTACGAGGCGTACGTCCCCGGCGAGGCGCACCTCCGTACCCGCGGGTCCGCCCGCGCGCGCACGGGTGGTGCCCCTTCCGTCGGGATCCCGCAGCTCGACGGCCCACCGTCCGTCATCGCCCCGCGTGGAGAAATGCACCACCACGCGCGCGTGCCCGATCCGCCCGTCCACGGCGGCTGCCAGCGTGGGCGAAGTGTTGACGAGCAGCAGATCCCCCGCCCGCAGCCGCCGCGGCAGCTCCACGAACGCGTGATGCGACACCTCGGTACCGCACGACACGAGCAGCCGCACGGAGTCCCGGTCCCGCCCGGGCCCGCGCTGCTCGGCCGGCACCCGCGCCGACCGCTCCTCCGGAACCCGCACGATCGTCGTCATCGCGCCTCCAGCAGCGCCGGAGCACCGTAGCGGCCACTGGCAGGGCGCTCGTCCAGCAGCCGCAGATAGGCCGGAACCACGCTGTCCGGTGTCGGCCGCGGGTCGTCGTCGTCCGGTACGGCCGCCGCGTACAGGTCCGTGCCCATGTCCCCCGGGTCCACAGCCCACACCCGCAGCCCGGGCTCCTCCACGCCGAGCACGGCCGCCAGATGATCCAGGGCGGCCTTGGACGCCCCGTACCCGCCCCACGTCTCGTACGCCTCCGCGGCCGCGTCCGAGCTGACGGCGACGACCGCGCCGGCCTCCGCGGCCCGCAGCAGCGGCAGCGCCTCCTGGACCAGGCCCAGCGCCGCGACCACGTTGACCTCCAGGGCGTGGCGCAGCCCGTCCAGGGCCAGGTCCTCCAGACGCACCAGCGGCTCGGCACCCAGCGCGCTCGCGTTGTTCACCAGCAGATCCACTCCGCCGAGCCCGCGGGCCGCCGCCACCAGCCCGGCGCGGTGCCCGGCGTCCCCGACATCCCCGGGCAGCGCCTCCACCCGGGTCCCGTACGCGGACAGCGCCTCCGCCGTCTCCTTCAGCGCCCCCGCGGTCCTGGCGTCGAGCACCAGATCCCAGCCGCGCTCCGCCAGGGCCGCGGCGAGCGCCCGGCCCAGCCCCTTCGAAGCACCCGTGATGATCGCTACCGGCATGACGTCCGTCCCCTCGTCCCTGCACCGCCGATCCCGGCGGGTGCCTTCAACGTAGGAACCGGGCCGCCCCCGCCGCCTCGTGCGCGGGCCCCAATGACCTGGGGCCCTTCGCCCTAAGCCCACCGGCCTAGGCAGCCGCCACCACAGGTCGGATACGCACTGTCACACCCCGCCGGTACGTTGGGGACATGAGCCAAGGCCCCCGGTCCGGTCTGTACGCGGTGAGCACCGCGCTGCTGGCCATGAGCAGGCACCTCGAGGTGCGCGACGTCCTCAAGACGATCGTCGCCTCGGCCCGCGAGCTGCTCGACGCGCAGTACGCGGCGCTCGGTGTGCCCGACGACCACGGAGGCTTCGCCCAGTTCGTGGTCGACGGCGTCAGCGACGCCCAGTGGAAGGCCATCGGCCCGCTTCCGCGCCAGCACGGCATCCTCGCCGCGATGCTGCACGAGGCCCGCCCCGAGCGCCTCGCCGACGTACGCAAGGACCCCCGCTTCGAGGGGTGGCCCGCCGCCCACCCCGACATGTCCGACTTCCTGGGCCTGCCGATCCGCGACGGCGACGAGGTCATCGGAGCCCTGTTCCTGGCGAACAAGAACAGGACGAAAGAGAGCACGAAGGACTGCTCCGCGCCGGACGGCGGCTGCGGCTTCACCGAGGACGACCAGGAACTCCTCTCGATCCTCGCCCAGCACGCGGCGATCGCCCTGACCAACGCCCGCCTCTACGAGCGCAGCCGCGAGCTCACCATCGCCGAGGAGCGCTCCCGCCTCGCCCACGAGCTCCACGACGCCGTCAGTCAAAAGCTCTTCTCCCTGCGCCTGACCGCACAGGCCGCCGTCGCCCTCGTGGACCGCGACCCCGCACGCGCCAAGGGCGAACTGCACCAGGTGGCCATGCTCGCCGCCGAAGCCACCGAGGAGCTGCGCGCCGCCGTCATCGAGCTGCGCCCCGCCGCCCTCGACGAGGACGGCCTGGTCGCCACCCTGAGCACCCAGATACAGGTCCTCGACCGCGCCCACTCCGCGCGCGTGACCTTCGCGAGCCACGGGGTGCGGGCGCTGCCCGCCGCCCAGGAGGAGGCCGTGCTGCGCGTCGCCCAGGAGGCCCTGCACAACGCGCTGCGGCATTCTGGAGCCGGCCGCGTCGACGTCACCCTGGAGAAGCGCGGCCCCGGCACCGTCCTGCGCGTCAGTGACGACGGCAGCGGCTTCGAGCCCACGGCGATCCGCGCCGCGGGACGCCACCTGGGCCTGGTCTCCATGCGCGACCGGTCGAGCGGGGTCGGCGGCACCCTCAGCGTGGAATCGGCGCCCGGAAAGGGCACCACGATCGAGATGGAGGTCCCTGGTGGCTGAAGCAATCAAGGTGCTGCTCGTCGACGACCACCAAGTGGTCCGCCGGGGCCTGCGCACCTTTCTCGAGGTGCAGGACGACATCGAGGTCGTGGGCGAGGCGTCCGACGGCGTCGAAGGGGTCGCCCGCGCCGAGGAACTGAAGCCCGACGTCGTCCTCATGGACGTCAAGATGCCGGGCATGGACGGCATCGACGCGCTGCGCAAGCTCCGCGAACTCGCCAACCCCGCGCGCGTGCTGATCGTCACCAGCTTCACCGAACAGCGCACGGTCGTCCCGGCCCTGCGCGCGGGCGCCGCCGGCTATGTCTACAAGGACGTGGACCCGGACGCCCTCGCCGGAGCCATCCGCTCCGTGCACGCCGGGCACATCCTGCTCCAGCCCGAGGTGGCGGGCGTCCTGCTGTCCCAGGAGGAGGCCAACTCGGGCCAGGGGAGAGGCGGCTCGCTCACCGAACGGGAGCGCGAAGTGCTCGGCCTGATCGCGGACGGCCGCTCCAACCGGGAAATCGCACGCGCGCTCGTCCTCTCCGAGAAGACCGTCAAGACGCATGTCTCGAACATCCTGATGAAGCTCGACCTCGCCGACCGCACCCAGGCCGCGCTCTGGGCCGTACGCCATGGGGCGGCGGGCTGATCGCCCGCGCGGCGGCGGCAACTCGGAGGGTTCCGCTCCGGGCTGAGATTCATACCGTCGTGTGTATGTCACCCGGATGGCGCATCCTCCGGGGATCTCGGCCGTTCTCCAGTGCGTGCCGCGGCGACTGCCGCGGTGATCGCTAGGGAGGGCTCAGAAGTGAAGAACCTGAAGAAGGCCACGGCTGTCGCGATGGTGGCCGGCGGGCTGGTCGCCGCCGGTGCCGGTATGGCGTCCGCGACGGACGGCTCGTGGGCGGGCGGCAACGCCGCGGGCTCCCCGGGCGTCGTCTCGGGCAACGTCATCCAGGCCCCGATCCACATCCCCGTGAACGCGGTCGGCAACAGCGTGAACGTCATCGGCGTCCTGAACCCGGCCTTCGGCAACCTGG
Source organism: Streptomyces sp. NPDC090798 (assembly GCF_044768965.1). NCBI lineage: Bacteria > Bacillati > Actinomycetota > Actinomycetes > Kitasatosporales > Streptomycetaceae > Streptomyces > Streptomyces sp. NPDC090798. The sequence goes on from NZ_JBIVXA010000010.1 coordinate 361,204, forward strand.
GCCTCAACCACTGAGACCCACGCCCCACCACCCCCCCACCGGCCTCCCAGGTTCTCCTGGGAGGCCGTTCGGTCCGTTCAGGCCGACGGGGGCCGGAGCGCAGCCCCGCCCCACAGGGGCGCGGGGAACTGCGCGCCCAGCCCCCACCCACCCGCGGCCAACAAGCCCACCCGGGGGTCTGGGGGCGGAGCCCCCCGGTACGGGATGGGACGGGTAGGGGCGGCGGGGGCGCATACAGACCTCAGCGAACCCCCCGCTCCCGCTCCTCCACAAACGCGTTGTACGCCGCCACCTGCGCCCGCCGAGCCGTCCGCTCGACCGGCCGCAGCGCCAACGCCCGCGCGGACATCTCCGACGCACTCACCGCCCCGCCATGCCCGTTCTCATACGCGACGGAGATCAGCAACCCCACCCGCTGGGCCAGCTCCAGCACACGCACCGCACGCGGCGGATACCCGGGCGCCAACACCTCCCGCCCCCGCTCGGCCCGCGCCCGGTACGCGTCGACCGCCGCCTCGGCGACCGGCCCCGACCCCGCCACGTCGAGCCGCGACAGCACCTCCGTCGCCTCACGCAGCGCCTCCGCGAGCTCCCGCTCGGCCTCACCGAGCGAGGGCACATCCGCGGGCGGCGCCTCCCGCACGCCGAGGCAGTGCCACACCACCTCGACATGGACATCACCGTCGGGCCCGGCCTCGTACACCTCGGGAACGAGCCCGAGCGCCGCCCCGTGGCAGACCACCGCCTCCTCCGCGTCGAGGGCACGCGCATTGAAGTCCGGCGGCCCGCTCAGCCCGAGCGGATGCCCCGGCGCGGGCAGCGCGACCCGCAGTCCGGTCACCCCGAGGGCGCGAAGCCGGCCGAGGGCGAGCGTGAGCCCGACGGGCCCGGACTCACCGGGCAGCCCCTCGACCCGGTGCACCGCGTCCTCGCCGACGATGGCGAGCACCGCGTCATCCGGCGAAACAAGTCCGGCCAAAAGGGCGTTTCCCCATGCGGCCAGGCGTCCTGAGCGTGGTTCCGAGAGCATGCCCCCACCCTAAGGACCGACCGATGGATGGGAGCGACCGACCGGTGGCGTAGGTTTTCCCTGGGGGCTGCGTCCACAGACGTAAGCGACGGCCGAGACTGCAATGGGAGACAACGCGCTCATGAGCGATGTACTGGAGCTGGAGGACGTGTCCGTGGTCCGCGAGGGCCGGGCTCTGGTGGACCAGGTCTCCTGGTCGGTCAAGGAGGGGGAGCGCTGGGTCATCCTAGGCCCGAACGGCGCCGGAAAGACGACCCTCCTGAATCTCGCCTCCAGCTACCTCTTCCCCAGCCAGGGCACCGCCACCATCCTCGGTGAGACCCTCGGCAAGGTCGACGTCTTCGAGCTGCGCCCGCGCATCGGCGTGGCCGGTATCGCCATGGCCGAGAAGCTCCCCAAGCGCCAGACCGTCCTGCAGACCGTACTGACGGCCGCGTACGGCATGACCGCGGGCTGGCACGAGGACTACGAGGACATCGACGAGCAGCGCGCCCGCGCCTTCCTCGACCGCCTCGGCATGAGCGACTACCTGGACCGCAAGTTCGGCACGCTCTCCGAGGGCGAGCGCAAGCGCACCCTCATCGCCCGCGCCCTGATGACCGACCCCGAGCTGCTCCTGCTCGACGAGCCCGCCGCGGGCCTCGACCTCGGCGGCCGCGAGGACCTCGTCCGCCGCCTCGGCCGCCTCGCCCGCGACCCGATCGCCCCCTCCATGATCATGGTCACGCACCACGTCGAGGAGATCGCTCCCGGCTTCACCCACGTCCTGATGATCCGTCAGGGCAAGGTGCTCGCCGCAGGTCCGCTCGAACTCGAACTCACCTCGCGCAACCTCTCCCTCTGCTTCGGACTCCCGCTCATCGTCGAGCAGGTCGGCGAGCGTTGGACCGCGCAGGGCCTGCCGATGTCCTGAACACCCGGTACGAGCCCCTTCTCCACCGATCTGCGCCCTGTCCGCGCCCGGCCCGCGGACCTACCATGACCATGTGAACGACATCAACGCATGGGTGTGGTGGCTCGTCGGCGCGGCCGCGCTGGGCATCCCGCTCGTGGTGACCGCGATGCCGGAGTTCGGCATGCTCGCCCTCGGCGCCGCAGCGGCGGCGGTCACGGCGGGCCTCGGCGGCGATGTCGTCCTTCAGGTACTCGTCTTCGCCGTCGTCGCGTTCGCGCTCATCGGCGTCGTACGCCCCGTCGCGGCCAGGCACCGCGCCCAGCGGCCCCAACTCGCCACCGGTGTGGAGGCGTTGAAGGGCAAACAGGCCATCGTCCTGGAACGGGTGGACGGTTCGGGCGGCGGCCGGATCAAACTCGGCGGAGAGATCTGGTCGGCGCGCGCTCTCGAAGCCGGACAGGCCTACGAAGTGGGCCAGGAGGTGGACGTCGTGGACATCGAAGGAGCCACGGCGATTGTGATGTGACCTCGTGCGACGCAAGTGAACCGAACGCCCCACGTGGCAGACGACGGTCTGTCAGACTCGTCGAGCAAGATCTTCAACAACCATAAGATCTTTCGGACTTACCGAGGCGGAGAAGGGTACGGGGAGCATCGATGGCACCAATCATCATCGTCCTGATCATTCTGGTGGTGTTGGTATTCATCGCCCTGATCAAGACCATCCAGGTCATCCCACAGGCCAGCGCCGCCATCGTGGAGCGCTTCGGCCGCTACACACGGACCCTGAACGCGGGCCTGAACATCGTGGTCCCGTTCATCGACTCGATCCGCAACCGCATCGACCTGCGTGAACAGGTCGTGCCGTTCCCACCGCAGCCGGTGATCACGCAGGACAACCTGGTGGTCAACATCGACACGGTCATCTACTACCAGGTCACCGACGCGCGCGCCGCCACCTACGAAGTCGCCAGCTACATCCAGGCGATCGAGCAGCTCACCGTCACCACCCTGCGCAACATCATCGGTGGCATGGACCTGGAGCGGACCCTCACCTCCCGCGAGGAGATCAACGCGGCCCTGCGCGGCGTCCTCGACGAGGCCACCGGCAAGTGGGGCATCCGCGTCAACCGCGTCGAGCTCAAGGCGATCGAACCGCCCACCTCCATCCAGGACTCGATGGAGAAGCAGATGCGCGCCGACCGTGACAAGCGCGCCGCGATCCTCACCGCCGAAGGTATCCGCCAGTCGCAGATCCTCACCGCCGAGGGTGAGAAGCAGTCCGCGATCCTGCGCGCCGAAGGTGAGGCCAAGGCCGCCGCCCTGCGCGCCGAGGGCGAGGCCCAGGCCATCCGTACGGTCTTCGAGTCCATCCACGCCGGCGACGCCGACCAGAAGCTCCTCGCCTACCAGTACCTCCAGATGCTCCCCAAGATCGCCGAGGGTGACGCCAACAAGCTCTGGATCGTGCCCAGCGAGATCGGCGACGCCCTCAAGGGCCTGAGCGGAGCCATGGGCAACTTCGGCCCCATGGGCGGCGGTTCGGGCAACGCGGGCACCGAGCGCCGCGAGAAGCCGTCCGTCACCGACTGACGCCCTGGTCCCTACGACGATGGGGCCCACCTCCAGCCTTTCGGCGGAGGTGGGCCCCATCGTCGTAGGAACTGCCGGGTCTAGGCAGCGGGTTGGGCCAGCCATTCCGGGAGGGCGTCGAGGTCGTCGCGGCCCAGCGCCAGCAGCATCGCGTCCGCGGGCGTCGGCTCGAACGGCTGCCGCAGCAGCGGCATACCCGCCTGCTCCGGAGTCCGGTCCGCCTTGCGGTGATTGTCCTCCGCGCAGGACGCGACCGTGTTCAGCCAGGAGTCCCGACCGCCCTGCGCGCGCGGCACCACATGGTCGACCGTCGTCGCCCGCCTTCCGCAGTACGCGCACCTGTGCTGGTCGCGTACCAGCACACCGCGCCTCGACCACGGCGCTTGTCTTCGGAAAGGCACCCTCACATACCTGCACAGCCTGATGACTCGGGGCACGGGTATGTCCAGCGCGGCGCCGCGCATACGGAGTTCGGGGTGGGCCTGCTCGACGACAGCCTTGTCCTGCAGCACCAGAACGACGGCTCGGTTCAACGTCACCGTCGACAGCGGCTCAAAGCTCGCGTTCAGAACCAGCGTGTCCCGCATCCAGCCCACCTCCCGTGCGCACCGGCCCACCCCCTGGCGGGCTTGGATCAACTCTGGCCGGGCACGCCGAGATGGACAACGCAATAAAAATGCCCGCCCCTGATCACTTCCAAGACCAGAGGCGGGCAAACGTTCAGTGAACGTGTGTCTTCACGTTCTACGCGGGAGACGCGTACTCACCCATCAGCTGGGCGCGCGCCAGCGTGTGGAACCGCAGATTGAATCCCACGACGGCCGGCGACACCTCCGCGTCGGGACCGAGCTTCTCCTGATCCACGGCGTACACCGTGAACACATACCGGTGCGCAGGATCCCCGGCCGGCGGCGCGGCGCCACCGAAGTCCTTGGACCCGTAGTCGTTGCGCACCTGAACGGCACCCTCCGGCAGCCCCTCGAACTTGCCGCTGCCCGCACCCGTCGGCAGTTCCGTCACCGAAGCGGGAATGTCGAACACCACCCAGTGCCAGAACCCGCTCCCCGTCGGGGCATCCGGATCGAAGCAGGTCACGGCGAAGCTCTTGGTCTCCTGCGGGAAGCCCTCCCAGCTCAGCTGCGGCGAGGTGTTCCCGGCCGCGTAGACCTGAGCGTCCTTCAGCACCCCGCCCGACTCGACGTCCTCACTGGTGACCGTGAAGGCCGGAACGGGCGGATGGAAGTCATGGGGAAGCGGCGGCCTCTTGAGCTCGGTCACGTCAGAACCTCCTGAACGGCGGAATCTCTCGACCCGAGCCTAGAACCAGCTGCGCTTGCTGCCGACCTCCGAGAGCCACTGGTTCAGGTACGCGGCCCAGTCCGTGCCCTGGTAGTCGTGCACCCCCACCCGGAAGGAGCGGTACGAGTCGCTGCCCTCACTGAAGAGGCCCGGCTTCTTGTCCATCTCCAGGATGACGTCCATCTCCTGGTCGTCCGCGACGAAGCTCAGCTCGACCTGGTTCAGCCCGCGGTACTGCGACGGCGGGAAGAACTCGATCTCCTGGTAGAAAGGCAGCTTCTGCCGGGTGCCCCGGATGTGACCGCGCTCCATGTCCGCGTTCTTGAAGCGGAAGCCCAGCTGGATGAAGGCGTTCAGGATCGCCTGCTGCGCCGGCAGCGGGTGCACGTTGATCGGGTCCAGGTCACCGGAGTCCACGGCACGCGCGATCTCCAGCTCGGTGGTCACACCGATGTGCATGCCCCGCAGCGCCTGCCCGTCGATGGTGGTGATCGGCGTCTCCCACGGGATCTCGAGCCCGAAGGGCACGGCGTGCACGGCACCGGCCTGCAGCTCGAAGGCGCCACCGAGCCGCAGCTTGGTGAACTCGATGTCCTGCTTGTACTCCTGGTCGTCGTGCCCCTCGACCTCGACCTTGGCCTGGAGCCCGACCGACAGCCCCTCGATGGCCTGGTTCACGGACCCGCCCTGGATCCGCACCTCACCCTGCACGACACCGCCCGGAACGACGTTGACCTCGGTCAGCACCGTCTCGACCGAAGCCCCACCGGCTCCCAGGCTCGCAAGCAGCCGCTTGAACCCCATGTTTCTTCCTCCCCAGGCAACGCCTGTGCTCCGTCGTACATCCGTCTGGATCCTTGATCCGTACAAACGCGATCCGACCGCGGCCGGTTCCGCGCCCTCACCTTTACAAGGAGGACGCTCCCTGACCACCCGTAGACACGTACTCGTGCGGGCCTGTACGCACAGTCCCTCACCCGGCCGCATCCGTCCGGGCCACTGGACTACGCTCGTACGGCATGATCGCGGCCCCTGACCGTACGCCCATCACCCGGGACTTCTTCGACCGCCCCGTACTGGAGGTCGCCCCCGACCTGCTGGGGCGCATCCTCGTCCGCACGACACCGGACGGTCCGATCGAGCTCCGTCTCACGGAGGTGGAGGCGTACGACGGCCCGAACGATCCCGGCTCCCATGCCTATCGCGGCCGCACGGCCCGCAACGGCGTGATGTTCGGTCCGCCGGGGCACGTATACGTCTACTTCACCTACGGCATGTGGTTCTGCATGAACCTGGTGTGTGGTCCGGAGGGCAACCCGAGCGGGGTCCTCCTCCGCGCCGGAGAGATCACCAAGGGCGCCGAACTCGCGCGCAAACGTCGACTCTCGGCCCGAAATGACAAGGAACTGGCCAAAGGGCCCGCACGCCTGGCCACGGCGCTCGGCGTGGACAGGGCCCTCGACGGCGCCGACGCCTGCGCCCCCGAGGGCTCTCCACTGACCCTCCTGACGGGCACCCCCGTCCACTCCGACCAGGTACGCAACGGTCCGCGCACCGGAGTGGCCGGCGACGGGGGTGTCCACCCCTGGCGCTTCTGGGTCGCCAACGACCCCACCGTGAGTCCTTATCGGGCCCATGCGCCACGCCGTCGCTCAACTTGACTCGCCCCTGGGGGGTCCGTAATGTAGCCCGAGCCGCTTGAACCGGGTACGGCGTTCAGCCAGCAGCCGGAAGTGGCCAACCCACTACCTACGACTTCCCCTCAGCGGGGGTCAATTCGGCGTGCCTGCATGCCTGAATTGCAGCCCGCGGAACTCGATTATGAGTTGCCGAGGGAATCGGCTAGCGTAGTGAATGTCGAAAGGCCGCGATGCGAAAGCACTCAAAGCCGGAAGACGGAATCCCTCTCCGACAGGGAATCGGACACGAAAGAGTCTGATAGAGTCGGAACCGCCGGAAAGGGAAACGCGAAAGCGGGAACCTGGAAAGCACCGAGGAAATCGGATCGCGAAACGGTCTGATAGAGTCGGAAACGCA
>NZ_JBIVXA010000011.1:0-11478 GCF_044768965.1 Streptomyces sp. NPDC090798
CCCGGTTACATTCCGAACCCGGAAGCTAAGCCTCACAGCGCCGATGGTACTGCAGGGGGGACCCTGTGGGAGAGTAGGACGCCGCCGAACTAATTTTAGGGAGAACCCCCGTACCGGGAAATCGGTACGGGGGTTTTCTGCGTTCGGGGGTCTAGGGTTTTGTCATGCGCTATGACTTGGTGATCTTCGACAATGACGGCGTCCTCGTGGACAGCGAGCCGATCTCCAACACGATCCTGGCCGCCTATCTGACCGAACTCGGGCACCCGACCTCGTACGAGGAGTCCATCCGGGACTACATGGGGTCTGCCATGCACCGCATCCACGAGCTCGTCCAGGAGCGGAGCGGACAGCGGCTGCCGGAGGACTTCGACGACGTCTTTCACGGGCGGGTGTTCGCCGCCTTCGAGCGGGAGCTGCAACCCGTTCCCGGTGCCGTGCAGTTGCTGGAGAAGCTGGCCGCGGACGAGGTCCCGTACTGCGTGGCCTCCTCCGGGAGTCATGAGCGGATCCGGGTGGGGCATCGGAAGACCGGGCTCGACCGGTGGTTCGACGAGGGGCGTGTCTTCAGTTCGCAGGACGTGGGACGGGGCAAGCCGGCACCCGATCTGTTTCTTTACGCGGCCGAGCGGATGGGCGTGGCGCCGCAGCGGTGTGTCGTCGTCGAGGACAGTCCGCTCGGGGTGCGGGCGGCGAACGCCGCCGGGATGGACGTGTACGGGTTCACCGCCATGACGCCGGCCGCCAAGCTCACCGGTGCCACTCAACTCTTCTCCGAGCTCGGTGAGTTGGCTGACCTGCTGGTATGACGGCACCCATCGCGCGGCACTGACATTTGTCACGCCGAGCTCCGGACGATCGTTTCTGTTGGCGAGTGGGGTCCGACCGCGAAGCTGAGTGCATCGGAACGGGACGTACACAGCGACGACGGAGGGACCCGATCATGAGCATCACGGCCATCGAGACCAGCACTGGAGCGACCACGGTCGAGGCACCGGCCGCCACGAGCGCCGAGGCCGCCGCCAGGCCCAGCTTCCTGCCGCTGATCCTCGACGTGGCGGTGCCCGTCGGGTCGTACTACCTCCTCAAGATCGGGTTCGGCATGAGCACCATGGCGGCCCTCGGCTGGAGCAGCGTGGTGCCGGCGGTGCGGACCGTGTGGAGCGCGGTGAAGGAGCGCAAGGCCAACGCCCTGGCCGGGCTGATCCTGTTCGTCAACGTCGTCGGGCTGGCCCTCAGCCTCGTCGCCGGTGACCCGCGGCTGATGCTCGCCAAGGACAGCGGGGTCAGCAGCGCGATCGGCATCGGCATCCTGGTGTCCGTGAAGCTCGGCAGGCCGATGATGACGGCGGGCATGAAGCCGTTCCTCATCAAGGGCGACGCGGCCAAGGACGCCGCGTGGGACCGGCTGGCGGTCGGCTCCCCGCGGTTCCGGAAGGCCGAGCGGACCTTCTCCCTGGTCTGGGGCGTGGCACTGCTCGGAGAGTGCGTCGCGCGGGTCGTGGGCGCGTACACCCTGCCGGTCGACACGATGGTCTGGCTGGGCACGGTCGTGATGATCGGTGCGATCGCGGTGGCGATCCTGGCCGGTGGGCGGCTGGCGGTCGTTCCGATGGAGAAGATGCTGGAGAACGAGGTCGCCGGGGCCACCCAGCCGAAGAGTTGAGCAGAATTCATCTTCGGCTGGATCTACCCACCGGTATGCCGGGGCCCTACGCTCGCCGCCATGACAGATGTGCTGCGGCGCGGTAGGGCCTCTTTGGCGTTCAGCTTCTTTGCTCAGGGCGCCACCTTTGCCCTGCTCGTGACGCGCATTCCGGCCATCCAGGACCGGTACGGCGTCTCCGACGCGCTGCTGCCCGCGTTCCTGGCCGCCGTCCCGATCCTCGCCGGGGTCGGCAGCGTGACGACCGAGCAGTTGGTGAAGCGAATACGGCCCAGTCGGCTGCTGCGCTGGTCCCAGCCCGTTGTGCTCCTGGCGCTGCTCGGGGTCGGGTCGGGGGACCGGCTGGTCGAACTGGCGGTCGCGCTCGGCGCCTTCGGCCTCGCGGTCGGCGCGCTCGACGCCTCCATGAACATGCTCGGGGTGAGCCTCCAGCGGACCTACGGGCGCAGCATCATGCTCGGTTTCCACGCCACGTACAGCCTGGGCGGGATCGTGGGCGCCTCGCTGGCGTGGGTGGGGGCGCACTGGCATCTCTCGTTGTTCGTGTCCTATCTGCCGGTGGTGCTCGTGCTGCTGCCGGCGGCGTTCGTGGGGAGTCGGTGGTACGTCGACGGGGGCGCCGCCCTCTCTGGTCCTGGTCCTGGGGCTGACGCCGACGCCGATGCCGATGCCGAGGCCGGGAAGGGGCAGGGGGAGAGCGGGGCCCTGGTCTTCAGGCTGCTGTTGCCGCTGTGTCTGGTGATGACGTTCGCGTACATCGGGGACTCGACGGTTTCAAACTGGAGTGCGAAGTATCTGCAGGACGTGCTGGGCAGTTCGGAGCAGTTGGCGACCGTTCCGTACAACGTCTACATGGTGATGACGCTGGTGGGGCGGGGCGTCGGGGACTTCGGGGTGCGGCGGTTCGGGGCGGTGGCCGTCGTACGGCTGGGGGCGGTCGTGGCGGCGTTGGGGTTCGCGGTGGTGGCGGTGGCGCCGGGGGCCTGGGTCGGGATGCTCGGGTTCACCTTGCTGGGGCTGGGGTTGTGTGTGCTGGTGCCGCAGACGTTCGCGGCAGCCGGACGGCTGTTTCCCGGGGCTTCGGATGCGGCCATCGCGCGGCTGAACATCTTCAATTACGTCGGGTTCTTGATCGGTTCACCGTTGGTGGGGGCGTTGGGCGACGCCTGGAACTACCGGGGCGCCATGCTTGTACCGATGGTGTTGGTCCTGGCGACGTTGGGGTACGCCCGCTCGTTCGCGCCCGAACCGGACCGATACGGTGACGGACATGAGCGGCCGCGCACAGCTGATGTGGGACGAGGCAGTAACGGGCTATGACTTCGGCCCGGACCATCCGATGGATCCGGTCCGGCTGGCGCTGACCCGGCGACTGGTCGATGCCTTCGGGCTCGACCGGGAGGTGGATGTCGTCGCGGCGAAGCCGGCCGGGGAGTCGACGTTGCGGCTCGTGCATCGTGAGGACTATGTCGAGGCGGTCAAGGCCGCGTCGGTGGATCCGGGGGCCGCGGACGCCTCGTACGGGCTCGGGACCATGGACGATCCCGCCTTCGCGGGAATGCACGAGGTGTCCGCGATGATCGCCGGGCAGTCGGTCGGGGCGGCGGAGGCGGTGTGGCGCGGGGACGCGCTGCACGCGGTGAACTTCGCGGGTGGGCTGCACCATGCGATGCCGGGTGGGGCGTCCGGGTTCTGCATCTACAACGACGCCGCGCTCGCGATCGCGCGGCTGCTGGAGCTGGGGGCCGAGCGGGTCGCGTACGTGGATGTCGATGTGCACCACGGGGACGGGGTGCAGGCGGCGTTCTGGGAGGACCCCCGGGTTCTGACGATCTCGCTGCACGAGCATCCGCGGACGCTGTTCCCGCAGACCGGGTGGCCGGAGGAGACGGGGGCCTCCTCGGCGGAGGGCTCCGCCGTCAATGTCGCGCTGCCGGCCGGGACCGGGGACGCGGGGTGGCTGCGGGCGTTCCACTCCGTGGTGCCTGAGCTCGTCGCCGACTTTCGGCCGCAGGTGCTTGTCACCCAGCACGGTGCCGACACCCACTTCGAGGATCCGCTCGCTCATCTCGCCGTCTCGCTCGACGCGCAGCGGGCCGTGCAGGTCGCCTGCCACGACCTGGCGCACGAGTACGCCGACGGGCGGTGGGTCGCGTTGGGTGGGGGCGGGTACGCGGTCGTGGACGTCGTGCCGCGGTCGTGGACGCATCTGGTCGCCGTCGCGGCGGGGCGGCCCATCGACCCCGAGACGGTGATTCCCGAGAGCTGGCGGCAGGAGGTCTTCGCTCGTACGCGGCAGTTGGCGCCCGTGCGGATGACGGACGGGCGGTGGCCCGTGTCCTGGAAGGGGTGGGAGTCCGGGTACGACCCGGCGGACCGTCTCGATCAGGCGATCGTCGCGACGCGCCGTGCGGTCTTCCCTCTACGGGGCCTCCTCCCCTGACCCTTCTTCGCCCCCGCCGCCCCTACCCAACCCATCCCCAGGGGCTCCGCCCCTTCGACCCCAGCGGGGCTGCGCCCCTGCACCCCCTGGGGGCTGCGCCCCCGGAACCCGGTGGGGCTGCGCCCCTGCGCCCCGGGTTCCCTCGCGGGGCGTTGCCCCTGGGACCCTGGGCCCCTGGACCCCTGGGGGCTTGGTCCCCGGATCCCCGCAGGGCTGCGGCCCCGCACCCCGGGGAGTTGCGCCCCCGCACCCCGGGGAGTTGCGCCCCCGGGTCCCGGCGGGGCTGCGGCCCCGCACCCCTGGGGGCTGGGCGCCCGGATTCCTGTACCCCTGTACCCCCGGCCTGTTCTCGGTGGGGGCTGTTCTGGACCTCTGTGGAGGGCGGGCTCGCGTGCTCTGTCTGGGGCGCTCGGGCTTGCCGTGCCGCCTGGGGATAGGGGGCCAGAGTGTGCATTACGCCAACTGTGGGGCGTTTTCGGGAAATTCGGGGTGAAGGGGGGTCATGTGCGTCAGCATCGCTGTCGTGTTGAGCACCGGAGCATTACGTGCGCACCTGCTGGCGGCCCGGTTGGCCGGGCCCGTCGCCACCTCGCGTGAGGAGAGTCTGCGGAGCTATCGGCTCTTCGCGGCCCGCGATCCCCGTGTGCTGCTCGGGCTCGATCCCGAGTGGACGTGGGAGCAGCGGGACCTGATCGAGTTGATGGCCGACAAGTGTGGGGTTTCGGCCGATCCGACGCACACGAGTGGGCATGATGTGATCGACCCCGAGCGGACTCTGGTCGCGCTCGACTCCTTCGCGGCGCGACTCGGAACGGCGGCCCGGAAGCGCGAGGCGGTACTCCTCGGGACCGGTCACCCGCACCGTCTGCTCGGTTTCTACGCCGCCCTTGCGGACGCCCTGTCGGCGGCGGGATGTAACGTCCTCACCCCCGCGCAGGGTAGCTCTTTCGACATAACGACCCGGTTCGGTCTACGCACGTACAACCTTGACTACGTACAAGGTGTCGCGCTGGTACGCGAACCCGGCGCGCAAGCCCCCGGTGGTGCGACCGGCGCGCATACCCACTCACCGCTGCCGGTTCGGACCGTTCTGGCGGCCGCCGCGGAGGGCGGCGGGCCGCTCCCGGAACTCGTCATCGGGGACCACGGCTGGGTCTGCGGAGCAGGTCAGCTGGGGTTCGAGGCCATGGGGCTGGCCGATACGGACGATCCTGCGCTCTTCGTCGGAGAGGCAGAGGGGCGGGTGTCCGTCGTCGTTCCGCTTGATGACGCTGTGCGGTCTGATTACTACCGACCGCTTACTCGCTATGTACTCAATCGAGCGTGTCTGTCACAGTAGGCGGCCGATGCCATCTCCTCTTCCCCACTCGCATCACCCGCCCCTACATTGGGGAGTGAGCACGCAACGACGAAGAGTCACCGGAAGGGGAAGCCGGTGGCCGTCGAGTGCGGAAGGTTCAGGTGTGTCATGGCTGCAGCTGGCGAGAGGCCTCTGAACGAGGTTCAGTTCCTTACCGTGGCGGAAGTCGCCTCGGTGATGCGAGTGTCGAAGATGACCGTGTACCGCTTGGTGCACAGCGGTCATCTGCCGGCGATCCGGGTGGGGAGGTCCTTCCGGGTGCCGGAGCAAGCGGTTCACGAGTACCTCCGCGAGAGCTATGTGGGGGTGGAGACAGCCTGACGGTTGCTTCGAGGGGTTCCCGAGGGGTCCTTGCGGCCGCCTCGGGAATTCACTCGGATCCCCTCGATTACGACCTCAGCGCTCGGACGGGTAGGCTGGCCCCTCATAGGTCGTGTGGGCCCATGCAGCCCAGCACCGAGTAAAGAGAAGTGAGCGAGGGTAGTCGTGGGCTCTGTTATCAAGAAGCGGCGCAAGCGGATGGCCAAGAAGAAGCACCGCAAGCTGCTCAAGCGCACTCGCGTTCAGCGTCGCAACAAGAAGTAGGGCCGTGCCCCGCATCGCCGGGGCCCGTCCTTGCGCTTGTGCGAGCGCTGCGAACGGCGCGCTCTGTGGCCCCCCACCGGCCGGTGGGGGGCCACAGCCGTTTTCCGGCCGGGGTCGGGGCCCTCGGCTTCCGCCGTCGCGGCTGCTTTCGCCCAGAGCGGGTACTTTCCGCGGAGGGCGGGCGCGTGTCTCCTGCGCGAGGGCCCCGGAGGGCGATGCTGTGCATACGCCCATGTGCCGGGTGGCTTGGTCTGATCGTATGTCCGTGGCTGTCGTCACTTCGTGCATCGGGTGGTCATCACAGCGCAACATCAACCCGCTAGGTTGGCGGCACACGGGGAACACGGCAGGGTACGAGCAGAGCTACGTCCGCTCATGTCCAGAACGGGAAGAGAGGCGCTGATCTTGGGGAAGGTCGTGCTCGTCACCGGAGTGGCCCGTCAACTGGGAGGCCGGTTCGTACGACGGATCCAGCGTGACCCTCAGGTGGACCGGGTGATCGCAGTGGACGCGGTACTGCCCGAGCACCATCTGGGCGAGGCCGAGTTCGTCCAGGCCGACATCCGCCAGCCCACGATCGCCCGCGTGCTCGCCGAGCACTCCGTCGACACGGTCGTCCACATGGACGTGACGGGCATCGCGCTGGGCGGCGGCGGCAGCCGGACGACGGTCAAGGAGACCAACGTCATCGGCACCATGCAGCTGCTGGGCGCCTGCCAGAAGTCCCCGTCGGTCAAGCGGCTCGTCGTGAAGTCCAGTACGAACGTCTACGGGTCCGCGCCGCGAGATCCGGCCGTGTTCACCGAGACCACCCCGCCCAAGTCGCTGCCCAGCGGCGGCTTCGCGAAGGACACGGTGGAGGTCGAGGGGTACGTGCGTGGCTTCGCGCGGCGCCGGCCCGACGTCGCCGTGTGTGTGCTGCGGTTCGCGAACATTCTCGGGCCGAGCGCCGACTCACCGCTCGCCTCGTACTTCGCGCTGCCGGTGCTGCCAACCGTCTTCGGCTACGACCCGCGGCTGCAGTTCGTGCACGAGGACGACGTGATCGAGGTACTGCGGATCGCCTCGCACGATCCCCAGCGCGGCACTCTCAACAGCGGCACCTTCAACATCGCCGGAGACGGCGTCCTGTTGCTCTCGCAGTGCGCTCGACGCCTGGGCCGCCCCACGGTGCCCCTGCTGCTGCCGGCGCTCAGCTGGGCGGGCACGGCGGTGCGTACCCTGGGCGTGACGGACTTCTCGCCGGAGCAGCTGCGGCTGCTCACCCACGGCAGGGTCGTGTCGACGAACCAGATGCGCGAGACGCTGGGCTACAAACCGAGATACTCGACCGCGGAGACCTTCGCGGACTTCGCACGCAGCCGGGGGCCCGGACTCCTGCCCCCCGAGGCCCTCGCGGGGGCCGTCGACCGGATCGCCGCGCTGCGTTACGTGGGCGGCGGCCACCCCCCGACACTGAGCGCCAACTGAGGAGCGCATCGACGATGGCGGACGCCAAGGTCATTCCGTTCGACGACGACCGGTCGCGCGGGGGTGCTGTGCAGCGCCCGCCGCGGCGGCGGGCCGCGGGGAGCCGGCGCAAGGGCGATCCCGTGGCGGTACGTGAGGTCCAGCCCCTGCCCGGCCGGTCCTTCCCGCAGGATGATGTTCCTGTGACGCGTGAGGAACAGCCGCCTCAGCCGTCGACGCCGAAGAACGCGCCGTCGACGTCACAGGCGCGGGAGAGCGGCGGGCTGGAACGGCGCGTCGCCGGTGGTCTCGCCTTCCTGCGCCGGCGCCTCACCGGTGACTACGAGATCGATGACTTCGGGTACGACCAGGAACTCACCGAGCAGGTCCTGATGTCCCTGATCCGGCCGCTGTACGAGAAGTACTTCCGGGTCGAGGTGAAGGGCATCGAGAACATCCCGACCGAAGGCGGCGCGCTGATCGTCGCCAACCACTCGGGCACCCTCCCGCTGGACGGCCTGATGATGCAGGTCGCCGTCCACGACAACCACCCCGAGAGCCGCCATCTGCGCCTTCTCGCGGCGGACCTGGTCTTCATGCTGCCGGTGGTCAACGAGCTGGCCCGCAAGGCCGGTCACACCCTCGCCTGCGCCGAGGACGCCGAACGGCTCCTGGAGCGCGGCGAGCTGGTCGGTGTGATGCCGGAGGGCTTCAAGGGCATCGGCAAGCCGTTCGGCGAACGCTACAAGCTGCAGCGCTTCGGCCGGGGCGGGTTCGTGTCGACGGCCCTGCGGCAGGGCGCCCCGATCATTCCGTGCTCGATCGTCGGCGCGGAGGAGATCTACCCGATGATCGGAAACGCGAAGACGCTGGCGCGGCTGCTGGGTTTCCCGTACTTCCCGATCACGCCGACCTTCCCGTGGCTGGGTCCGCTGGGCGCTGTTCCGCTCCCCACGAAGTGGACGATCCAGTTCGGCGAGCCGATTCCCACGGACGGCTATCCGCCGGAGGCCGCCGAGGACCCGATGCTGATGTTCAACCTGACCGACCAGGTCAGGGAGCAGATCCAGCACACGCTGTACAAGCTGCTGGTGCAGCGCCGGTCGGTCTTCTTCTGACGGACGTTCCGCCGGTGACGGACGTACGAGGCTGGGGGCGCCCTTCCTGAGAAGGGCGCCCCCAGCCTCGTACCGGAGCTACTTGCTGTCCTCGCTGTCGATGCCCAGGCCCGGCAAGAGACCGGGCAGCAGCGGGGGCAGGGTGACGTCCGGCGCGCCGCTCGTCGGGCTGGACTTGCCGGCCGACGGGGACGAGCTGGTGGTGTCCTTGGGCGGATCCAGGAGGCCGCCCGTGGTGCCGCCGAGCAGGCCCCCGCCGGTGCTGCCGGAGCTGGACGGCTTCGGCTTGCCGCTGCTGTGGCTGCCGGTGGTGGAGCCGCCGCTGGCGCTGGGCGCCGGACGGTCCGTACCGGACGATGAGCCGGGGGCGTCCGAACTGGCACCCCGGTGACGGCCCGTGCCCTCCTTCGCCGGGGTGCCCGGCAGCAGCGGGTCGACCTCTTCGTCTATGGCGGCGAAGACCGAAGAGACCTGCTGACTGACGTCGCCGAGCTGGACGGGCAGCCGGTCGCGCAGCGCGCCCCAGGCCTCGCGGTGCGACTGGGCGAAGGCGGACAGGGTCTGGATGGGGCCCAGCGAACCGTCCCGCTCGTACGCCTCGTACAGCAGGCGGTGGCCCTCGGAGGCGTCGTGCTGCATGCCCGACAGGGCGCGGCGGATCTCGCCCAGGGACTCGTGGTCGAGGTGGCCCGAGCGGCCTCGCTCCATCAGCCGGCGTGCCTCGCTCAGGCGTGTGGACGCCTGGTCGAGGTAGAGCTCGCCGCGGTCGCTGTCGCCGTGGGCCAGGCCGAGTTGGATGTCCTCCATGCCTCGTTTGAGCCCGTAGAGCGAGTCACCGGGCAGGGCGTCGGAGCTGGCGGCGGCCACGCCGCCGAAGGCTCCCGCGGCCACGCCCACGGTGAGCCCGCCCGCGGCCAGGCCCTTGGACAGACGCGAACGCGGTCGCAGCTTGCCCAGTCCGGTCGCCCGATGTGCGCCCCGTGCCCGGTGCGAGCGCTGCTCGGGCACGGAACGGTCCGGGCCTTCGCCCCCCGCGGCGGTGCCTTCCAGCAGCATGGCCTCCATCGCTGCGACGAGCTGGGCTCGCTGCACGACCTTGACCTCGGGGTCCAGCTCCGGTTTGGGCAGCTCGCCGAGACCGGTGGCGAGGGCCAACAGCAGGCCCTGCTCGGTCTGTTCCGACGCAGCCCGGGACGGTGCCGATCCATCGGGCTGCTCGGCCGCCGTGCCCTGGTCGGACTGCTCCTCCAGGGCCTGGGCGAAGGCGTTCGCCCGCCGGTGTGCCGATACGTTCGCGATCACTGGCGGCACCTCCTCTCGTCAAGACGGTCGACTCCCCAGGGGGTCCTGAGGGTTGCACGCCCCGAGCGCATCCACACGATCGAGTGATCGGCGATAGCCGGGTCGTGACCACAGGGAGCCTGTATCCCGCACAACGAGCGTCGCGGCACTTGGGTTACGGACGATGGATGATCGGACCGCGAAGTCAACGGACTTTTACGGAAGGTGAGTTGCGCGTCGCTGAGCGTGTTGGATCACTATGGCGTTCGTACGGACCGGTGTTCGTACGGGTTTCAGCGGGCGTCGTCCGGGAGGAGCCGAGCCAGGGTGCGGACGGCTCGGTACTGGAGGGTCTTGATGGCGCCCTCGTTCTTGCCCATCACCCGGGCGGTCTCGGCCACCGAGAGCCCTTGCAGGAAGCGCAGGGTGACGCACTCCTGCTGCTGGGGGTTGAGCCGTCGTACGGCGTCGAGCAGGGCCGCGTTCGACAGTGACTCCAGGACGGAGTCCTCGGGGCTTCGCTCGACCTCGTTCGCGTCGAGCATTTCGCCGGTGGTCACTTCGAGTCGGAATCGGCTCGATTTGAAGTGGTCCGCGACCAGGTTGCGGGCGATGGTGACCAGCCAGGCGCCGAAGTCGCGGCCCTGCCAGGTGAACGTTCCGATGCGGCGCAGGGCGCGCAGGAACGTCTCACTGGTGAGGTCCTCGGCGGTCGCCTTGCCGCCGACGCGGTAGTAGATGTAGCGGTACACGGTGTCGCTGTACTGGTCGTAGAGGCGGCCGAAGGCGTCGGCCTCGCCGGCCTGGGCGCGTTCGACGAGATCCATCATCCGGGCGCTGTCGCTGTCTGCGGCCGGGCGGCGTGCGGTGGGCGTGGCGGCCGGGCCCGAGCGGCCTCGTCTGCCGACCGCCGCGCTGCCCTCGGCCAGGGCGTAGCAAGGGCCGAGGGGCGCGGGGACGGCGGCGAGGGCGGGGACGGCGTACGCGGTGGGGACGAAGCCGCGCAAGCGGTCCAGGACCGTTGCGCGCAGCGTAGCCAGGCCCGAGGCGTCAACCCCGACGTGTGAGTACACGGGACTCCCAGAGGCAGAGCTTCCATCACGTGCAGTGCGGGACCGTTCACCCGTCGTAGCGACGGAGGGGTACCGGTTTGCGTCTGAGGAGAATAACGCTTCGTACAGGCAGCGCTACACCGAGTTGCTCAAATCATCGATTACGTCGCTTCTGTAACTGATTGACGCCTGATCAAGTGCCGGACGGTGACCGGTTGTTGATCGGATGGGTTCGGGTTCGTCTGGGTGCGGGGCGTGTTGTGGCCGTGTGGGGGTGGGGTGACTGGGTGGGGGGTCACGGGGGTAGGACAGGGGATTGGCCGACTTCCGGCGGGGTGTCCTGGGGGCTTCGCCCCCAGACCCCTGGGTGGGTTCTTCGGGTGCGGGTGGGTGGGGGCCGGCCGCGGGGGGGGGCGCCCCCCCCCCCCCCCCCCCGGGGCGCCCCCCCCCCCCCCCCCCCCGCGCCCCGCGTGTGGGGTTATCGAAAGGCCCGCCGGACCGCGGCCGAGCAAGGGGCGGCGGGC
>NZ_JBIVXA010000011.1:11488-60788 GCF_044768965.1 Streptomyces sp. NPDC090798
GCCGCGGGGGGGGGGGCGGGGGGGCGGGGGGGGGGGGGGGGGGGGGGGGGCCCCCCCCCCCCCGGGGGGGGGGGGGTGGGGGGGGGGGGGGGGGGGGCCGCCCGGCCGCGCAGTTCCCCGCGCCCCTGGGGCACGGGGCTGCGCCCCAGTGCCCCGGCGCCCCATCGGCCTGAGTGGCCTTGTCCTCGCACGCCGGACGGGCCGGAGGCTTTCAGGGGCGCGGGGAACTGCGCGCCGAGCCCCCACCGGCCGGTGGCCGAAGAACGTTGGGCGGGGCGGGGGGTCCGGGGCGTGGCCCCGCCTTAGGGGCGCGGGGAACTGCGCGACCAGCCCCCACCGGCCGGTAGTCGAAGAACGTTGGGCGGGCGGGGGATGCGGGGCGCGGCCCCGGGGGTGTCAGCGGCGGCGGCGGTGGAGGGCGATGGCGGCTGCTGTGCCGCCGGCCACCGCGCCGACGCCGGCCGCGGCGGGGATACCGACCTTCGCGGCCTTGCGGGCCGTGCGGTAGTCGCGCAGACGCCACTCGAACGTACGAGCGTGTTTGCGGAGCTTCGTGTCCGGGTTGATCGCGTAGGGGTGGCCGACCAGGGACAGCATGGGGATGTCGTTGTGGGAGTCGCTGTAGGCGGCGCAGCGGGAGAGGTCCAGACCCTCCGCGGCGGCCAGCGCGCGGACCGCCTCCGCCTTCGCCGGGCCGTGCAGGGGCTCGCCCACCAGCTTGCCCGTGTAGACGCCGTCCACCGACTCCGCGACCGTGCCCAGCGCACCGGTCAGGCCCAGCCGGCGGGCGATCACCGTGGCGATCTCCACGGGGGCCGCCGTGACCAGCCAGACCTTCTGGCCCGCGTCCAGGTGGGCCTGGGCGAGGGCGCGCGTACCGGGCCAGATGCGTTCGGCCATGTACTCGTCGTAGATCTCCTCGCCGATCGACATCAGCTCCGCGACCCGGTGACCCTTGACGATCGAGAGCGCCGAGTCACGGGCGTCCTGCATGTGTTCCGGGTCCTCGACGCCGGCCAGCCTGAACCACGCCTGCTGCCAGGCGAATCGGGCGAGGTCGCGGGTCTCGAAGAACTTCCGTTTGTACAGGCCCCGCCCGAAGTGGAAGAGCGCGGCGCCTTGCATCACGGTGTTGTCGAGGTCGAAGAAGGCCGCGGCCTTCTCGTCACCGAGGACCGGGAACTCAGGTTCCTGGTCGGGCGCGTCGGCGTCGGGCGCGGCGTCGTGGGCTAGATCCTCCAGTTCCTGGGAGGACTTGCGCGCTGCCTCCGCCGAGGCCTCGCCTGCCAACACGCTCCGCGCGGTGGCGGAGCGCCTACGGGGAGTGAGCCATCCGAGAGCGGCCATGTCGTGAGCATAGCCAGTTTGTTCGGAGCTTCCGGAGTCGAGAGGATGCGAGGCTGTGAACTCTCCGCGACCGAGCCGTTAAAGAAGTCGTCCGACCGGCATGTCCGGGCCGCGCGGGTGGCGGGAGAATGACCCGTATGAGTTCCATGTTCCGGCGCGGTGGGCGCCGTACGACGCAGAAGGCACCCTCGGAGCGGCTGGTCACGCTCATCAGGAAACCCGGTTGTCATCTGTGTGATGACGCACAAGAAGTGGTGGAGAAGGTGTGTGGGGATCTCGGGGTCCCCTGGGAGCACAAGGACATCACCGAGGATGAAGAGCTGCACCGTGCCTACTGGGAGCAGATCCCCGTGGTGCTGGTGGACGGGGCGCAGCACACGTTCTGGCGTGTGGACGAGGCGCGGCTGCGCAAAGCCCTCGCTCCGTAGCGGCGCCGCCCGGCGCGGCGTTCCGTCCGGATTGTGCCGTGATCGGGTCCGGACCCCGTCCTGACCGGTGAGTCCAACGGGTCCGGAAAGTCGCCTAGGATCGACGGCGATTGGTCTCGGGGGCGGGATTCGTTGAGGAGAGTGTGCGGTTTTGCCCCCTTCAGGTGCGGAACGAAGCTGTGCGCGGGCCGGTTCCATACGGGCGCGCCGGGAGTGCGTGACCCCCGTCACGTTGCCCGGGCAAATCGGACACCATCTTTGTGCACGCGTTCACAAAGACATAGCCTGCATTCGACGGGGCGGTCTAGGTACGTGTGACCGTCTGCAGCCCCGCGCTACCCGCAGGAGCACCGTGGCAACTGGCCGAACTCACCGACCGGCGACCCGCAGCCGAGGGATTCCCGAGGCCACCGTCGCCCGGCTTCCGCTGTACCTCCGAGCCCTCACCGCACTGTCGGAGCGCTCGGTACCCACGGTCTCCTCCGAGGAGCTCGCGGCCGCGGCCGGGGTCAACTCCGCGAAGCTGCGCAAGGACTTCTCCTACCTCGGCTCCTACGGGACGCGTGGTGTCGGGTACGACGTTGAGTATCTCGTGTACCAGATCTCCCGTGAGCTGGGCCTGACCCAGGACTGGCCGGTAGTGATCGTCGGTATCGGTAACCTCGGCGCCGCGCTGGCCAACTACGGCGGGTTCGCCTCCCGTGGTTTCCGGGTCGCCGCGCTGATCGACGCCGATCCGGAGATGGCCGGAAAGCAGGTCGCCGGGATCGCCGTGCAGCACAGCGACGGCCTCGAGAAGATCATCGACGAGAACGGCGTCTCCATCGGCGTCATCACCACCCCGCCGGGCGTGGCCCAGCAGGTCTGCGACCGCCTGGTCGCGGCCGGAGTCACCTCCATCCTCAACTTCGCGCCGACCGTCCTGTCCGTCCCGGACGGCGTCGACGTGCGCAAGGTCGATCTCTCGATCGAGCTGCAGATCCTCGCCTTCCACGAGCAGCGCAAGGCCGGCGAGGAGGCCGAGGCCCAGGCCGGTGCCGCCGCCGTGGCCCAGGCCGCCCAGAAGGACAACGGCAAAGGTCCTGACGGGGACGTCCCCGCCGTGATGCCGGCATGAGTCTCCTCGTCGTCGGGCTGAGCCACCGCAGCGCCCCGGTCAGCGTCCTGGAGCGGGCCACGCTGAACGCGGACGCCCAGATCAAGCTGCTGCAGGACACGGTCGCCGCCGAACCGGCCGCCGAGGCCACGCTGCTCGCCACCTGCAACCGCATCGAGCTGTACGCCGACGTGGACAAGTTCCACGCGG
Source organism: Streptomyces sp. NPDC090798 (assembly GCF_044768965.1). NCBI lineage: Bacteria > Bacillati > Actinomycetota > Actinomycetes > Kitasatosporales > Streptomycetaceae > Streptomyces > Streptomyces sp. NPDC090798. The sequence goes on from NZ_JBIVXA010000011.1 coordinate 14,570, forward strand.
GCGTCGCCGAGCTGTCCACGCTGCTCGCCCAGCACAGCGGGGTCGGTCTCGACGAGCTCACCCCCCACCTCTACGTGCACTACGAGGACCGGGCCGTCCACCACCTCTTCTCGGTGGCCTGCGGGCTCGACTCGATGGTCGTGGGCGAGGGCCAGATCCTCGGCCAGATCAAGGACGCGCTCGCCACCGCGCAGGAGCTGCACTCCGCGGGCCGGCTGCTGAACGACCTGTTCCAGCAGTCGCTGCGGGTCGGCAAGCGCGCGCACTCCGAGACCGGCATCGACCGCGCCGGGCAGTCCCTCGTCACCTTCGGCCTCCAGCAGCTGTCGGCCGGCACCGCCGTCGACGCCTGGGCCAAGGGCAAGAAGGCCCTCGTCATCGGCGCGGGCTCGATGTCCTCGCTGGCCGCGGCGACGCTCGCGCGCGCCGGAGTCTCCGAGATCGTCATCGCCAACCGCACGCCGGACCGCTCTGAGCGGCTCGCGCAGATCCTCAACGAGAACGAGGGCGGCGACACGCACGTGCTGGCCCGCGCGGTCCCGATGGATTCGGTGCCGCTCGAGCTGACACGTGCCGACATCGCCATCTCCTGCACCGGCGCCACCGGGCTCGTCCTGACGGCCGAGTCGGTCGCGGCGGCCGTGGAAGGACGTACGGGAGAGTCCGTGGTCACGGCCGAGTCGGCGGCGAAGCCCGCCGTGCGCGGTGCCGGCTCCGCTCGTACGGCGTCGCCCGCGGCCGTGGACGACCAGGCGCGGCCCGCCCCCACCAGTGCCGGCACCGACGACGACTGCCCGCTCGACCTGTCCGCCGTGCAGGGCACGGCCGGCTTCTCCGTGCTCGGCGAGGCCGCCGTCGCCGGAATGGCCGCCGCCGAGCTGGAGCAGCACGCGGCCTGGGTGGACAAGGGCGATGTCGCGGCCCGTGCCCCGCGCGGGGCGGCCGTACTCGACCCGGAGGCCGACGCCGACGCCATCGCCGCGCTGGTGCTGGCCGTCGCCACCGTCGGCCGGGTGCCCGAGCGCCGCAGGCCCGAGCCGGTCGCCGAGGCGCCCCGGCCCGCGCCCGTGCTCGCGTTGCTGGACCTGGCCATGCCCCGTGACATCGACGCGGCCGTGCACCGGCTGCTCGGCGTGCGGCTCGTCGACATCGAGTCGCTGGCCGAGGCGTCCGCGGACGCGCCGATGGCGGCGGACGTGGACCAGGTGCGGAGGATCGTTTCCGACGAGGTGGCTGCCTTCAGCGCCGCCCAGCGGGCCGCCCACATCACCCCCACCGTCGTGGCGCTGCGCACCATGGCCGCCGACCTCGTCGCGAGCGAGATCGCGCGGCTCGACGGGCGGCTGCCGGACCTCGACGACAAGGAGCGGGGCGAGATCACGCAGACCGTGCGGCGCGTCGTCGACAAGCTGCTGCACGCGCCGACCGTACGGGTCAAGCAACTCGCCGCCGAACCCGGCGGCGCCGGGTACGCGGACGCGCTGCGAACCCTGTTCGACCTGGACCCCGAGACGGTCGCCTCCGTCTCGCGGGCCGAGAACAACAACGAGAACGCCAAGAACCGAGGGCGAGCATGAGTGAGCCACGTGAGCCACGTGCGCCGCAGGGGCAGGCTGGAGCGCCCCAAGGGCGACCAGATGAGAAGGCGGCACTGAGGCTGGGGACCAGGCGCAGCAAGCTCGCCATGGCCCAGTCCGGGCTGGTGGCGCAGGCCGTGAGCCAGGTGACCGGCAGGCCCGTCGAGTTCGTGGAGATCACGACGTACGGCGACACCTCCCGTGAGCACCTCGCCCAGATCGGCGGCACGGGCGTCTTCGTGACCGCGCTGCGCGAGGCGCTGCTGCTCGGCGAGGTCGACTTCGCCGTGCACTCCCTGAAGGACCTGCCGACCGGGCAGCCCGACGAGCTCGCGCTGGCCGCCGTGCCGCTGCGCGAGGACCCGCGCGACGTGCTCGTCGCCCGCGACGGGCTGCGCTTCGAGGAGCTCCCGGACGGCGCGCGCGTCGGCACCGGATCGCCGCGCCGGATGGCCCAGCTGAACGCGTACGCCCGCAACCACGGGATGACGATCGAGACGGTCGCGATCCGTGGGAACGTCGACACGCGGATCGGATACGTACGCAGCGGGGAGCTCGACGCCGTCGTGCTCGCCGCCGCCGGCCTCGGCCGCCTGGGGCGGATAGAGGACGTGACGGACTTCCTGTCCGTCGACACCGTTTTGCCCGCCCCCGGCCAGGGGGCCCTGGCGATCGAGTGTGCCGCGGACAACGCGGATCTCGTCGCCGCGCTCGGCGAACTCGACGACCCGTTCACCCGGGCCGCCGTGACCGCAGAGCGGTCCCTGCTCGCCGCCCTGGAGGCCGGCTGCAGCGCACCCGTGGGTGCTCTCGCCGACCTTTTGGCCGACGGGCAGATTGTCAAGGAGATGCGCCTGCGCGGCGTCGTCGGCACGACCGACGGCACGACGCTGGTGCAGCTGTCCACCACCGGTCCCGTGCCCGAGACACATGACCAAGCAATGGCGCTCGGCCGTGAACTCGCCGCCGAGATGCTTGCCAAGGGCGCGGCCGGTCTGATGGGGGAGCGAGCACATTGAGCCCCACCAACCTTCCCGCCGGTCCCGAACACGGGCACGTCACCTTCCTCGGTGCCGGACCCGGAGATCCGGGACTACTGACACTGCGCGCCGTCGAGGCGCTGGCGAACGCGGATGTTCTCGTCGCCGAGTACGAGGTACTCGACATGGTCCGCGTCCATGCCAGACAAGGCGTCGCCGTACTGAGTACGAATACGGACGGGGGGACGCCTTTGGGCACGTCTTCCAGTACGTATCCGGGCACAGGCACGCCTCAACTAGCGGTTGTTGACGCCGTGTCAACGACCGCTGGTGACCCCGCGTTGAGGGACGCTGCCAATCTTGTCATGGAGGCCGCGCGGGGCGGCAAGCGGGTCGTGCGTGCGGTGTCCGGTGACCCCGGGCTCGACACGTACGCCGCCGAGGAGATGCTGGCCTGTGCCGCCGCGGGCGTGCCGTTCGAGGTCGTGCCGGGTGTCGCCGCGGCCGTGGGCGTGCCCGCGTACGCCGGTGTGCCGCTGCGCGACGCGCAGGGCGCCGACGTGCGGTTCGTCGACGCGCGTACGGCCTCCGACCGGTGCTGGACCGAGGTCGGGGCGTCGGACGGGACGGTCGTGGTCTCGTCGACACTGGACTCCGTGGCCGCCGCCGCGGGCGAGCTGGTCGCGGCCGGTCGCAAGCCGGACACGCCGATGACGGTGACGATCGCCGGTACGACCACCCGTCAGCGGACCTGGGCGGCCACGCTCGGGACGATCGCCCAGACCCTGAAGCAGGCGAAGGTGCTGCCGTCCCCGGACGGTGGGCGCCCGGTGATAGCCGTGGTCGGTGAGCGTTCCGCCGCGGCTCAGCGTGAGCAGCTCTCGTGGTTCGAGTCCAAGCCGCTGTTCGGCTGGAAGGTGCTCGTGCCGCGGACGAAGGAGCAGGCGGCCTCGCTCTCCGACCAGCTGCGCTCCTACGGCGCCGTGCCGCACGAGGTGCCGACGATCGCCGTCGAGCCGCCGCGGACGCCGCAGCAGATGGAGCGCGCGGTCAAGGGCCTGGTGACGGGCCGCTACGAGTGGATCGCCTTCACCTCCCTGAACGCGGTCAAGGCCGTGCGGGAGAAGTTCGAGGAGTACGGGCTCGACGCGCGGGCCTTCGCCGGGATCAAGGTCGCGGCGGTGGGTGAGCAGACGGCGAAGGCGCTGGTCGCCTTCGGCGTGAAGCCGGATCTCGTGCCGAGCGGTGAGCAGTCGGCCGCGGGGCTTCTGGAGGACTGGCCGCCGTACGACCCGGTGTTCGACCCGATCGACCGGGTGTTCCTGCCGCGGGCCGACATCGCCACCGAGACGCTGGTCGCGGGGCTCATCGACCTGGGCTGGGAGGTCGACGACGTCACGGCCTACCGGACCGTACGGGCCTCGCCGCCGCCGGCGGATACGCGGGAGGCGATCAAGGGGGGCGGTTTCGACGCCGTGCTCTTCACGTCGTCCTCGACCGTGCGCAATCTCGTGGGCATCGCGGGCAAGCCGCACAACGTGACGGTGATCGCCTGCATCGGTCCGGCCACCGCCAAGACGGCGGAGGAGCACGGGCTGCGGGTCGATGTCATGGCTCCGGAGCCGTCCGTGCACAAGCTGGCTGAGGCGTTGGCGGACTTCGGTCTCCGACGGAGGGCTGCCGCCGCGGAGGCGGGGGATCCGGTTACTCGGCCGAGTGAGCGTCGGCCGGGGGCGCGGAGGCGTCGCACGACGTAGGCGTGTGTGGGGGGTGTGGGGCGGTCGGGGCGGACCAAGGGTTTTCCGCCCCCGCCGCCCCTACCCGTCCCATCCCTACCTGGGGGCTCCGCCCCCAGACCCCCGGGTGGGTTCTTCGGCTGCGGGCGAGTGGGGGCCGGTCGCGCAGTTCCCCGCGCCCCTGACGGGGTGCGAAGAACTGCGCGCCAAGCCTCCACCGGTCGTCAGTCGAACAGGGACCCCTGGCATCCGGGGCCGTACCGGCAAGGTGTCGGCAAGGGGGGTCGAGGGGCGGGCGTAGCGTAGGGGGCATGACGAAGTACGGATCCTTCCCCGGTACGCGGCCGCGGCGGCTGCGTACGACGCCGGTCATGCGGCGCATGGTCGCCGAGACCCGGCTGCACCCCGCCGACTTCATCCTCCCCGCGTTCGTACGGGAGGGCGTGAGCGAGCCGGTTCCCGTCGCGACGATGCCCGGCGTCGTGCAGCACACGCGCGACAGCCTGAAGAAGGCCGCGCTGGAGGCCGTGGAGGCCGGGATCTCCGGCATCATGCTCTTCGGTGTGCCGGAGGACGCGAAGAAGGACGCCGTCGGGACTCCCGGGACCGACCCGGACGGGATTCTGCAGGTCGCCCTCCGCGACGTGCGCGCCGAGGTCGGCGACGAACTGCTCGTCATGTCCGATCTGTGTCTCGACGAGACCACCGACCACGGGCACTGCGGAGTGCTCGACGCGGAAGGCCGCGTCGACAACGACGCGACCCTGGAGCGGTACGCCGAGATGGCCCAGGTCCAGGCCGACGCCGGGGCCCACGTGGTGGGGCCCAGCGGGATGATGGACGGGCAGATCGGGGTCGTCCGGGACGCCCTGGACCAGATCGGGCGCGAGGACGTCGCCATCCTCGCCTACACCGCGAAGTACTCCTCCGCCTTCTACGGGCCCTTCCGGGAGGCCGTCGCCTCCTCGCTGAAGGGCGACCGCAAGACGTACCAGCAGGACCCCGCCAACGCGCGGGAGTCCCTGCGGGAGCTGGCCCTCGATCTGGAGGAGGGGGCCGACATGGTGATGGTGAAACCGGCGGGGCCGTATCTGGACATCCTGGCGCGGGTCGCGGACTCCGTCGACGTGCCCGTGGCCGCCTACCAGATCTCCGGCGAGTACTCGATGATCGAGGCGGCGGCCGAGAAGGGCTGGATCGACCGCGACAAGGCGATCCTGGAGACGCTGACCGGCATCAAGCGGGCCGGCGCCCAGAACATCCTCACCTACTGGGCCACCGAGGTCGCCCAGAAGCTCCGCTAGGGCCTGGCAGCCGCTCAGTAGGCCAGCGCGTCGTCCAGGCTCTGCTGCCAGTACGTCACCGTGAGCTTGTCGTCCACGTACACGCCCTTCGCCGGGAGCGCCGGGGTGGCGCTGCGGCCCTTGGCGAAGCCGACGACGAGGGTCTTGGCCGTGTAGCCGTTGCCGCCGCTGCCGTCGGCGGCCGAGAGCAGGACGCCCGCGTAGCCGGACTCGCCCGGGGCCAGCGTGACGACCGCCTGCGGGTGGGTCGACTCGGCGACCGGCGGGACCGACTGGGCCTCGCCGAGGCGGGCGATCGGGTAGCCGGTCAGATCGCAGTTCTTCGCACCGGTGTTGGTGACGGTGAGGAGCAGGTGGTTGAGGGGGCGGGAGACCTCGGTCGCGGTGGTCTTGGTGTTGGCGCCGTTGCAGGCGGGGTTGCGGGTGCTCGTGGTTCCTGCGCCGTTCTTGCCGGAGGAACCGGAGCCGCCGCTGGTGCCCGCAGTGGTGGTGCCCGCCGTGGTGGTGCTCTTCGGGGCGGCCGTCGAGCCCCCCGTCCCGCCCGCCGGCTTCGCCTTCGTACCGCCGCCGGCCGTGGACCCGGTCGGCTGCGCCGAGGACTTGGACGATGCGGACGGACCCTCGTCACGTACGCCCTTTCCGTTGTCGCACGCCGTGAGGGCGAACGCGGCGAGCGCGACCGTCGTGGCGGCGAGGAGGCGGGTGCGGGCGGTGCGTGCGGACATGGGTGATCCCCCTGTGGGTGTGGCTGGTTGGCAGCCGCTCGACCGGTCGAGCGGAGCGGCGTGCTTGGATGACCACAGCTTGTCGGCTGATCCGTCCCGGCCGCCACGGTTGCCGGGGGATACGGGACGCCGGAACGGTCGTATCGGGTCTGACCAGGGGGAATACCGTCCCCCTGGAACGCGGACCGGGACGCGGGGGGTGGAGGAACAGTGGACGGGGACGAGTTCGCGGGGCTGCTGCGGGAGCTGAAGGAGCGGTCCGGACTCAGCTACGGGGTGCTCGCGAAGCGGCTGCACGTGAGTACGTCCACGCTGCATCGGTACGTCAACGGGGACGCCGTACCCACGGACTACGCACCCGTGGAGCGGCTCGCGCGCGCGTGCGGGGCGAGTCCCGAGGAACTGGTGGAGCTGCATCGGCGGTGGGTGCGGGCGGATGTGCTGCGGGGGCAGAAGGTGGTGTCCGCGGCGCCCGTGACGGATGTGGAGTCCGTGGAGTCCGTGACCCCGGTGGAGGGGGAGGGTTCCTCGGGGGAGCCGGCTGCTGCTGCGGATGCCGAGGTTGCCGGCGCGCCCTCGGGTGAGGCTTCGAGCGGACGGCGGCGACGGCGTACGGTCCTCCTCGCCTCGGCCGCCGTCGCCGCGGTGCTCGCGTCCGCCGCGCTCGCGGTGCGGTTCGTACCGGACGGCAAGGGTGACGGGAGCGGGGGGCGGGAGGTCTTGGGCGCCGCCGCGTCGTCCGGTCCCCGGGAGGGTTCGCGCGGGACGGCGTCAGCCGACGGCAAGCCCCGGAAGCCGTCCGCCTCGGTCAGCGCCTCCGTCTCCGCCTCGCACGGTGGTGGGCCCGAGGTGTCCGTCTCGACGGCGGCTCCGGGTGGCAGTACGGGCCAGAACGTCGCCGACGGCGCCACCGCGCCCGTCGTGGCCGTCAACCCGTACAAGTGGGAGGGCCCGTGCAGCCAGCACTACCTGTTGAACCGGAAGGCCGAGCTGGTGCCCCCGCCGCCGAACGAGTCGGACGCGCGCGGGTGGGTCACGGCGCTCGGCGGAGTGGCCGCTCAGGAGCAGATGCTCGCGCTGACCGTGCAGGGGACCGGGAAGGCCACCGTGGTCCTGGAGGGGCTGCACGTGCGGGTGGTGGGGAAGGACGCGCCGCTCGCCTGGAACGACTATGCGATGGGCGTCGGCTGCGGCGGCGGCGTGGCGACGAAGTCGTTCGCCGTGGATCTCGACGCCGGACGGCCCGTGACCACGCCCAAGGCCGGGCAGCGGGACTTCCCCTACAAGGTCAGCGAGTCCGATCCCGAGGTCTTCTATGTCTTCGCGGACGCGCGGGCGCACGACGTGAGCTGGTACCTGGAGCTCGACTGGTCCAGTGGGGCGCGCGGTGGCACGGTGCGTATCGACGACGACGGGAAGCCGTTCCGGACGAGCGGGAATGTGGGGCGGCCCGCGTACGACTATCCGCTGGGCGGCAGCGAGTGGGGCACGGCCGCGACGGGTTAGTCAGGGGAGGGGCACTATCAAGTCCCCCTAGGAGTTACGTTGTTGCCCAGTGAATGACGCGACTCTCCAGGGAGAGGCTTTATGCCCGGTGATGCTCTCAGCCAGGACCCCGCCGAGCTGAGAAGGAGGATTGACACCACCAAGGCGCACCCGGCGCGCGTCTACGACGTCTTCCTCGGGGGCAAGGACAACTACCCGGTCGACCGGTCCGCGGCCGCCGCGGCGATCGTGGCCAATCCGCGGGGCTACCTCGACGTCCGGCACAACCGGGACTTCCTGCGGAGGGCGGTCACCACGCTGACCCAGGAAGCGGGGATCCGCCAGTTCCTGGACATCGGTACGGGGTTGCCGACGCAGGAGAACGTCCACCAGATCGCGCAGCGGATCACTCCGCAGTCGCGCGTCGTGTACGTCGACAACGACCCCGTTGTGCTCGCTCACGCGCGTGCGTTGCTCACCAGTGGGCCCGAGGGGCAGACGGACTACATCGACGCGGACCTCGAGGAGCCCGCGCGGATTCTCCAAGAGGCCGCGAAGACTCTCGACTTCGAGCAGCCGATCGCGCTCGTGCTGGTGGCGATCCTGCACTTCATAGAGGACGAGCAGGCCTATCCGATCGTGCGTGAGCTGGTGGAGGCGTTGCCTTCGGGCAGCCGGCTCGTGCTCAGCCATCTCACCGAGGATCTCAACGCGGAGAACATTCGGGCGGTTCAACGGACGTTCACCGAGCGGGGGTTCACGTTCGTGCTGCGGTCCAGGGCCGAGGTGGAGCGGTTCTTCACGGAGAACGGGCTCGAGGTGGAGGAGCCGGGTGTCGTGCCCGTGCACCGGTGGCGGCCGGACGGGGCGGCTCCGCTGCCCGAAAAGGTGGATCCCGCGTACCTTGCCACCCTCGACGACATCGAGAAGGTCCGCTACCGCGACATCAACGATGTGACGGACGCGGACATCAATGTGTACGGCGTGACGGCCATCAAGCCCTGACACCCGCCCCCGCCGCCCCTGCCTGCCCCATCCCGGGGGCTCCGCCCCCAGCCCCCGGCTGCGTTCGCCGCCCGCCGGTGGGTGGGGGCTGAGCGCGCAGTTCCCCGCGCCCCTGAAGACTCCGGCCGGCCTGAGTCTTCAGCGAGGGAAGTTCTTCGTGTCCGTATCGCGGAATTGGTCGGTGTAGGGCACAGGTGCCTCCTTAGGGTGGCGGACCAGGGGTTGTGGGAGCCGTAGGAGAAGGAGTCGTCTTGTGACCGGTCTCGGGATTGCTCAAGCCGTGCCACCGCTCGCCGCGCGGGCCACCGCGATCGGTGGGTCGCCGGTACGGGAGATCCTCGCGGTGACCGCGCGGCCGGAAGTGATCAACTTCGCGGGCGGGCTGCCGGCACCGGAACTGTTCGACGCGGAGGGGATCGCCGCCGCGTTCCGTGACGTGCTCGCCCACGAGCCCGAGCGTGCGCTGCAGTACTCGACCACCGAGGGCGAGCCCGTGCTGCGGGCGGCCCTCGCGGAGCGGACCACCGCACGCGGGCTGCCGACGGACGCCGACGACGTACTGGTCACCACCGGATCGCAGCAGGCGCTCTCGCTGCTCGCCACCGTCCTGCTCGAGCCCGGTGCCACCGTGCTCGTCGAAAGCCCCTGTTATCTGGCGGCACTCCAGGCGTTCGCGTTCGCCGGGGCGCGGGTGGTCGCGGTGCCGGTGGATGCGGACGGGGGCGGGATCGACCCGGACGCGCTCGACGAGCTTGTCACTCGCGAGCGGCCCAAGCTGCTCTACACCGTGCCGACCTTTCAGAACCCGACCGGCCGGACCATGGCGGGTGAGCGCCGGGCCGCCGTCGCGTCCGTAGCCGCCCGGCGCGGGGTGTGGATCGTCGAGGACGACCCGTACGGCGAGCTCCGTTTCGAGGGCGAGCGGGTGCCGTGGATCGCCTCGTACGACGGCGCCCAGGACCGGACTGTACTGCTCGGCTCCTTCTCCAAGGTCATGGCACCCGGCCTCAGGCTCGGCTGGCTGCGGGCCCCCGCCGCACTGCTGCGGGCGTGCGCCGTCGCCAAGCAGGCCGCCGATCTGCACACCCCGACCGTCAACCAGCTCGCCGCCGCGCGTTATCTCGCCGACCGGGACCTCGACGCCCATGTGGCACGGGTCGCGGGCGTGTACCGCGAGCGGCGCGACGCCATGCTGGCGGGTATCGCCGACGCCCTTCCGGCCGGGTCCACGTGGACCCGGCCCGAGGGCGGCATGTTCCTCTGGGCACGGCTGGCGGAGTCGTACGACACCACGGCCCTGCTCCGGGGAGTGGTGGAGCAGGGAGTGGCGTACGTGCCGGGCGCGCCCTTCTACGCCGGGGAGCCCGACGCCGCGACGCTGCGCCTGTGCTTCGTCACCCAGACCCCGGACGAGATCGGTGAGGGGCTGCGGCGGTTGGCGAAGGGGCTTCGGTAGCCAAGGGAGCCGGTCAGTCCCACCAGAAGGACCACACCCGCCTGCCGAGCACCTCGTCCGCCGCGTACGCGCGCAGCGTCTCGCTCCCGCCCTGCGTGATGTTGTCCGGGCAGAAGGCGAAGTGCTCGGCGGCCACCGCCTCTGCCTCGGCCGCCGTCGTGGGCGGGGCCGCCACCGACAGGACCAGCTGGTCGAAGGTGAGGGCCACGACCCGTATGCCGAAGCGGTCCTCCCAGGAGCGCAGGACCGCGCAGAGGCGGCCCACGTCGCCCTCGTAGTTCAGCGGACCGGACCAGCCGATCGCCGCCGGGATGTCCGCGCTGCGGCGCGCCGGAACCAGGGCGAGGCGCGGCTCCTTCAGCCAGGAGCCGCCGCCCGCGAGGGAGTCGGCGACCTCGGCGGCCCGGTCGTCCGCGTCCGCCTCGGGCGCGGTGGCCGGTGCCAGGCCGGGCCACTGCACGCCGTGCGGCGCGATCGTCTCGGCGAACTCCTCGGCCTCACCGAAGAGTTCGGTGACCGCTTCCTTGCCGGGGTAGTCCACGTCGGCGTCGAGCTCGAGCTCGTCCTCCGCGTACTCCTCCCAGTACCCCGCCAGTACCTCGTCGGCGTCGTGATCCCCCGGATACGACATCTCCTCGGGCATCAACTCCCACTCCTGCGGGCCGCCCTGGCTGCCGCCGACGTCTATGAGGAGGGGGAGCAGGCCGGCCGTGCGCGGGGCGGAACCCAGCGTGGCCCAGTCTCCGGGGGCGGCCGGTGCCTCGGTGTGCCACAGCAACGGCGCGTGCCAGGGGCCGTCGTCCTCCCCCGCTGCCTCAAGGGCGTGGGAGGTACCCCCAGTGTCGATCAGTTTCCCGGGCGGGAGTTCGAGGCCGAGCGCGCGCCCGCTCGGATCTGCCGCCAGCGAGGGCAGCGGGTTCGGAAGTGTCGCCATGCCGGTGACTTTAGGGCCCGTCACTGACAACGCACCTCGGGGTCCGCCCACCAGGTCCTGGAGCGGCCGGGGCACACATGCGCGGCGTGCCACAGGTGGTTCGTGGCACGCCGCGCGAAGAGGGTCAGGCGCGGGTCGAGGGCGGCGCAGTCCGTACGCCGGTCCCGACCCGCCGGGGGTCAGCGGTGGCCGTGGCCCGGACCGCGGCCGTGGTCGTCGCCGTGGCCCGGACCACGGCCGTGGTCGTCGCCGTGGCCCGGACCGCGGCCGTGGTCGTCGCCGTGGCTGCGGTCGTTGCCGTGGTGCCTGGCGTCCCAGGAGATGGTGTCGACCACACGACGGTGGTCGTTGCGGAGCGTGGCGGTGTCCTTGCGGTCGTCCCAGACGAAGTTGCGGCGGTCCTGGTAGACGTCGCGGTAGGTGTCACGGCCGACGCCGGTGTGGACGCGGACGCTGGAGTGGCTGTTCAGGCGCAGGTGGTGGAACGTGTAGACGCGGCCCTCCCGGTTGGACAGCGTCCAGTCGTCCAGGTTCACGCTGTCGCGCCCGCTGTTGGTGATCTGCACCCACTCCTCGTTCAGCGAGCGGTTGGACCTGGAGCCGTGCCCCGGGGCGTCGTACTGGACCTTGCTGATCTCCACCTGCGAACCGCGCGGCGCGGTTCCGTTGGCCGCCGCCGGCAGGGCGGCTGCCCCCACCAGCGCGGCGGCGGACAGAGCGGCGGCGGCCAGGCGACGGGCCGTGAAGGTCTGCGAAGCGGTCATGGGTGCCCCCTTGGGGTACTGGCGGGCCCTGACGACAGGATCGCCGTCGGCCCGCTGTTCGTGCACCCGGCCTGCTGGCCGGACACCGCATAGCTTGCCGACTGAAGTGCTCCGCTACGTCCGGGAATCGGGGGGCGTTGCCGATCAACGACATTGCCGTGATAGTCGCCTGTAGTGTGCACGTTTTGTGAAGGTGTGTCGGGTTGACGCCTCTTCGGGGGGTGTGGCCGCATCAGTACTGGCCTGCGCCACTTCTTCGCCATGCCGCGCCACCCGTCCGCGACCTCCGCCGTCACCCGAAAGTGAGTAACAGTCCAGAGCGGGCAGGGGTACCCGCTCGGGTGGTCGTGCGTCCGCGTGTTCGGGTGCGGAAACGCCTGATCCCGCAGGCGCGTCAGCGGCCTACGGGATCAGGTACTACAGGGTGGGGTACGCCGGGCTCGGCGACCCGCGGGAGATCAGAGACGCTCGGGTGTCCTGATGCCCAGCAGGGCCATGCCCTGGTGCAGAGTGCGGGCCGTGAGGTCGCACAGGAACAGGCGGTTCTCGACCTGCGCCGGGGTGTCCGCCTTCAGGACCGGGCACTCCGAGTAGAACGTCGTGTACAGGGACGCCAGCTGGTACAGGTACGCCGCCAGCTTGTGCGGGGCGTACTCGCCGGCGACCTCCGCGATCGTCTCCGCGAAGCGGTCCAGGTGCAGGCCCAACTCACGCTCGGCCGCGGCCAGTTCCAGATCCGGGTGAGCCGCCGGGCGGACCTCGCCCGCCTTGCGCAGGATCGACTGGATACGGGCGTACGCGTACTGGAGGTACACGGACGTGTCGCCGTTGAGCGACACCATCTGGTCCAGGTCGAACTTGTAGTCGCGGTTCGCCGACGTCGACAGGTCGGCGTACTTGACCGCGCCGATACCCACCTGCGTGCCGCGCTCGGAGATCTCCTCCTCCGACAGCTGCCCCAGGGTGTCCTTCTCCCGCACGACCGCCGTGGCCCGCTCGATCGCCTCGTCCAGCAGATCCACCAGCCGGACCGTCTCGCCCTCACGCGTCTTGAACGGCTTGCCGTCCTTGCCCAGCACCGTGCCGAAGGCCAGCTGCTGCGCCCGCACGTCGTCGCTCAGCCAGCCCGCCCTGCGCGCGGTCTCGAAGACCATCTTGAAGTGCAGGGACTGACGGGCGTCGACCACGTAGACGAGGGTGTTCGCCTTCAGGTTGAAGACACGGTCCCTGATCGCCGAGAGGTCGGTCGCCGCGTAGCCGTAGCCACCGTCCGACTTCTTCACGATCAGCGGGACCGGGTTGCCGTCCGGGCCCTTCACGTCGTCGAAGAACACACAGAGCGCACCGTCGGAGCGGACCGCCACGCCCGACTCCTCCAGGAGGCGGCAGGTCTCGTCCAGCATGTCGTTGTAGCCCGACTCGCCGACCACGTCCGGGTCCCGGATCTCCATGTCCAGCTTGTCGAAGACCGAGTAGAAGTAGATCTTCGACTCGTCCACGAACTTCTGCCACATGGCGAGGGTCTCGGGCTCGCCCGCCTGGAGGTCGACCACCCGGCGCCGCGCCCGCGTCTTGAACTCCTCGTCGGAGTCGAAGAGCGTCCGCGCCGCCTTGTAGAGCCGGTTCAGGTTCGACATGGCCTCCTCGCCGGAGACCTCCGCCTCGCCCTTGTGGTCCAGCTCGTGCGGGTGCTCGATCAGGTACTGGATGAGCATGCCGAACTGGGTGCCCCAGTCGCCGATGTGATGGCGCCGGACCACACTCTCGCCGGTGAACTCCAGGATCTGGACCACCGCGTCGCCGATGACCGCCGACCGCAGGTGACCGACGTGCATCTCCTTCGCCACGTTCGGCTGCGCGTAGTCGATGACCGTGGTGCCCGGGTTCTCCGCGAGCGGCACGCCGAGGCGCTCGCCGTCCTCGTACCGCGCCGCCAGGTTCTCGGTGATGGCCTGGTCGGTGATCGTGATGTTCAGGAAACCGGGCCCCGAGACCTCGATGTCCTTGATCACGTCACCCGACTCGACCCGCGCCACGACCTGCGTCGCCAGCTCCCTCGGGTTCGCCTTCGCCTTCTTCGCGAGGGCCAGGATCCCGTTGGCCTGGAAGTCGGCCCGGTCGCTTCGTCGCAGCAGCGGGTCCGCGGAACCGGCCTCCGGCAGGGCTGCCGAGAGGGCGTCCGCGAGGCGCTGGTGGACGGAGGCGGTGAGGGACGTGACCGAGGCCATGGAGTGGCTGCCGTTCTGCTCGGGTTCCGGGAGTTTCTGAGTACAGGAAAGCCAGTATCCCATGCGGTGAAAAGCCGTTTTCGCGGTTCAGGCCCGAGCTGGGAGAATGGTGCGGTCAGCCGTACTGGCGTATGAGAAAGAAGGACGTGCCGATCGTGGCTCAGAGCACCGAGACCACCGACTGGGTCTCCCGTTTCGCGGATGAGGTCATCGAGGAATCGGAGCGTCGGGCCCCGGGCAAACCTGTGGTCGTCGCGTCCGGGCTCTCCCCCTCCGGCCCGATCCACCTCGGCAACCTCCGCGAGGTGATGACCCCGCACCTGGTCGCCGACGAGATCCGCCGCCGCGGGTACACCGTGCGCCACCTGCTCTCCTGGGACGACTACGACCGCTACCGCAAGGTCCCGGCCGGCGTCCCCGGCATCGACGAGTCCTGGGCCGAGCACATCGGCAAGCCGCTGACCTCCGTCCCCGCCCCCAAGGGATCCGAGCACCCGAACTGGGCCGAGCACTTCAAGGCCGCCATGGTCGAGGCGCTGGCCGAGCTCGGCGTCGAGTACGACGGGATCAGCCAGACCGAGCAGTACACCTCCGGTGTCTACCGCGACCAGGTGCTGTTCGCGATGAAGCACCGCGGTGACATCGACGCGATCCTCGACCAGTACCGGACCAAGAAGGGCCCCGCGAAGAAGCAGCAGGGCCAGAAGCCGGTCGACGAGGCCGAGCTCGAAGCCGCCGAAGGCTCCGGCGCCGCCGCCGAGGACGACGGCAGCTCGGCCGCCGGGTACTACCCGTACAAGCCCTACTGCGGGCAGTGCGACAAGGACCTCACCACCGTCACCTCGTACGACGACGAGACCACCGAGCTGGCGTACACCTGCTCCGCCTGCGGCTTCTCCGACACCGTCCGGCTGAGCGAGTTCAACCGCGGCAAGCTGGTCTGGAAGGTCGACTGGCCCATGCGCTGGGCCTACGAGGGCGTCATCTTCGAGCCCAGCGGGGTCGACCACTCCTCTCCGGGGTCCTCCTTCCAGGTGGGCGGCCAGATCGTGGGCATCTTCGGCGGCAAGCAGCCGATCGGGCCCATGTACGCGTTCGTCGGCATCTCCGGCATGGCCAAGATGTCCAGCAGCAAGGGCGGGGTGCCCACTCCGGCCGACGCGCTCCAGATCATGGAGCCGCAGCTGCTGCGCTGGCTGTACGCCCGCCGCCGTCCCAACCAGTCGTTCAAGATCGCCTTCGACCAGGAGATCCAGCGGCTCTACGACGAGTGGGACAAGCTCGCGGGCAAGGTCACCGACGGCTCGGTCCTCCCGGCCGACGCCGCCGCCTACGCGCGCGCGGTCGGCACCGCCGCCGGGGAGCTGCCCAGGACCCCCCGCCCGATGCCGTACCGCACCCTCGCCTCCGTCGCCGACATCACCGCCGGCGCCGAGGACCAGACCCTGCGGATCCTGAGCGAGCTCGACCCCGAGAACCCGCTCGCCTCCCTGGACGAGGTCAGGCCCCGCCTCGACAAGGCCGAGACCTGGATCAACACCCAGGTGCCGGCCGAGGAACGCACCGTCGTGCGCGACGAGCCCGACGTCGAACTGCTCAAGTCGCTCGACGACCAGGGCCGCGAGTCGCTGCGACTGCTCCTCGACGGACTCGAGCGGAACTGGTCCCTCGACGGCCTGTCCCACCTCGTCTACGGCGTCCCCAAGGTCCAGGCCGGCTTCCCCGCCGACGCCACCGCCAAGGAGCTCCCGCCGGAGATCAAGGTCGCCCAGCGCACGTTCTTCGCGCTGCTGTACCACCTGCTGGTCGGGCGCGACACCGGTCCGCGCCTGCCCACGCTGCTGCTCGCGGTCGGACAGGACCGGGTGCGGGCGCTGCTCGCGGCGTAGGCGTTCGGCTGTACGAGGAAGGGGGCGCCCGGTGATCACCGGGCGCCCCCTTCCCGTGCACGCTGACGTGCCTACGCGATGTGGTCTTCCTGGAGCTCCGCCGTGTGGCGGTTGGTGAAGCGGTTGACCATGCGGTCGGCCTCGCGCTGCGGGAGCGTGGTGCCGTACGTCGCCTCCACGTCGCCCCTGAACTGGCCCGAGGTCGGATAGCTGCCGTCTATCGACTTCTTGAAGACCAGGTAGTAGTCCTCCTCGGTCGGCTCCGAGCCGCCGCCCGCACCCAGCTCACGGGTACGGCCCGGGCCGGACGGGATCGGAAAGGTACCGGTGTCCTCCGGAGACGGCTCCGGGGCAGGCTGCTCCTCGTACCGCTGCTGCGGGAACGTCTGCTGCTGCGGAAACGTCTGCTGCTCGAACCGCTGCTGTTCCTCGAACTGCTGCCGAGCCCGGAACTGCTGCTCCTCGAACTGCTCGGCCTGCTGCTGCTCCTCGTACCACTGCCGGTACGCGACATCCGGGTCGTACGTCGGGTCGTAGTCGCCCTGATACGCGACGGACTGGGGGTCCCGCGCCTGAAGCCACTGGCTCTGCGGCTCGCCGTAGTCCTCCGGCTGCCCGGGGGGCTCGTTCGCCCCGGCGGCGGGAAGCTGTTCCCGGACAGGCGCCGCGTTGCTCTGTACGACGGGTGCCGTCGGTTCCGGCTCGCGCGCCACCCGCAACTGCGGCGCGGGGGGCAGCACCGCGGGCTCGATGCCGGCCGCCGCCAGGCCCGAGGGGGCGGTCTCGGCGAGCGGCACGCCGTAGCGGGCCAGGCGCAGCGGCATCAACGACTCCACCGGGGCCTTGCGGCGCCAGGCCCGGCCGAAGCGGGAGCGCAGGCGGGCCTGGTAGACGAGACGTTCCTGCTCCAGCTTGATGACCTGCTCGTAGGAGCGCAGCTCCCACAGCTTCATCCGGCGCCACAGGAGGAAGGTGGGGACCGGCGAGAGCATCCAGCGGGTGAGGCGGACGCCCTCCATGTGCTTGTCGGCGGTGATGTCCGCGATCCGGCCGATCGCGTGCCGGGCCGCCTCGACGGAGACCACGAACAGGACCGGGATGACGGCGTGCATGCCGACGCCCAGCGGGTCCGGCCAGGCCGCCGCGCCGTTGAAGGCGATCGTCGCGACCGTCAGCAGCCACGCCGTCTGGCGCAGCAGCGGGAAGGGGATGCGGATCCAGGTCAGCAGGAGATCCAGGGCGAGCAGGACGCAGATGCCCGCGTCGATGCCTATCGGGAACACGTACGCGAAGTTCCCGAAGCCCTTCTTGAGGGCCAGCTCGCGCACGGCCGCGTACGAACCGGCGAAGCCGATACCCGCGATGACGAGCGCACCGGCGACGACCACACCGATGAGAATCCGGTGCATTCGTGTGAGCTGGATTGGCGCGGCCACCCGTACTCCCCTTCCCTTGCATGTTGTTGCGCGCAACAGGGTGGCACATGTGTACGGCGCACGGGCGGCCGGTATGGCAGGAGCCCGGCCCGCGAGGCGACCGGGCTCCGTCAAATGCCCTGCTGGGCAGGCGAGTTGCGCGCCGAAGCCCGTTGAATGTCAGTACTTCTCGAAGGTCAGTTCTTCTTGCTGGCCGACGCCGAGGGCTTGGAGCTGGCCGACGCCGACGGGGAAGCCGGCTTGGAGGGGCTCGCCGACTTGGAGGGGGAGGCCGACTGCGACGGGGCGGTGGTCGCCCGGCTGCCGTCCTGGTTCGCGGAAGCCACCGAGGCCACCGCCTCCTTGGCGGCCTTCTCCGCGGCCTTCGTCAGGTCGTCCGCGCTGGGGGCCTTGTCGCCGGCGAGACCGGCGCCGTTGTAGTCGAGCGTGATGACGACGTTCTCGACGCGCGTCACGACCGTCTGCTGCTGGAAGGAGCCTTCCTTCTTCTTCAGGCCGTAGCGCACCGCCGTCGACGCGTCGCCGATCCCGGAGACCGGCTCCGACCGGACGCCCGTCGCGCCGGGCACCGTCTGCGCGTCCTTGACCTGCTTGTCGTAGTAGGTCTGCGCGAGCTGGTTGCCCTCACCGCGGGTCGCGTCCGAGTCGAAACGCAGCAGGGAGACGTTCAGCCAGCGGAACTGGGAACCCTTGACGCCCTTGTTGTCGAGGCTGTTCCAGGAGCAGCTGCTGCGGTCCTTCGCGTCGTCCGACTTGCCCGACTTGGCAGACTTCAGGCCCTTCGGCACGAGTTCGCCCAGCGTCTTCTTCGAGAACACCGCGCAGGGGGCCGGCAGCGTCGGGTACGCGGCCGGCTTGACGGCGTCCGCGGAGGTGCTCGGGGACGCGGACGAGGTCGCGGCGGTGCCCTTCTGGGCGGCGTTGTCGGCGCTGGAACCCGATCCCGAGCCGGAGCCGGAGTCCGAGGAACAGCCGGCGGCGGCGAGTGCCACCGGGACGGCGGCTGCGCTGACAAGGATGCGGGTGAGTCGCGGGGCTCGGCCTACTCGCTGTGCTGGTCGGTGCATGGTTCCTTCACTCGTGGCGCTCGTGGTGCGATCGCACATGGCAGGTGCGACCGGTCGGGTCCGAGGGGCCACGGTACGCGGTGAGGCAGCGATGCGGTTCCTGTTCGCGGGGTTCGCGTGGGGTGCCCCCGCGCCCCGGCGGACCCGCTAGCCGTTGAACCGGTCGACGAGCTTCTGCGCCAGATTCCGGGCCGTGTCCTGCATTTCTTTGCTGTCCGGGGTGCCGGTGGAAGCGGTCGGCTGCTCGGCGTACTCGATCCTCACGATCACGTTGGACGTGCGGAACACCACAGTCACGGTGCGCTGCTGGGCCGTCGAAGACGTGGAGCTGAGCTTGTCGTTGAGGAACGCCTCGTCGCCCAGGCCGCTGAGTTTGCGGGGCTGGAGGTCGGCGGGGGTCTCGCTCGCGCCGGCGGAGGCCGAGGCCGAGGCCGAGGCCGAGGCCGAGGCCGAGGCGGAGGAGGTGGCCGAGGAGGCGGGCGCCGAGGGGGTGGCGGTGGCGGAGCCGGTGTCGGACGGCGTGGCCGAGGCGGAGGGCTCGGGGAGGTTCGCCGCGCTCTCCTCGGTCGCGTAGATGTCCTGGGCGCGGGAGTCGTCGCTCACCGCGTTGTCGTAGGAGACCACGCGCTCGAAGTCGACGTTGAGATGGTCGGTGGCGTCCGTGGACTCCACCTTCCAGCCGCAGCCGACGCGGCGGTCGGTGTCGTAGGTGAGGGTGGCCTGGCCCTCGTACGCCTTGTCGCGCTGGTCCTGGTCGGTGATCTGTTTGATGCCGGGCAGCAGGGAGTCGAGGCTGTCGTGGCTCACCGCGGCGCAGGCCTCCGGGAGCGTGCGGTACTTGCCCGGCTGGGCGGCCGGGGTGTTCACGCTGACGTCGCCCGGCTTGGGGTCGCTCGCCGTGCCGTTGCTTGCCGAACCTCCGGTGCAGCCGGCCAGCAGGGCCCCGAGGAGCGCGGCGATGCCGGGGACGTATGCCTTCCGCTGCACGGTCGGGCTCCTCTCGACGGCTCCCTGGGCCTGCGGCCGGGATGCTCTGTGGTGCTGTCCTGTGATTGTCGCTGGTTATTCGGTTGCCGCGTGGGGGCGGCCCCTGCAGACAATGTGTATCGCACGCACAGCCGTGGACGCCGGTCCGTTGTCCCATACGTCGACCTTGGCGCAGGTTTTGCGTTCTATGACTTTTGTCGTTTATCGGGGGAATGAGGATGTTATGTCGTACGTAGAGATACCGGGCGCCAAGGTGCCCATCCGCATGTGGACGGACCCGGCGTCGGTCGAGGACGTGGCCCTGCGGCAGCTCCAGAACGTGGCCACGCTCCCGTGGATCAAGGGGCTCGCCGTCATGCCGGACGTCCACTACGGCAAGGGCGCGACGGTCGGGTCGGTCATCGCCATGCGCGACGCGGTGTGTCCGGCGGCGGTGGGGGTCGACATCGGCTGCGGGATGTCTGCCGTCAAGACGTCGCTCACGGCCAATGATCTGCCGGGGGATCTTTCGCGGCTTCGGTCGAAGATCGAGGAGGCGATTCCGGTGGGGCGGGGGATGCACGACTCGCCGGTGGAGCCGGGCGGCTTCCATGGGCTGGCGACGAGTGGGTGGGATGACTTCTGGGGGCGGTTCGACGGGGTTGCGGAGGCGGTCAAGTTCCGTGAGGAGCGTGCGACCAAGCAGATGGGCACGCTTGGATCGGGAAATCATATGATCGAATTGTGTACCGATTCGGACGGGTCTGTGTGGCTCATGCTGCACTCCGGGTCGCGCAACATCGGCAAGGAACTGGCTGAGTATCACATCGGTGTCGCTCAGAAACTCCCGCACAACCAAGGCCTGGTTGACCGCGATCTTGCGGTATTCGTCTCTGACACTCCGCAGATGGCTGCCTATCGAAATGATCTCTACTGGGCGCAGGAGTACGCGAAGTACAACCGCACCCTGATGATGGCGCTCCTGAAGGACGTGGTCCGCAAGGAGTTCAAGAAGGCGAAGCCGGCCTTCGAACCGGAGATCTCCTGTCACCACAACTATGTTGCGGAGGAGCGATACGAGGGCGTGGACCTGCTGGTCACCCGCAAGGGCGCGATCCGTGCGGGCTCCGGCGAGTACGGGATCATTCCGGGCTCGATGGGCACCAGCTCGTACATCGTGAAGGGACTCGGCAACGAAAAGGCCTTCAACTCGGCGTCGCACGGTGCGGGTCGGCGCATGAGCCGCAACGCGGCCAAGCGTCGCTTCACGACAAAGGATCTGGAAGAGCAGACGAGGGGTGTGGAGTGCCGTAAGGACTCGGGCATCGTGGATGAGATTCCGGGGGCGTACAAGAACATCGAGCAGGTGATGGAGCAGCAGCGCGATCTCGTCGAGGTCGTGGCCAAGCTGAAGCAGTTCATCTGTGTGAAGGGTTGACGCGCGAGGCCCCCGGGCCGGGAACCGGGGGCCTCAATCGGCTGGTCATTGGCGGTAGGCGGGGGTACCTTGCCGGTTCGCAGGCGCCAGCGGCGGACGTAGCAGCTCTTTGGGGTTCGGCCGAGTTCCTTGGCTGCCGCGGCATCGTTGTTCAGTTGCAGCAGCACGCGGTCCTCCCAAGCCATCCAGCGGCGACGGTCAGGTGCGACCCGCATGTTCGCCGGCCGGACCCACGCGCCCAGTGGAGGGGGGTTCGAGGAGGTGGGTGCGGAGGGCCGAGGCGAAGGTGGGAGGCAGGCCCAGGGTCTCGGTGACGTAGGACTCGACCGACCCGTAGCGGGACTTCAGGTCCGACAGAAATCCGGTCATGATCTCGGCGGGGGCCGTGCCGTACGCCGGCCACATGAGTTCGCGGTCGGGGTTGCTCGCGCGCCAGTCCGCCACCAGGAGAGGCGTGGCGCGTTCCGTGAGGGTGAAGTCGTCGGTGATCGTCTGCTCGGGGACGCCCAGGAGGGACAGGACCAGCGCCGCCACCAGGCCCGTGCGGTCCTTGCCCGAGGCGCAGTGGAAGACCAGGGGGGTGTCCGATTCGGCCGCTGCCCCGATCAGTTGCAGTGTCTCGCGGATTTCCTTCGTGCCGTCCTCGGCGACCTCCGCGTAGCGGGCCGCCAGGTAGGGGCCGGGGGCGACGGAAGGGGGCAGTGCGGCCTGGTCGTACGGGCGGTGCTCGATGCTCTGGTTGTGGTACGCGAGGGAGGGGTGCTCGGGGACGCGGCCCTTCGCGTCGATCTCCCACGGGTAGCGGAGGTCCACGACCGTGCGGATGCCGAGGGAGAGGATCCCAGTCCTGCGTCCCGGGGGTCAGTTCGCCGAGTGAGTCCGCGCGGTACAGGCGGGAGCTGCGGACCGTACGGCCGTCCGCGGTGGTGTATCCGCCCAGGTCGCGAAAGTTGCGCAGACGAGCGAAGGGTATGTGTCTGTTCGCATCGTGTCCGTTCACACCGCGGCAGCGTACGGCGGACGTACGGCCGCCGCGATCACTTCGCGTGGGATATCGCGTAGATCATGACGAAGGCCACGATGTGGATGCCGAAGAGGAAGTACGCGAGGTACCACCAGACGTAGCGATGGTTCTTTCTCTCCGCGGCCAGGTGGTGGCGTTCCGCGGAGGACGCGACCGGCGTTTCGCCCGGTCTTTCGCCCGACGCCTCGTTCGGCATCCCGTACGGCATCCCGTCCGGCATCAAAGTTCCCGGTGGACCTTGGTGTTCGACGCCTGGGCGCGGGGGCGTACGACGAGGAGGTCGATGTTGACGTGGCTGGGGCGGGTGACGGCCCAGGTGATGGTGTCGGCGACGTCGTCGGCGGTCAGCGGCTCGGCCACGCCCGCGTAGACCTTGGCCGCCTTGTCCGTGTCGCCGCCGAAGCGGGTCAGCGCGAACTCGTCCGTCTTGACCATGCCGGGCGCGATCTCGATGACCCGGACCGGCGTTCCGACGATCTCCAGGCGGAGGGTCTCGGCGAGGACGTGTTCGGCGTGCTTGGCGGCGACATAGCCGCCGCCGCCCTCGTACGTGCCGTGCCCCGCCGTCGACGACAGCACGACGACCGTGCCGTCGCCGCTCGCGGTGAGGGCCGGGAGCAGGGCCTGGGTGACGTTCAGCGTGCCGATGACGTTCGTCTCGTACATCTGGCGCCACTCGGCCGGGTCACCGGTCGCGACCGGGTCGGCGCCCAGCGCGCCGCCCGCGTTGTTGACCAGGACGCCGATCGTCTTGAACGCGCCGGCGAACTCGTCGACCGCCGCGCGGTCCGTGACGTCCAGCGCGTACGCGGTCGCCTGGTGGCCCGTCGCGTTGATCTCCTCGGCCAGCGCTTCGATGCGGTCCTTGCGGCGGGCGGTCAGCACGACGCGGTAGCCGGCCGCGGCGAGCTGCCGGGCCGTCGCCGCGCCGATACCGCTGCTCGCGCCGGTGACGACGGCGATGCGGGAGGAAGCGGAGGGCACGGCGGACGTCATGGGCTGCTCCTAGTGCGTGACTATCTGGCGTACGTGGTGTGGTCGTTCCTCGTCAGGATAGGCAGGCGGTCGGCTCCCACGGGGCCGCGGGCTCAGTTGGCGCCGCGCGGCGCGTACATGATCACGGCCATTCCGGCGAGGCAGATGAGGGCGCCGGTCACGTCCCAGCGGTCGGGGCGGTAGCCGTCCGCGACCATGCCCCAGACGAGGGAGCCGGCCACGAACACTCCGCCGTACGCGGCGAGGATGCGGCCGAACTCGGCGTCCGGCTGGAGTGTCGCCACGAAGCCGTAGACGCCGAGCGCCATGACGCCCGCGCCGATCCAGAGCCAGCCGCGGTGCTCGCGCACGCCTTGCCAGACCAGCCAGGCGCCGCCGATCTCGAAGAGCGCGGCGATGACGAAGAGGGCGGCGGAGCGGACGATCAGCATGCCGTCACTTTCGCACGGGCCGCACCCGCCGCTTCAGTCACCTGATGGACGGCGCCTGTCGGCGGTCAGGGGTGGCATACATCGGGTGATCACGTGAGCGTGTGTGCGTGCGGGCCCCGAGCGGAGGAAGCGACGTCATGCGGATGATGGAGATGCGGATGAGGCTGCGGAGGCGATGGGGGACGGGGATCGGTGCGTGGGTGCGGGGCATGGGTGTGGTGGGTGCGGGGGCGGCCCTGACGCTGGGCGGGGCGTCGTCCGTCGGCGCCCTCGCTCCGGAGGCCGATCTCGCCTATCACGGCTCGGTGACCATGGCGGCCGGGCTTGTCGACGTGCGGCTGACCCCGCGGAACCTCGGCCCGAGCACCGTCGAGGACGCGACGGTCCGGCTGCGCTGGGCGGCCCCGCTGGCGGATGCGCAGCGGCTGCCGGGCGACTGCGCGCGTTCGGGCGAACGGGTGGTGGTGTGCCGTACGGGGCCGCTGGCGGCGGACGGGCTGGGGGACGAGATCCGGCTGAAGGTACGGCTGCGGGGGGAGCCGTCGGAGGTGACGCTGGAGATCGACACGGTGTGGGGCGGCGGTGCGGTCGACCGCAATCACGCCAACGACGAGCAGCGGGTGCTGGCGCTGGACACCGGGGACTCGTACGTGTTCTAGGACCCCGGTTCCCCGTACCCCAAGACCCGTCCGGTCCCCCAGGTGGGTTCGCCGTCCACCGTCTCGCGCCGCTACATGGCCTCGTACGCGCTCTTCAACCAGGCCCTCGCCGACCGTCTGAAGCTGCACCCCACGGACATGCAGTGCGTGAACCTGCTCAGTCTGGAGGGCGGGCCGGTGACGACCGGCCGGATCGCGGAGCTGACCGGTCTGACGACCGGTTCGGCGACGCGGCTGGTGGACCGGCTGGAGAAGGCGGGCTATGTCGTACGGCAGCGGGACGCCGTCGACCGGCCTTCAGGAGGCCGACGCGGATCGTCCGGAGCCTTCGGGCGAGGCGCCGTCGTCGTCGTAACGCTCCCGCGCCTCATTGACCTCCTCGATGTGCAGTTCCGCCCAGTCCTTCACGGCGGAGAGCAGTCCGGCGAGGCTGGCGCCGAGGGGGGTCAGTTCGTAGTCGACGCGGACGGGCACGGACGGGGTCACCGTGCGGATCAGGATGCCGTCGCGCTCCAGTGAACGCAGCGTCTGCGTCAGCATCTTGGGGCTGATCCCCGCGAGCTTGCGGCCCAGGTCGCTGTAGCGCATCGAGGCCCCGTCCGCCTGGGCGAGCGCGCTGACGACCAGGCTGACCCACTTGTCGCTGATGCGGTCGAGGAGCTGGTTGGTGGGGCAGCTGCGGATGAACGCGTCGTACTCGATCCGCGCCTGCGCGCGCCGCTGTGCCGCGGTCGCGGTCGCCATGGCTCACCTCCGGGTGACGTACGCACCTTCAGGTGCCTACTTACCAGAAGAGAGTAACTCTTCCTAAGGTTGTTGCAACGGGAGAGAAACCCGGGCGAATCAACGGTAAGTGCGGGAAAACAGGGAGAGTTGACATGCGGGCAGTGGTCGTGACGGAGTTCGGCGGACCGGAAGCGGTGGAGATCGCGGAGGTCGAGGTGCCGGAGCCGGGGGCCCGGCAGATACGGATCAAGGTCGCGGCCGCCGCGCTCAATCCGGTGGACGCCGGGGTGCGCGCGGGCGGCTTCGGGGGCGCGGGGCGGCAGCTCGGACTGGGCTGGGACGTGGCCGGGACGGTGGACGCGGCGGGCGCGGATGCGGGGTGGAGGGTCGGCGACGAGGTGGTGGCGCTGTCGTACGGGCCGGTCAAGTCCCTTGGCGCGCACGCCGACTACGTGGTCGTGGACGCGGACGCGGTGGCCGGGGCGCCGAGCTCGGTGGACCCCGTCCACGCGGCCACCCTGCCCCTCAACGCCCTCACCGCGGCTCAGGCCCTGGACCTGCTGGCCCTGGAGCCCGGGCAGAGCCTGGCGGTGACGGGTGCGGCGGGGGCGGTCGGCGGGTACGCCGTCCAACTCGCCGCCCGCCGGGGTCTCGTGGTGACGGGGGTGGCCCGCGAGAGGGACGAGGAGTTCGTACGGTCGTTGGGGGCGGCTCACTTCGCGCCGGGCGGCGTGGACGGCGTGGACGGGGTGGACGGGGTGCTGGACGCGGCGATTCTCGGCGCGGCGGCGTTGGAGTGGGTGCGGGACGGCGGGGTGTTCGTGGGCGTCATCCCGGGGGCGCATCCGGCGTCCGTGCGGGGGGTGCGGACGGACTCGGTGGAGGTGAGCGCCGATGGGGCGCGCCTCGCGGAACTGGTGGCGCTCGTCGACGAGAGGGTGCTCACGACCCGGGTCGCCGACACGTACGGGCTGGAGGAGGCGGGGAAGGCGCACGCGCGGCTCGCCGAGGGCGGGCTGCGGGGGCGGCTGGTCCTGATCCCTTGAGCCGGCGGGGTGCTCAGGCGTTCCCGGGAGTCCTCGGGAGTTCTCGGGAGCTCTCGGGGGTCCTGGGTTCTCGGGGGGCCTCGTGGGTTCTCAATGGGTTCTCAGTGCTGGTCTTCCTGTGCCTTGAGCGGCAGTAGGCGTACGAGGGGGACGCACAGGAGGGTGACCGCGGCGACCACGGTGAGGCTCACGGCGGTGGCGTGGGCCTCACCGCCGCCGGTCCTGAAGTAGACGCTGGTGACGGCGGCGGCTCCGAGCGCGTTGGCGAGCTGCTGGACCGCGCCGAGCGAGCCGCCGGCGCTGCCCGCCTCGGCGGGGGCGATGTCGCCGACGGTCACGTCGTACAGCGAACCGAAGCACGTGCCCATGCCGAGGCCGACGATCAGCAGAGGGAACCGCACGCCCGCAGCCGAACTGACCGGGTGGGCGGGGCGCAGCCTCGCCCTGGGGGTGCGGGGAGCTGCGTGCCGAGCCCCCGCCGGGCCGCAGTCAGACGGATCGGGTGAGCGGGGTATGGGGGGCGAAGGCCCGCCCTGGGGATTGTGGGGTCGGGTCCCGCTGGGCCGCAGTCGAATGGATTGGGTCAGTGGGGGGTGGGTGCGTAGGTGGTGGGGGGCACTCCTACCGTCGCTGTGAAGTCGCGGACGAGGTGGGCCTGGTCGGCGTAGCCGAGGTCGGCGGCGAGGGCGGCCCAGTCGACCGGGCCGGAGGCCTCCGCGCGGGACAGGGCCTCGTGGATCCGGTAGCGCAGGATGATCCACTTCGGGCCGACGCCGACGTACGCGGCGAAGAGGCGTTGCAGGGCCCGTACGGTCATCCCTTCCGCGCGTGCGAAGTCGCCGACGTGCCGGATGGCGCGGTCGCGCCGGATGCGGTCCACCAGGGCCATGGCGAGGTCGGCCTGGGGATCGTCGCGGGGACCGAGGTCCAGGAGGAACGCGTCGAGCGCGGCCACGCGTGCGTCCTCGTCGGCGGGGTCGAGGACGGAGGGGACCGTGGCGGCGCCCACCGTGGGAAACACCGTGTGGAGTGGGATTCGCTCGCCCGTGAGTGACGTCAGGGCCCGTCCCGGCGCGAAGGGACGGAAGCCTCCCGGGCGGAACTGGATCCCGCACACCCGTCCCCGGCCCTCCAGTTTCTGTGTGAACAGGCCGAGGCCGATGCCGGCCACCTCGCCGAAGCCGAGAGGGTCCTGACCCGTGTACCTCTGGAAGACGACGTTCGCGGACGGGTGCGGGACCACGTGGGAGGCGTACGGCTCGGGCAGGTCCCAGTCGATCAGCCAGTAGTGCTCCAGGTAGGGGCGGAGCGGCTCGGCCGGTTCGCGGCGGCGGAAGTGGACGCGCGCGAAGAGCTCCGCAGCGTCGACGATGCCTCGGGTGTCACGGCGTGGGGCGGCCATGACGGGATCGTAGGGCGGGGCACTGACAGCCGGGAGCGAAAGGGTTCGGAATAGCGAGGTGGGGTGGATCGTTGGAGGGTATAGTTGAATCGTAAACAACCTGGAGGATGAGCGACCATGCAGTTCGGGATCTTCAGCGTCGGCGATGTCACACCGGACCCGACGACCGGCCGTACGCCGACCGAGGCCGAGAGGATCAAGGCCATGGTCGCGATCGCGCAGAAGGCGGAGGAGGTGGGCCTGGACGTGTTCGCGACGGGTGAGCACCACAACCCGCCGTTCGTGCCGTCGTCGCCGACCACGATGCTCGGTTATGTCGCGGCGCGGACCGAGCGGCTGATCCTGTCGACGTCGACCACGCTGATCACCACCAACGACCCGGTGAAGATCGCGGAGGACTTCGCGATGCTGCAGCACCTGGCCGACGGGCGGGTGGATCTGATGATGGGGCGGGGGAACACCGGGCCGGTCTATCCCTGGTTCGGGCAGGACATCCGCCAGGGCATCAACCTGGCGGTGGAGAACTACGCGCTGCTGCGCCGGCTGTGGCGGGAGGACGTGGTGACGTGGGAGGGCAAGTTCCGCACGCCGCTGCAGTCGTTCACCTCGACGCCGCGTCCGCTGGACGGGGTGCCCCCGTTCGTGTGGCACGGCTCGATCCGGTCGCCGGAGATAGCCGAGCAGGCCGCGTACTACGGTGACGGGTTCTTCCACAACAACATCTTCTGGCCGGCCGACCACACCAAGCGGATGGTCGAGCTGTACCGGGAGCGGTACGCGCACTACGGGCACGGCACGCCCGAGCAGGCGATCGTCGGTCTCGGCGGGCAGGTGTTCATGCGGAAGAACTCGCAGGACGCCGTGCGCGAGTTCCGGCCCTACTTCGACAACGCGCCGGTCTACGGGCACGGTCCCTCCCTGGAGGAGTTCACCGACCAGACCCCGCTGACCGTCGGCTCCCCGCAGGAGGTCATCGAGAAGACCCTGGCCTTCCGCGAGTACGCCGGTGACTATCAGCGCCAGCTGTTCCTGGTGGACCACGCCGGACTGCCGCTGAAGACGGTCCTTGAGCAGCTCGACCTGCTCGGCGAGGAGGTCGTGCCGGTGCTGCGCGAGGAGTTCGCCAAGGGGCGCCCGGCGGATGTGCCGGACGCGCCGACCCACCAGTCCCTGCTCGAGGCTCAGGAGGTGAGCGTCGCATGAAGCTCGTCGTCGTCTCGGCGGGGCTGAGCGTTCCGTCGTCGACCCGGCTGCTGGCCGACCGGCTGGCCGCCGCCACCGCCCGGCACGCGTCCGTCGACGTCGAGGTCGTCGAACTGCGCGACCTGGCCGTGGACATCGCCCACAACTTCACCAGCGGCTTTCCAGGGCGGGCCCTGTCCGCGGCCCTGGAGGCGGTGACGGAGGCGGACGGGCTGATCGTGGTCACACCGGTGTTCTCCGCCTCCTACAGCGGCCTGTTCAAGTCGTTCTTCGACGTACTGGACCCGGACGCGCTCAGCGGCAAGCCGGTCCTGATCGCCGCGACCGGCGGCTCCGCCCGCCACTCCCTCGTCCTCGAACACGCCCTGCGCCCCCTCTTCGCCTACCTGCGTGCCGTGGTCGTACCGACCGCGGTCTACGCGGCCTCGGAGGACTGGGGTGCGGAAGGCCTGGCCGAGCGGATCGACCGCGCGGCGGGAGAACTGGGCAGACTCATGGAAGGCATGGGGGCTGTGCGAGGGGACGATGTGGCCGATGCGGCGGACGCGTCGGTGGCCGTGGACACCGACACCGCCGCCGCCATCGCGCCGCGCCCGCTCGACGGGGCCCGCGTCTCGGCCGACAGGTTCACCGTCATCCCCTTCGAGCAGCAGCTCGCCGCGCTGCGGCCATAGCGGGAGAAGGCCGGAAGAGGGGGTGGGCCGCCACCGTCGTGCGCTTCCGGCCCACCCCCTGCGCACCGGCCGGACCCCTACCGGGGGATTCGCGGGTCGGCCCGTCCTGACATACGGGACAGACTCGCCGGGCGAGGTAAGGGGCTCGCGGGACGAGGGGTGAGAGGCCGGTAAGAAGCCCACCCTCACCACCGCCCACCAGGTGGTACCCGGCCAGGGGCTTGGCAGACTGGTGGGGTGCCCCAGAATGTGCTGCTCGCCGAGGACGACCGTGCCATCCGCCATGCCCTGGAAAGGGCACTGACGCTGGAGGGCTACGCGGTGACGGCCGTCGCCGACGGCGTAGAGGCGCTGGCCCAGGCCCACCGCACGCCACCGGACGTTCTCGTCCTGGACGTGATGATGCCCGGGATCGACGGGTTGCAGGTGTGCCGGGTGCTGCGCGCGGAGGGGGACCGTACGCCGATCCTGATGCTCACCGCACTGGTCGAGACGGCCGACCGCATCGCGGGCCTGGACGCCGGGGCCGACGACTACGTGGTCAAGCCGTTCGACGTGGAGGAGGTCTTCGCCCGGCTGCGGGCCCTGCTCCGCCGGACCGGTCCGGTGAACGGCACCCCCGCCGACGTACCGGCGGCGTCGCCGTCCGCGTCCGCGTCGGCGTCGAAGGAGTCGCCGGGGCAGATCTCCGCGGCCGGACTGCGCATGGACATCCAGGCGCGCCGCGCCTGGCGCGGGCAGCGCGAGCTGGAGCTCACCCGCACCGAGTTCGAGCTGCTCGAACTGCTCGTCCGCAACGCGGGCATCGTCCTCGACCACGCCACGATCTACGACCGCATCTGGGGCTACGACTTCGGTCCCGGCTCCAAGAACCTCGCCGTGTACGTCGGGTATCTGCGGCGCAAGCTCGACGAGCCGGGGGCGCCGGCGCTGATCCACACCGTCCGGGGCGTGGGGTATGTGCTGAGGGAGGACTGAGTGCCCCCCCGATGGCTCACGGGGCTGCGCCCCCGGCGGGTGTCCTCCCTGCGGGCCACCTTCACCCTGTCCTTCGCCGCCGTGGCCGCCGTGGTCACCGTCCTCGTCGGGTTCCTGAGTTACGACGCCGCCGCCCGGCTGGTGCGGGTGGACCAGCAGACCGTCTTCTCCGGGGTCGTGCAGGACCTGCGGGTCCAGGTGCGCGAGACGGCGTTGGACCCGGGTGATTTCTCGTCGTCCGACCCCGATCACGACGGGCCCCTGGACGACATCATCCGGCCCGCCCGTACGGATGTGCAGGTGCTCGGGCGCGGTGGGGTGATATCCGACCGTGGGCGGCCCGCGCTGCCCGTGACCGCCACCGACCGGCGGACAGCCGCGTCCGCCACCGCGGGCAAGTGGGTGGAGCACGGGGAGGTCGACGTCGCCGGCGACCGCTACCGGGTGGCGACCGTCGCGCTCGGCGGCGGGCGGGGCGCGGTGCAGGTGGCCCAGCAGTTCAGCGACACGGAGGATCTGCTGCGGGAGCTGCAGCAGCGGACCGTGCTGCTGGTGGGGGCGGTGGTGATCGCGTCGGGGCTGTTCGGCTGGTGGCTGGCCCGGCGCATCACCCGGCGGCTGGTGCGGCTGGCCGGGGCCGCGGAGGACGTGGCGCGCACCGGACGGCTCGGCATCCAGGTGCCGGTGGCCGGATACGACGAGGTGGCCCGCCTCGGCCGTTCCTTCGACCGGATGCTCGGCCGGCTCGCCCAGTCCGAGGAGGACCAGCGCCGGCTGGTCCAGGACGCGGGCCATGAACTCCGTACGCCGCTGACCTCGCTGCGTACGAACATCTCCATGCTGCGCCGCATCGACGAGCTGCCGCCCGACGCCCGCGAGGAGCTGGTCGCCGACCTGGCGCAGGAGTCCCGTGAGCTGACCGACCTCGTCAACGAGCTGGTAGCGCTCGCGGCCGGGCGGTCCGACACCGAACCCGTGCAGCGGATCGACCTGGCCGATCTGGCCGAGGACGTGGCGATCGCCTCACGGCGTCGTTCCGGGCGGGACATCGTCGTCCGGGTGGGCGGTGACACGACGGTCGACGGCCGTCCCACGGCGCTCCAGCGGGCGATATCCAACCTGGTGGAGAACGCGGCCAAGTTCGACCGCGAGGGCAAGGCGCCGATCGAGATCGCGGTCACCGGTCCGGTGCGCCCCGGCGGCGGGGTGGGCGGCGGTCTTCCGGGCAGCGTCAGGATCGAGGTCCTCGACCGGGGGCCGGGCGTGGTCGAGGGCGATCTCGTCCGGGTCTTCGACCGTTTCTACCGCGCCGCCGACGCCCGCAGCCTGCCCGGCTCCGGGCTCGGTCTGTCCATCGTCCGCGAGGTGGCCACCGGCCACGGCGGAGCGCCGTTCGCCTTCCGGCGGGAGGGGGGAGGCGCGGTCATCGGGTTCACGGTGAGCGCGGACTACCCGACGGAAGAGGACTGACGGGCGAAGTCCGGTGCGGTTCGGCAGCGCCCTGAAGGGGCGCGGGGAACTGCGCGACCAGCCACGGCAAACCCGCGGGTGGCGTACCGCACTTTCGGCTCAGAGCTCAGCCGACGTGCACGCGTGGGCGGCGGGAGCGGTCGGGTTCGGCCTCGCGCAGGACCTCCCGGGTGACGGGGGCGACCTCGCCCTGGCCGAAGAGGAAGAAGCGCAGGAAGTTGGTGAAGGGGTCGCCCTCGGTCCACTCGAAGTAGATGTGCGGGGTGCAGTTGGTGCGGTCGCGGACGTACAGGAGCAGGGCGGCCAGGGCGTTGGGGATGGAGGAGGACTCCAGGGTCAGGACGCGGTAGCGGCCGTGGAGCACCTCGCCGCGTACGGTCAGGCCCGCCTCGAACTCCGAGGGGTCCAGGACGGTGACCTCGACGAAGACGAAGTCCTCCTGGGCCGGGAGGTCGTTGTCGGCGCGGATCTGCTCGATCTTCTCGCGGTACTCGGCCTTGTCGCGGTTGTCGGGTTCGTTGGCGATGAACCGGATCCGGCGGCTGGCTATGTCCCGTACGAACCGTTCCGCCATGTCGTCCAGGCTCACGCTGGTCACCCGCAGTTCGAAGGCGCGGGCCAGCCGGGAGAGCAGCGAGACGAGGATGATGCCGGCGATGAAGCAGGCGCCGATCTTGACGCCGTCGGGGCGTTCGATGACGTTCACGACGGTCGTGTAGAGGAAGACCGCGGAGATGACGGCGAAGGCGATGGTCCAGTTGCGCTGGCCGGCCTTGCGCGCGGCGATGGTCACGGCGATCGCGGCGGAGCTGATGAGGACGAGGACACCGGTGGCGTAGGCGCCGCCCTGCGCGTCGACGTCCGCGTCGAAGATCCAGGTGACCAGGAACGCCACCAGGATGAAGACGATCACCATGGGGCGGACGGCGCGTGCCCAGTGCGGGGCCATGCCGTAGCGGGGGAGATAGCGGGGCATCAGGTTGAGCAGTCCGGCCATGGCGGAGGCTCCCGCGAACCACAGGATGGCGATGGTCGACACGTCGTAGATGGTGCCGAAGGCGCCGCCGAGGTACTCGTGC
This sequence comes from Streptomyces sp. NPDC090798, assembly GCF_044768965.1. Lineage (NCBI taxonomy): Bacteria > Bacillati > Actinomycetota > Actinomycetes > Kitasatosporales > Streptomycetaceae > Streptomyces > Streptomyces sp. NPDC090798. The sequence continues at coordinate 47,248 of NZ_JBIVXA010000011.1, forward strand.
GCGAGATAGGCGAGGGCGCGGCCGTTGGCCTGGCCGCCGGACTTGAACTCCTGCTCCGGGATGAGGAGCGTGGTGATGAAGCTGGTGAGGATGAGGAAGACGCTCATGATCACGGCGGCGGTGGTCAGCAGCTTCTTGGTGTCCCGGATGCGGCCGGCCGGCTTCTCGTCGGTGTCGGTGGCGTCGCCCTGGACGTGCGGCATGACGGCCACGCCGGTCTCGAAGCCGGAGAGGCCGAGGGCCAGTTTGGGGAAGACCAGGAGGGCGACCCCGACCATGGCAAAAACGTTTCCGTGTTCGGTGGTCAGGGCGCTGGTCCAGTCGGTGATCACATGCTCGGCCGTCGCCACGTGCCACAGGCCCACGACCACGACCACGGCGTTGAGCGCGAGATAGATCCCCACCAGGACGACGGCGACGCCGATCGCCTCCAGGAAGCCCTTGAGGAACACCGCGCCGAGCAGCGCCACCAGGATGAGCGTGATCAGCATCTGTTTGTCGTGCAGCGTGCTGGTGAGATGGGGGTTCTCGACCAGGTGGGTGGAGGCGTCGGCCGCCGACAGGGTGATGGTGATCAGGAAGTCGGTGGCGGCGAAGCCCAGCAGGGTCAGCACGAACAGCTTGCCCTGCCAGAACGACAGCAGCCGCTCAAGCATTGCGATCGAGCCCTCGCCGCGCGGGCTCTCCTCGGCCACCCGCCGGTAGACGGGCAGTGCGCCCGCCAGGGTGACGATGACGAGCACGATGGTCGCGACGGGCGAGAGGAGTCCGGCGGCCAGGGCCGCGATGCCGGGCTGGTAGCCCAGTGTCGAGAAGTAGTCGACGCCGGTCAGGCACATCACCCGCCACCAGCGCTGCCCCTGGTGCACGGGCTCCGGCAGGGCGTGCGGGCCCTGCGGGGTCTTGCCCATGTCGGACAGTCCCTCGAGCATCCACGCACGCAGCCGGCTCGTACCCGTCGTACCTCTGGTACGAGCGTGGTCGGTGGTGGCCATCGGGGTGCTCCTGACGTGCTGCCCGGCGTAGTGCCCATTGTGATCCGATTGTGGGCAATGGGGGAGGAAACGGCAGGGCGGGTGGACATTACGGTGAACGGGGCACGGTGGTGCGGTCGCAGGGGTGGCAACCCCCGGTCCGGCACCCCGGTCCGGCACTCCGGTCCGGCGCCCTCGTCCGCCCCCGCCGACGAGAATGCCGTGCTTTTCGCACACGTGGTCGGCCGACGGCGTCAAGGCCGCGTCAAAGTCGTCCGGGGCGACATCAGGGGCCCATCAAGGTCCGGTGTGCGTGACCGGAAGCGGCCGCAGACTGGGCGCGGCACGGGGGACACGGACGAGCGTCCGTGGCGTGCCGATGGAGGGGCTCGTGGCTGTCACGGCCGGTACCACGCACAGTCCCGCGGCGCGAGCCGGGACCACGCACAGTCCCGCGGCGCGAGGCGGGACCGTCGCAGCGCCACCACGCGTGGCGACCGCCCCCTCCGGGAGTGGGCGCGCCCCTCGGCCACGGCGCGGAGGGTCGCGGCCGAGGCGCCCGCGGCGCCCCAGGCGCCCCCGAAGTCCCCGGCGCCCTCTTCGCCTCGCACACCGAAGAGCCGCCACCGCCCTGCACCGCCGGTTCTGGGCGACCCTGCCCGCGAGACTGCGGCTGCTGCGGACCGTCACCCTCCTGCTGACCGTCGCCCTCGCCCTGCTGCTCGGGTCGGCCGGACTCGCCGCCACCGGCACCTGGGACACCGTCGCGGGCCGCGACGCACCCCGCACCACCAGCGCCGCGGACCTGAACCTCGCCCTCAACGACATGGACGCGCAGGCCGCCAACCTCCTGCTGGCCGGCGGCGACGGGGGCAAGGGGCGCCTGGCGACGCCGTACGGGAAGGCGGTCGGCTTCTACGGGGACGCGCGCCGCGCGATCGGCCACGACCTGCGCGCCCTCGCCGTCGCCGCCCAGGGCGACGCCGCCGACGAGCACACCGTCGAGTCGCTCACCGACGACTTCGCCGAGTACCAGGAGCTGATCGGCCGCGCGCTGGAGAACGACGACCGAGCAGGCGGAAGACCGGCCGCGCTCGTCGACTACCGCGAGGCCACCGATCTCCTCCAGGCCCAGCTTCTGCCGAGCGCGAGGAAGCTGGTGGACTCCAACGACAGTGCCTTCAACGGGCAGTACGACCAGGCCCGTTCGGTCCTCTCGGCCCAGCTCGCCGCCGTCCTCGCGCTCGGCGCGCTGCTGCTCGCCGCCCTCGGCGTCCTCCAGTGGTACCTGGCCCGCCGCTTCCACCGGATCGTCAACCCCGGCGTGCTGGCCGCCACCGCCTGCGCGCTGCTCGCCGTGCTCCTCGGCGGCCAGGCGCTCGCCGCCTCCGCCGACCGGCTGTACGGCGCCCGCCGTGACGCCTTCGACTCCGTGGTCGCCCTCTCCCGCGCCCGCGCGATCGCCTACGACGCGAACGCCGACGAGAGCCGCTACCTGCTGGACCCCGAGCGCCGCGAGCAGTACGCGCAGGCGTTCCTCGCCAAGTCGCAGCAGCTGTACGGGACGAAGGGCGCGACCCTCGACTCGTACGACTTCGGGCTCGCCACGACCTGGAAGGAGTACCGCGCCGACCACCACACCCTCGAATTCGGCGGCGAGTTCGCGCGCGAGCTCGCCAACCTCACCTTCCCCGGCGAACGGGCCGCGGCGGAGCGGACGGTGGACGCGTACGCCGTCTACCAGCGCGACGACCGGAGGATCCGGGCCCTGGTCGCGCAGGGCAAGGAGCGCGAGGCCGTCGCGTTCTGCATGGGGTGGGAGCGGGGCACGTCCAACGCCCACTTCGGGGCCTGGATGACGGCGCTGGACCAGGTGACGGACATCAACCGGCGGCACTTCACGGCGGCGGTCCGCGCGGGCCGCTTCGAGGCGACCGGACTGCTCCCGTGGACGTGCGGTCTGCTGCTCGGCGCGGGTGTGCTGATCCTGCTGGGGCTGCGGCCGAGGCTCGCCGAGTTCCGCTGAACCGGGTTCCGCCGTGGGCGCGTTACCGCTGCCGGGTGCCCGCCCGGGGCGCCGGCCCCTGCGGTTCCCCCCGCCGGAAGGACCCCGGCGCCCTGGCCGTGGGCCGGTCGGCATGGGCCGAGGACGTCAGCTGCCACGGCACGCTCGTGACCATGACCCCCGGGGTGAACAGGAGCCGGTTCTTCAGCCACAGCGCCGACTGGTTGTGCAGAAGGTTCTCCCACCAGTGTCCGACGACGTACTCGGGGATGAAGACGGCGACGATGTCCCGCGGGCTCTCGCGGCGGATCGAGCGGACGTACTCCACGACCGGCCGGGTCACCTCGCGGTACGGCGAGTCGATGATCTTCAGCGGGACCTCGATGCCGTACTCCTCCCAGCGCCTGAGCAGCGCCGCCGCCTCGTCACGGTCGACGGAGACCGTCAGGGCCTCCAGCCGGTCGGGGCGGAAGGCGCGCGCGTAGGCGAGGGCGCGGAGGGTCGGCTTGTGCAGGGTGGAGACCAGTACGATCCCCAACACCCTCGACGGACGGGTGAGTTCGATTTTCGGGTCGGTCACCGCCAGCTCCGCGGAGGTGGCGTCGTAGTGGCGCCGGATGCCGCGCATCATCACCCACAGCACGATCGCCGCGAGTACGGCGAGCCACGCGCCCTCCGTGAACTTGGTGGCCAGCACGATCACCAGGACCAGGCCGGTGACGACCGAGCCGACCGCGTTGATCACGCGGGCCGTGTGGTGGCGGCGCCGCGGCGCCGGGTCGCGTTCCGTGCGCAGCTCTCTGTTCCAGTGCCGGACCATGCCCAGCTGGGAGAGCGTGAAGGCGGTGAACACGCCCAGGATGTAGAGGTGGATGAGGCTGGTGACGTTCGCCCTGAAGCCCCACAGCAGCAGAGCCGCGACGATCGCCAGCGCCAGGATGCCGTTGGAGAAGGCGAGCCGGTCGCCCCGGTTGTGCAACTGGTGCGGGAGGTAACGGTGTTGGGCCAGGATGGACGAGAGCAGGGGGAAGCCGTTGAAGGCCGTGTTCGCCGCCAGGATCAGAACGAGCGCGGTCGCTGCCTGGATGACATAGAAGCCGATGCTGTGCTCGCCGCCGAAGACCGCCGCCGCGATCTGCGCGATGACCGTGCGCTGGGTGTACGAGCCGCAGTCTCCGGGGAGTCCCGTCAGCCGGCACGCGTCGTCCGTGATGTGCACCCTGGTGATCAGCGCCAGCGCGGTGACGCCCACGAACATGACGATCGCGAGGGCGCCCATCGCGGTCAGTGTCTCGGCCGCGTTCCTCGACTTGGGCTTGCGGAAGGCCGGTACGCCGTTGGAGATGGCCTCCACCCCGGTCAGCGCCGTACAGCCGGAGGAGAACGCGCGCAGCACCAGCATCAGCAGGGCGAGACCCGTCAGGTTCGCGTCCGAAGGGTCCGGCGTGACGCGGTACCCGGCGCTCTCGGCGACCGGCGCGTCCCCGAGGGCATAGCGGATCAGGCCCGTGACCACCATGACGAGCACACCGCTGATGAAGAGGTACGTCGGTGCGGCGAAGGCGCGTCCCGACTCCCGGACGCCCCGCAGGTTCATCGCCGTCAGGACCGCCACGAAGCCGATCGCCATCAGGACGCGGTGGTCGGCGAGGCGTGGGACGGCGGAGATGATGTTGTCGACGCCGGAGGCGACCGAGACGGCCACCGTCATGACGTAGTCGACGAGCAGCGAGGCGGCGACGACCAGTCCGGCGGTCGGGCCGAGGTTCGTCGACACCACCTCGTAGGAGCCGCCGCCGCTCGGGTAGGCGTGCACCACCTGGCGGTACGACAGCACCACGACCGTCAGCAGCGCCACGACCGCGGCCGCGATCCACGGGGTGAAGTGCAGGTAGGCAAGGCCGCCCAGGGTGAGGACCAGCAGGATCTCCTGGGTCGCGTACGCCACCGAGGACAGCGGGTCCGAGGCGAAGATCGGCAGGGCGAGCCGCTTGGGCAGCAGCGTGTCGTGCAGCTCTTCGCTGCGCATGGCCCGGCCGATCACCAGCCGCTTGAGGATCCCCGTGACGTTGAACACGGGCGGAGGGTAAGCCGGGGGAGGGGCCGGGAGGGGGCCCGACACTCAGGGAACATCACTGGCCCGCCCCGCGTTGTCACGGGCATGACGACGAATACGCCGAGGCCCGAGGTGCTGCGATACACCGCCTTCTCCAGTGCTCCCGACGGCGGAAACCCCGCCGGCGTCGTTCTGGACGCCACTGCCCTGGACGACAGCGACATGCTGGCCATCGCCGCCGACCTCGGATATTCGGAGTCCGCGTTCCTGACCGCGCCTCCTGAGGGCCTCGGCGGTCAGGAGGGACGGGCGTACAGCATCCGCTACTTCAGCCCCAAGGCCGAGGTGTCGTTCTGCGGGCACGCCACCGTCGCGACCGCCGTCGCGCTCGCCGATCGGATAGGCCCCGGGCAGCTCGTGTTCGCGACACCCGCGGGCACCGTGCCGGTGGAGGTGGCCGAGGAGGGCGGGAAGCTCCGGGCCACGCTGACCAGTGTCGAGCCGCACATCGAGGAGATCACCGGCGCCGACCTCGATGAGGCGCTCGCCGCGCTCGGCTGGCCGGACGCCGATCTCGACCCCGCCTTCCCGCCCCGTATCGCCTTCGCCGGCGCCCGCCATCTCGTTCTCGCGGCGGCGACGCGCGCCCGCCTCGCAGATCTCGCATACGACTTCGCGCGCCTCGAAGCCCTGATGCACCGCTTGGACCTGACCACGATCCAGTTGGTGTGGCGGGAGTCGGCCACCGTCTTCCATGTCCGTGACCCCTTCCCCGTCGGCGGCGTCGTCGAGGACCCGGCGACCGGCGCCGCGGCCGCCGCGTTCGGTGCGTACGCGCGTGAACTCGGCCTGGTCCCCGAGGACGCCGTCCTCACCCTGCATCAGGGCGAGGACCTGGGCCGCCCCGGCGAGCTCACGGTGACACTGCGCGCGGGAGACGCGCGCGTCCGTGTCGGCGGCGCGGGAACTCGTATCAGCTGAGGCGTCGGCCAGGACGGTGGTGCGGGCTCTACTCCAGCCCCGACACCTTGAAGACCGTCAGTGCCGTCTCGCGGTCGATCCGCTCCGAGACGCGGTGCAGCGCGGTCTCCCCGCACGAGAGCGTGGAGCGCAGAGCGGACAGGCGCGCGTCCTCGTCGAGGCGGCGCCACAGCGGCGGATTGGCGACCAGGACCCGGGGGTCGATCTCGACGCGCGCGCCGAACGTGTCCCGCAGCACGAGCCGTTGGCCGACACCGTCGAGGCAGCGCACCGACACCAGGTGGTCGGTGCGCACCCGCCGCGCGCGCAGCAGCCCGCGTGAGACCAGCCAGCCCTCGCCCGCGGAGACCCGGGTGGGATACAGCACGAGGAACAGCAGCACCGCGAGCGCGGCCCACAGGGTGGCGCGCGGCGCGGAGAGGGTGCCGACTCCCCAGTCGATGAGAAGGAGAAGGGCGAGGAGCACGGCCGCGCAGCGGATCGAGCTGCGTACGTCCTGGGCCCAGAGGTGGTCGCGCGCGACTTCCGCGGAGGGTGGGGCGGGTGCGTCGACCGCGGTGCGCGCGTTGTCGCGGCGGTTGCGGCGTTCCATAGGACTGACGGTAGAGACCGGGGAGGCCGGGGGCAGCATGCTTGACGGGTCTCTGATGACTCGGGCGTCAAGGATGCGACAAGAAGCGTCGGCCACCGACAGGCCTAGGAGGCCCGAGCGGCCCGGCCTCCCGCGGCCCATCGCCCCAGCACCGGCTCCGCGAGGGTGCGGGCCGGGAGGCACAGGGTCTGGCCGTGGCGGGCGAAGAGTTCGTCGCGGGAGGTGAAGTGGCCGAGGTCGAGGCGGAGGTGGTCGGACAGGTCGCAGACGGCTCCCGGGCCGCCGTCGCAGCTCGCGGCGGCGTGGCCGTCCCAGTCGACCGTCGTACGGGCCACGGCGTCGAAGAGGGTCTCGCCGCCCTTGTTGGTGAAGCCGCCCGAGGCCGCGCTCATCTCGTCCGGGCTTGCGAACAGTTCGGCGATCGGTACCCATTCGCCGTCCAGCAGGAACTCGGGCCACGCGAGCAGTACCCGTTCCGGGACCAGCGGCTTGAACCGGGGGAAGCGCGGATACCAGAAGACCCCGTCGACGAGCAGCCCTCGTACGCGCGTGGGTACGGCGATGGCCCGCGCGACGGCCTCCAGCACCGCCATCCGCTGACTGCACGAGCCCCGTCCGAGCGCCAGCGTCCGCGAGGCGCTCCGCAGGTCGTCCACCGAGTACACCGGGCGCACCTCACGCGCGATGATCCCGTGCGCCACGCGCAGTGAGTCGCGGGCGGTGTCGTCCGTGGGGATCCGCTGGACGAGGGCGGTGACGTTCGGATGGGTCCGGTCGAGGATCGGGGTGGGGTGCGTGGAGCCGGGTACGGGTTCGGTCCCCGGGGCGACCGGGTCGCCTCCCGCACGTCGGCACGGCATCAGCAGACGACTGGTCATGGCCCGCCCCTTTCCCCCGTCTTCCTCTCAGGCTACGCCTCGACGCCTCACAGTTTCGAGCAGGGCATGCAGGGCGGTGGGGGGAGGCGTCTCATGGCCGGAGCCTCAGCCCACGGAAGCGATGAGGTGCCGGCTGTCCGGGTCGAGGTGATGCGGCCCGTGGTGGTGGGCGATGCCGACCTCCTCGAGGAGGTCGTGCAGGTCGTGGGTGGCGGTGACGGTCGACACCATGGTGAGGGCCAGGCACGCCATCGTGACGAGGGCGAGTCCGGGACGGCGGGCGAGGGGTGGGGCGAGGAGGGCGGCGACCCGGCGGGGGACCGGGCCCGCGCCGGCGAGCGGGCCCCGGCGGCCGAGGACGCCGCGGAAGCCGAGGGTGGAGAGGCGCGGGGCCGGGGTGCCGTGGGCGGCCAGGGCCGCCTTGCCGACCGCGCGGGCGACCCGGCGGCGGTCGCCGGTGGCGCGGGCGGCCTGCTCGTCGGCCCAGCGTTCCACGGTGTAGGTGACGGCGGTGGCGAAGGGCCGCAGGAGGGGGTTGGCGGCGGCGCCCAGGCCGGCCAGGGCCACGAACAGGTAGTGGTGTGCGGCGAGATGAGCGCGCTCGTGGGCGAGCAGGATGTCGTGCTCGGCCTTGTCCAGGGTGCGCAGCATGCCGGTGGAGACGACGACCCGTCCGGGCAGCCCCGGCAGCGCGTACGCGTCGGGCGCCTCGTCCTCGACGATGACGAGGCCGTCCGGCGTGGGCATGCACGCGGCGTCCCAGATGGCGGAGGCGATGGAGCGGGCGCGGCGCCACAGCATCCGCGCCGCGGTCAGCAGCGCGCCGCCCAGCAGGAGGCCGGCGAGGAGCGCGACCGGCGGTTCGGCGGGGTCGTTGAGCTGCGCGGTGCGCGCCGACCAGTGGCCGAGACCGGCGAGGAACGGGACGTCTATCAGGCCGGTGATCGCCAGTAGTCCCAGCGAGATGGTGGTCGCCACGCCCAGGATCAGCGCGGAGGCGGTGAGCAGCCAGGTGGCCAGGCGCGGTTCGCAGCGTTCGGAGAGCGGGTGGGCGCCGAGGGGCGCGATCACGGACAGCAGCAGCGGCAGATAGACGGCGATACGCATCCGGGCGGGCTCCTTGTCCTACCGGTCGGGGTCCGCGTCGGGTCCCAGCAGGTGGCGCAGCAGGTCCGCGTCGGTGTCGGACAGGCTGTCGGCGAAGCGGGCGAGCACCGCCTCGCGGTCGGGGCGCTCCTCGAGCACGGTGCGCATCCGGCGGGCGGCGAACCCGGGGTCGTCGGTGACGGGCGCGTAGGCGTACGCCCGTCCGCGCCGGGTGCGGGTGAGCAGCTGCTTGGTGTGCATCCGGGTGAGGATCGTGACCACGCTGCTGTACGTCAGCTCGCCCCCGAGCCGTTCGGCGACCTCACCCGGGGTGAGCGCGGCCTCGGCCCGCTGGAGTACGCCGAGGATCTCGGACTCCCGCTCGCCGTTGGCCCGCTTGGAGCCCCGAGCCTGTGAATCGCCTGAATCGCGGCCCATGGGTTTGTCGTTCACCCGTCCATCTTCTACAGTCGTGTAAAACTTGAGCTTCTACGGCGGTGTAAATGCTGCCGTGGTCCGAGTCTGCCATGTGTTGCCGTGCGCCCGTGCCCCGGGGGACACGTGCTCGCCCTGTTCACCGCAGAGATGGATCCCATGAGTGCTATCAGCGTCGGCCAGGCCGTCGTACTCGGAGTCGTCGAGGGAGTGACCGAGTTCCTCCCCGTCTCCTCCACCGGCCACCTCAAGATCACCGAAGGGCTGATGGGGATCCCGGTCGACGACACGGCCGTGGTCGGCTTCACCGCCGTCATCCAGGTCGGCGCGATCGCCGCCGTACTCGTGTACTTCTTCAAGGACATCGTGCGGATCGTCTCGGCGTGGGGCCGGGGGCTGCGCGACCGCGAGGAGCGGCAGCACCACGACTACAAGTTCGCGTGGTGGGTCATCTACGCCACCATCCCGATCGTGATCGTGGGCCTCGCCGCCAAGCCGCTCATCGACGGGGCGCTCGGCTCCCTGTGGGTGGTCGCCGTCTCGCTGATCGTCGGCAGTGGCGCGATGTGGGCGGCGGACCAGATGGGGCGCCACAAGCGCGGTGAGGACGACACGTCCTTCAAGGACGCGATGCTGGTGGGCTGTTCACAGATCCTCGCACTGCTCTTCCCGGGCTTCTCCCGCTCCGGCGCCACGATGTCCACCGCGCTCGTCCTCGACCTGGACCGGGTCGCCGCCACCCGGCTCTCCTTCTTCCTCGGTATCCCCGCCCTCACCGGCGCGGGCGTGTACGAGCTGAAGGACGCCGTCGGCGCGGGCGTGGGCGCCGCACCGCTGGCCGTCGGCACCGCCGTCTCCTTCGTCGTCGCCTACGGGTCGATCGCCTGGCTGCTGAAGTTCGTCGCCAAGCACTCCTTCAACGCCTTCGTCATCTACAGGATTGTCGTCGGCGTGCTGCTTCTCGGGCTGCTGGGCGCGGGAGCGCTCAACGCCTGAGTGCTCGACGTCCGAGTGCTCCCCGCCTGACCGCCGAGCCGGTCGCCGTCGCCGACGCCGGCGGCGGCGACCCCGGTCCCCCTGTGTTTGGTTCCTTCGCCATTGTTCCGGCGAGTCGGTGACGTCCCCCGTCATGCCCTCACCACTCTGGAGGCTGATCCGCTGTGCCCCACTCCGACAGTCCCACCCGCATCACCGTCATCTCCGCGAGCATGGGGGCCGGGCACGACGGCGCCGCCACCGAACTCACCCGTCACCTCACGGCGGCGGGCTTCCTCGTCGACCGCCACGACTTCCTCGACCTGCTGCCCGCCCGCGTCGGGAAGCTGCTCTCCGGCGCCTACCTCCGGCTGCTGACCTGGGCTCCCGCGGGCTACCAGCGCATCTACGCCGCCACCGAGCACGAACGACGCCCCAACCCCGCCGTACGGGCCCTGCTGCGCGGCGCCGAACGCCGCACCCTCGCCACCGTCACCCCCGACACCCGCGCGGTCGTCTCGACCTACCCCGGAGCCAGCCAGGTCCTTGGGGCCCTGCGGCTGCGTGGCCGGCTCGCGATACCGGCCCTGACCTACCTCACCGACTTCTCCGTCCACTCCCTGTGGGTGGCGCCCGGCATCGACGCCCACCTCGCCGCCCACGCGATCCCCGCCGCTCAGGCGCACGAGCAGGGCGCGGCGGGCGTCACCGTGACCGGCCCGATGACCGACCCGCGCTTCACCCCCGCCGACGAGGACGAACGGCGTGCCGCCCGCGCCCGTTTCGGCCTTCCCCAGGACACACCGCTCGCCCTGCTGGTCGCGGGCTCGTGGGGAGTGGGACCCGTCCGGGAGGCCGCCGCCGAGATTCTCGACACCGGGGTCGCGCTGCCGGTCGTGGTCTGCGGACGCAACCACGCGCTGGCCGAACGGCTGCGTACGGACGGCATCGCCCACGTGCACGGCTGGGTGGACGACATGCCCGGCCTGATGCACGCGTGCGACGTCCTCGTCCAGAACGCGGGCGGGCTCACCTCGCTGGAGGCGCTCGCGGGCGGACTCCCGGTCGTCAGCTACCGCTGCATACCCGGGCACGGCCAGACCAACGCCGCCGCACTCGACGAGGCGGGCCTCGCCCCCTGGATCCGCGAGCCGGACCAGTTGGCGCCGGTCCTGACCGAGCTCCTCCACGGTCCGCGCGGCCGGGCGCAGCGTGAGGCGGGCCTGAACCTGTTCACCGCGGCGCCCGGTCCCGTACCGGCCGTCACGGCGATGGCCCGCGGCCCGCTGTCCGCCGTACGCCCGGGACGTCGGGGTTCCTTGACCGCGGTACCGGCCGGGACGCCGGACCCGTCCGCCGCCGTACCGTCCCGGCGCCGCCCCGCCGACGGCCGGCCCGGGACCCCCGTGCCCCGGGCCGGCGTTCGGCCCGCCGTCGCCTTCGACGCGTCCGGACTTTCGACCGGCGTACCGTCCGACACGCTGACCGCCGTACCGGCCGACGCGCTGCGCCTCCCCGTCGCCGCGCGGCTCGCCGCCAGGTCACGGCAGGCCCGGCGCCGTACGGTCCTCATGGTCGCCGCCGTCGCCGCCACTCTCTCCCTCGGTATCGGCGCCCCGCTCGCCTACGCCTACGGGGAGTCCCCCGGCCACCACTTCGGTGCGCTCACCCACTACCTGGAGGACGACGACCGATGAGGTCAGGCCCGGGCCGGTTGGCCCGTACCGTTCGGCGGGCCGGGGCGACCGCCCTGCCCGTGCTCGCCGCCGCGCACGCCGCGCCGGTGATCTCCACCTTCGGTCCGCTGCGTAACCGGGCCATGCCCCGCCTCGCCGGCCGCGGCCGCCCCGACCATGTCGCGCTCACCTTCGACGACGGGCCCGACCACCTGTCCACCCCGCACTTCCTGCGGCTGCTGGACGCCCGGGGCATCCGGGCGACCTTCTTCCTGCTGGGCTCGATGCTGGCCCGCTCGCCCGGCCTGGCCAGGGAGATGGCGGCCGCCGGGCACGAGATCGGCATCCACGGCTGGCACCACCGCCCCCTGCTGCTGCGCGGCCCGCGCGCCACGTACGACGACCTCGCCCGGGCCCGCGACGCCGTCGCCGACGTCACCGGCCGCCCGCCCACGCTGTTCCGGCCGCCGTACGGGGTGATGAACACCGCCGCCCACCTCACCTGCCGCCGCCTCGGGCTGACCCCGACGCTGTGGACGGCCTGGGGCGAGGACTGGCGCAAACGGGCCACCCCGGACTCCGTCCACCGCACCGTCACCCGCGATCTGTCCGGCGGCGGCACGATCCTGCTCCACGACTCCGACTGCACCTCGGCCCCGGACTCCTGGCGCACCACCCTCGCCGCCCTGCCCCGCGTCCTCGACACCTGCGAGACGCACGGCTGGCGCGTCGGGCCCCTGCGCGAGCACGGAGTCCCGGGCCTCTGACACGTCACGGCCGCCAGGTCAGACGAGGTGGGCGAAGACCACCAGGTTCTCGGTGTAGTCCTTCGCCGAATGGTCGTAGTCGCCGGCGCAGGTGATCAGCCGGACCTCGGCGTCGCGGGTGTCGGCATACACGCGCTTGTCGGGGAAGTCGTCCTTCGCGAACGTGTCGGCGTTGTCGACCACGAAGGTGGCCTTGCGCCCGTCGGCCCTCTTCACGGTGAACCGGTCGCCCGGCTCCAGCTCCCTGAGGTCGGCGAAGACGGCCGCGGAAGTGGTCGTGTCGACGTGACCGGCGATGATCGCGGCCCCCGGCTCACCGGGGGACACGCCCTTGGCGTACCAGCCGACCAGGTTCGTGTCGTCGGCCGTCGGAGGCTGGAGCTTGCCCTCGGCGTCGACGGCCAGTTCGGTGAACGGGGCGTCCACGTCGATCTTCGGGATGAGCAGCCGCGTCGGCTCGGACCGCGGCAGATGCTTGCCCGCCGGCCGGGCCGCGGACGACGGTGCGAGCCCCGCGGCATGGGGCTTGGCCGAGGGGTCGAATGGGCCGGAGGGCTTGCCATGGCCGCCGAACAGGCTCAGCGCCAGGACCAGGATTCCGGCGCACCACACGAACAACGGCACGCCGGACCGCGGGCCCTGGAGCGGCGTCACGGACTGGGGCTCGACAGGGGAGGACAACCGGGATGCCATCGGGCACCACCTCACTGGAACACGTACGGAACAACTCACTGGATTACGGCGGCGGAGCCGGCGCGGCACGGGGACAACCAGCCGGGCCGCCACGCTGTGCGCAGGAGGCGGCCCGGGCTGCTATGTCGTCAGGCACGGATCAGGACAGGCCGTTCGCCGCACGCTTGCGGCGCACCACGTAGACGCCCGCACCGGCGAGAGCCAGGACCGCCAGCCCACCGGCCGTCGTACCCGGCGTGGCGAGCGCACCGCCACCCGTGTGCATGCCGCCGCGGGGCTTGTCGCGCTCCGAGTCCGAGGAGTCGTCCTTGCCACGGCCGGAACCCGAGTCGTCGTTGCCCTTGTCCTTGTAGGTCTCCGGGTTGAACTTCTCGTCGTCCTTGTTCCAGTCGTCGCCGCTGCTGCGCACGGCGCTGAGGGCGC